>MFLT01000001.1:0-18935 GCA_001781415.1 Candidatus Kaiserbacteria bacterium RIFCSPLOWO2_01_FULL_45_25
GATGATGAATGAAATTATTATTGTTATCTAATTTACATATTTATGGCAGCAAAGAAAAAAGTCGCAGCCCCAAAAAAGATTACTAAAGAACAAGCCGTTGGAATTGGTATCGGTCTCACTGCTGCAGCTGTAGCCGCAGCTGGAACCTACTTCCTCTATGGTAGTAAGAACGCCGCTAAGAATCGTAAGGCAGTAAAGAGTTGGACTCTCAAGGCCAAGGCAGAAGTGCTCGAGAAGATTGAACAAGCCAAGGAAATGACCCAAGAAGAATACGAACAGCTTATTGATACCGTATCTACTACTTACGCTGGAGTAAAAGACGCTTCAAAAGCTGATCTATCAACTTTCAAGAAGGAAATGAAGGAACATTGGCGTTCAATTGCCAAGACAGCAGCACCAAAGAAGAAAGCCGCTAAGAAGGCAGTAAAGAAAGCGGTTGCTCCAGTTAAGAAGGCGGCCGCAAAGGTAGTAAAGGCAGCGAAGAAAGTAGCAAAATAACCACAATCTCATACACAGAGACACCACTCCCCGGGGCTTTCGCCTTGGGGAGTGGTGTATTATTAGGGAGACATGCCCGCCACTCTACACAAACCCCTCCTCCTTGTTGCGTTTTTGCTGGTACTATTTGCCTTCAGTAACTTCTTCTCATCCGACCGCGGTCCGGTTAGTGCTGCACCGGCTCCGATTTTGAGTGTGTCTGGTGAGCCTGACGTCGTCAGTGCCTCAGCTTATGCCATCTTTGCTTTATCAGACGGCACTATCCTCGCTTCAGACAACACCACAGCTGTCCTCCCAATTGCATCTGTGACCAAACTCGCCACTGCCGCAAGTATCGTAAAGAACGCAAACCTCGAAGAGACTGTTACCGTCACCACAAGTGACCTCCTAGCAGAAGGACGAGCTGGCAAGTTGGCAGTAGGTGAGGAGTACACTATGCGTGAACTGCTATTCCCACTCTTGCTAGAGTCGTCTAACGACGCTGCGGCAGTGTATGAGCGCGCCACCGACGATGCGGTAATCACACAGATGAACCAGTTGGTTGAAGAAGCTGGAATGACTACCACTCACTTCGCTGATGCGTCTGGATTGTCTGATAGAAATGTCTCAACTGTAAGTGACTTGGTGACCTTCATGCAGTACCTAACGAAGGAACACCAAAGTGTGCTCGATATCACTCGTTTAAAGACCCATGTGGGGCCATACAGTGGACTTGTAAACAACAGTCCAGTCATTGATGGCGGCTACCTTGGCGGCAAGCATGGCTACACCGTAGCGGCTGACCGCACCTTGGCGGCAGTTTTTGAAGAGCAGCTAGGAGCTGGTCCAGTTGAGGTGGGGTATGTGATTTTGGGGAGTGAAAACTTAGTGGCAGACACGGAAATATTACGCTCTTTTGTCCGTGATTCTGTCCGTTTTGAATAATCTGATATACTAGAAAAATTATGGCAGAACACGGCGCTTTATATCGAAAATATCGACCACAGGAATTTAGTGAAGTACGAGACCAAGAGCACATCGTAAAGGTACTAGAAGGAGCAATCAAAAAAGGCGAAATCCCGCACGCCCTTTTGTTTTCCGGTACCCGCGGTACAGGCAAGACGACTTTGGCGCGAATCTTTGCGAAGGCCGTCGGGACTAGTAGTGTCGACCTATACGAGATAGATGCCGCTAGTAATCGCGGAATTGATGATGTCCGTGAACTCAAAGAAGCAGTACATACACTACCGTACGAATCTAAGTACAAGGTATACATCATTGACGAAGTCCACATGCTGACCAAAGAAGCTTTTAACGCGCTTCTAAAGACGCTAGAAGAGCCACCAGCCCACGTGCTATTCATCCTCGCTACCACTGAAGAGGAGAAGCTCTTAGATACCATTCTCTCGCGCTGCCAAGTCTTCCGTTTCCGTAGTCCTTCTCGCGCAGTACTAGCAGAGACCGTAACTGATGTGGCGAAGAGGGAAGGTTTCACTCTCTCACCAGATGCTGCTGACCTTATCGCGGTAGCGGCTGATGGATCATTCCGTGACGCGCTCGGCGTGACTCAAAAAGTCATCTTGGCCTCGGGTGATGTGATTGGGGATGCGAACGAAGTGGCGGCTATTATCGGGGCGCCACGTAGTGAGATATTACTTGGTCTCATAGAAGCTCTTCACGAAGGTTCTGCAGACAAAGCTCTGACCGCTATTGGCGAAGCGGTGAGCCTTCATGTAGACATGAAGCTCTTTGCGCGTCTCTTACTTGAGAACCTCCGCGCCATCATGCTGGTCCGTAATCAGCCAGCCAAAGCTGACGCACTCTTGGCCAACTTCGCTCCAGTAGCCAAGGACACACTCCGCACCCTAGCGGCTGCCACTCCATCACCACTTAATTCTCAGCTCCTACTTCGTCTCCTTACTGCTACTGAGCAGATTACCTATTCACCAATTCCACACCTACCACTTGAGATAGCCGTAATTGAAGTAACGACCAAAAAGTAACATGGACGTATACTTTGTTCGTCATGGTCAAACCGATGGTAACGTGGCGCGTCGGCACCAGCACCCCGAGACGACTCTCAATGAAGAAGGAGTACAGCAAGCCAAGCGTGTAGCTTGGGAAATAGCCGAACTCCGCCCAACTCACATCATCAGCAGTACACACCTGCGAGCGGTACAGACTACTCAAATCATCGCCTCGTATTGTGAAAATGTCATCCCAGATACTCATCCCGCTTTTGAAGAGCTTAAGCGTCCAGACTGGCTGGTGGGTAACCGCTACCAGAGTCTCACTACTCTCTGGTATGTGTGGCTGTGGTTTTTAAATGTTGCCCAAGAAGGTGGGGAGTCGTATCAAGACTTGCTTCTGCGGGTCAAGACCGCTCGCACTTTCCTTGAGTCATTACCTAATGACGCCAGAGTCGTGGTGGTGTCCCATGCTGTCTTTACCAACATCTTCTTAGAGCATGTCTGCACCGACAAGCCAATGAGCTTCTGGCGTGCCTTCCGTCGCTTCATTGCCATCCTCAAGATTCGCAACACTGCCATCCTGCACCTGCGACACATAAGCACTGTGCCAGGCGTCTGCGGCTGGCGGTTTATTGGGGGAGTGAGCAAGCACCCAAAGTCATAAGAATAAACGTCTGTTAGTTGCCACTTTAATATTTGGCCATAGTATGGCAGTATAGTGCCACCAGAGGAGGGAGTAGAGGAAGGAAAGAAGAACAAAATAATATTGCCCGATCGTCTAATGGTAGGACTGCGGTTTCTGGTACCGCCTATCGAGGTTCGAGTCCTTGTCGGGCAGCAATGTATAGAAATTACGAAACCTCTCTCTTGTTTCACTCGCTCATTTGTCTGTAGGACTCTGATTTTTTTGCTATCATATTTATATGACCACCTATGTAGCGTTACTGCGCGGGATTGGGCCGATAAATCCCAATATGAGACCAGCTAAATTAAAGTGGGGATTTGAGGAAATGGGTTTTAAGAACGTCCGAACTGTCATTTCAAGTGGCAACGTGGTATTTGAGTCTAGCTCGAAAAGTGAAGCGTCACTAGAGATAAAGATAGAAGAAGACTTACCAAAGATCCTGGGCTTTGTCAGTACCACCACAGTTCGCAGTCTGAGTGATATGGAGAAGCTCTTAAACAAAAACCCAGCCAAGGGTATTACCCACGGCAACGAGAACTACATCCTCGTTACTTTTTTTAAACACCATTCAGCTAAATTACGAACGTTACCAAAGAGCGGCGCTGGTTATAAAGTGCTCGGTGTCTATAAAAAAGAAGTGTGTATAGTCTATAACAACCAAGAGTCGAAAACTCCGCTAATCATGCAGAAGCTTGAAAAGGAGTTTAACAAAGAGATAACATCTCGCACTTGGAAGACGGTAGAGAGGATTGTTAACAAAATGAATGTAGCTACATAGGCCTTTCTTATATAACCAATTATCCTGCCCTTATTTCTCAGGATGATTTGAGGGTTAGGTGTGGTCTAAACCTACTTGTTAACAGGTAGGTTTAGAGGGGTACAAAATAAGGGGACAGGCACATTTATTTAAATTTTAGAAAATAAAGGTGTCTGACACCATTATCCTGACCCATTATCCTCACTACTTTAGTTGTTGGAAATAAAATCCTTCAGGGCTATAGATTCAGTTGTTAGCAGCCAGAGTAAACCATCTGGTTTATTGTTGCTATTCCCTTGATTTATACGAAGTTGAGAAGGAGAAGCTGTCCATATTTTGAGACGTGATATACCAAAGGCACTACTTAAAGGACCTCGTGAACTGTCAGTATTTTGTATCTGATCAAAAGATATAGATATAGATCGTTTAAACAATATCCCTGAGTTAATGGTTAATGTTTTGTCACTTACAATAAAACTTGTAAATTTATATGATAAAACAAGATATATCCAAATAGGAAGAATAAATAATATAAAAGCCGACCAATAAAAATTTAACCATTCACCTGCAAATGTGAAAGGGATTGAGATTAAAAGTAGGATTAAAAGCAATTTAATCAATGCGTACCATTTTAGATTATTTGGCAGATTGTTTAGAGTGTTTAAAGCAGGCATATATGAAATTTATTAATTTGTGTATTAATTATATCGTATATGCACAGCGTGGTTGGTATTTATTCATCCAAAGAGCATAAAAAAGTTCTAACATCGTCCCAAGCTGCCAGCAATTTATAGCTAATAATAAAAAAGAACCTCGCGCGGGGGCGAGGTTCAAGATCCTTGGGTGGTTTTTAGTACAGAAAACTGTACTCAGGAATGTACTGATCCACAAAATTTTTCCCGATTCCGCAGTCTCGCGGCGTAATGTTGTTGTCCTTCAGCCACTGGCGAAAGTGTTCGATACGGGTGTTTTTGCGGTCCCGGGTTTTTGCTGCTTTGTCCAAGCTGGGCATCGCGAAGAATAGGATAGAGAGCAAAAATTTCGAGTCGAAGTCATCATGTACTTCAAGTTCCGAAATTTCAAGCGCTCTTCGGATGGCTTCTTCCTGCAGAGCAGAAATCTCAGCTTGGGTTCTGGTCGGTTTTTGGTCCATGGTCTATCTCCTTGGTTTCCTTGAACAGGATTTTACTCTACACCAATTAAGAAAAAAGTTCCAACGCTGTCTCACACAGCCAGCTATATATACATCACAGGTTTTGATATACTTTTAAATATGTTTATTAACAAAGGGGAAAATACCTACGACGAGCAAATCAAAGACCCTGTCTTGTTCTATTGTGGAGAGTTTGGATACTGCTTTTCCAACTTTGCAGCTTTTACAGTAGTCTTGAGAGGTCGCACATGGCAAACTTCAGAGCATGCATTCCAAGCAGCTGGATTTGATGACGAAGCAATTTATGAAGAGATTGCGAACGCTCCCTCTGCACACGACGCATTAAAACTTGCTCATAAGTACCAAGATAAAAAGCGACCGTCGTGGGAAGAAGAAAAGCGAGCAGTCATGAAAGACATTTGTCGGGCAAAATTAGCTCAACATCCTTATATTGAAAAGACTTTGCGTCAGTCAGAAAATGCAAAACTGGTTGAAGATTCTCCAAAAGATAGTTGTTGGGGTCGTGGGGAAGATTGGCAAGGTAAAAACTGGCTGGGAGAAATTTGGATGGAGCTTCGGTCAGAGTTATCTAACTAAAAAAGTTCGAATATCGTCCCAAACGCCCGCTAAAGAAAAAACAAAAGCCCTACGCAAAAGCGGGGGCTTTTGCGTAGGGCCGAGAAGTGAACGTACTCACGCGAATTCATCTGGATCGTCCATGCCGAGCGGGTCATGGCCGACGACCGTTTCGACGCCAGGCAGAAATTCACAAACTGCACGTGCGAAGACCAGGTGACTGCCGAAGAATGCATTTTCCGCGAACCAGAGGTAGGCAGTTTGTGACTTTGCCAACAAGAGGGCAAAGGCGTCCTTGGAGAGTACTTGGTAACCGCCGAGGTTATTGGCAGTGCCACCGAGGACACCCATCTGGAAACCGCCCTTTTCTTGCTGAGCTAATGGGATGGTCAAACCTACCCATTGCTGGCGCACTTCCTCAGGAGCTTGCCCTGGGGGAGTGGCGATGATTTTGATCGAATCCATGAAGAACTCCTAGACAGTTTAGGTTCAGCGATAGTAGCTCAAGTTTGAATCAATGTCTAGAAAAGTTCCAACTTCGTCCCAAACTGTTTGACCCGCCAGGGCAGTGAGCGTATTATTTTAATGAGTGAAACGATGAATCAATTATAAATAAGTGGTCACATAGGACTTTTCTATTTAATCACTAATGTAAATAATAATATTCATATGAAATTTTTAGTTATGTACCAAATGCCCATGCTGGGCTTGATGGTTTGATGAAACTTCCAGAGGAAGAACGAAAGGCTCAGGAACAACAAATGCAATCCGAGTGGAATGCTTGGATGGCAGAACATAAAGCATCCATCATTGAGACTGCTGGTGTTGGAAAGCCAAAGCGCATTACTTCAGCTGGAATCGAAGATTCTCGTAATGACATCATGATGTATTCGTTTATAGAGGCAGAATCTCTTGATGTAGCGGCACAATTGTTTGAGAATCATCCTCACTTTGGAATTCCAAATGGGTGGATTGAAGTTATGTCCGTAAATAAGGATATAAGCTAGACGTTCAACACGAGGGCATCAGCTTTTCTTTATAAAGGTTCTAACATCGTCCTAGACGGCGAGCTGTAGAGAAAGAGTAAATTAAAACACCCACCTTTATGGTGGGTGTTTTACTGCAGGCTTGCGATGGTGAGAATTGTCACCGTTATTAAGCCAAAGTAAGCGAGGGTTTTGAGGAAGTATGCCAGTGCTTCTGACTTTTTATCCTCAAATAATTTAAGGACTGGTTGGTAGAAAAATAGAAAGGCCATCACCGCGGCTGAAAATGTGAATAGTGAAATTGCAGCCATGCCATCAATGAGGGTGTCTGGGGTGTCGTGGCGTAATGACTCAATAAAATGCAAAAAGGTCACCACTACTCCAATGTAGCAGACAGCGGCCAGGGCATTTAAAAAAGGATTCCAGTTCATGTTACTTAATACAACTATACTAAGTGTCCTAAGGTTACTTCATGAAATAAAAGCACCTTTCTGGCGTAATAACTAGTGAACACTGTTATACTTAAATCATGGATATGACTGATGAACAGCTCATAAACGGTTACCTTGAAGGCGATGATACGTCTTTGGGGTTTTTGGTTGATAGGTACATTTCTGATGTATACAGATTTTCTTTGCATCTAACACAAGATGCGGCAGTGGCTGAAGATGTGGTTCAGGAGTCTTTTATAAAGGCTTGGAAAAATATTCGGTCTTATAGAAAGGGGACTAATTTTAAAGGTTGGTTGTTTACTATTGCTCGCCATACCGCCATTGATTATTTGCGACAACGCCGGGCTCTGACCGTATCTTCATTTGAAAATAAAGAGGGTAAAAACGTGCTACTAGAAACCTTGGCTGACGGAACTAAAAGTATTGAAGCGCTGTTGTCTCAAGCTGAAGATGCTGAGTATGTAGCGTCACTATTAACAAATCTGGACCCTAAGTACCAAGAAGTATTGAATCTACGTTATACAAATCAACTGACATTTGAAGAGATCGGCCAAGTGCTTGGTCGGCCACTACATACGGTCAAAAGCCAGCATCGTAGAGCGATTGCTGGCCTACGAAGACTGACAGAAACTAAATTTGCCTAAAAGAGATGCACCAAAATGCATCTCTTTTACGTTATGTATATATGGTTCAAAATCATATTGAATTACCACCTAATCTACGCGCCAGAGTATTACTTGGGGTTAGAAAGGAAGAAATTAAGAGAGCGCGGGTTTTCTTGCTGGCCTCAGCTCTTGTTATACCTGCTTCTTTGGTCGGGTTTTGGTTTGTATTGCAGTATTTACTAACTAGTTTCTACCAAACTAGTTTTTATAGTTACCTGTCACTGATATTTTCTGATCCAGACGTGGTGCTGGCCTATTGGCAACAGTTCTTGTTGGTACTGCTGGAAGCACTACCGGTGGCGAGTATGATTGTCGCTTTGATTGTGTTTGGGGCTCTGCTTACCGCCCTTAAACTATTTGTTGAGAATAGTCGTTTGGGTCTATCTAAATTAATAATTACTACTGTCTAACTTTATGTATCAAGACTTAATTACATTTACTAAATCAAAATCTTTCCAAGGTATATTAATTGGAATTGTCATCTCTATTGTGGCTTTGGGAATCTTTCAGACGGGAGTGATGGTTGGAGAACACAAAGCCAGATTTTCTCATCATTTTGGAGACAATTTTGAGCGTAATTTTATTGATGCAAATCGACCAGGAGCCATGCCCTTTGCTGAAGAAATGGGGGATATGAGACTGCCGGTTGGTCATGGTTCAGCTGGAGAGGTGGTGAGTGTGACTTTGCCAACTTTTGTGGTGGCTGGTCCAGATAATGTAGAGAAGACTATTCGTGTATCAGATGAGACACTCTTTCGTGAATTTAGGGAAGAATTATCTAGTGAAGATATTGTGATCGGCTCATTTGTAGTAGTGCTTGGTAGTCCAAACGAGGGTGGTGAAATTGAAGCGACTTTAGTGCGCTTCCTTCCACCACCACCGGATTTTATAAGTAATGACCGTAGTGAATAGTATGAATTTTTTAAAAAAGCTTACAAACTATAAGTGGCACCTGATGGCGGTAATAGTATTTGCTAGTGGTGTGTATTACTACACGCAAGTTTATCAGGCCAACGATACTGAAGAAGCTCAATCTTTTTATGTTGTTGATACAGTTGAGCGGGGTGAAGTCACTTCAGGCATTCAGACTACGGGAGATATTATTGCCGCCCAGAAACTTGATATCGACGTATATAAGCAACTGAGTAGAATTGACGTTGTTAATGTTTCTAACGGAAGTCACGTTGAAGCAGGGGACGTCCTAATCTCTTTTGATAAAAGTGATGCTTATGTAGACACAGAGTCGTCAAAGGTGGCGGTGGCAGAAGCCAGACTAGCTCTTCAGGAAGAGCAGGGAAATGTAAATGACCCAAATACACAAATCAGAACTAAAGAAAATCAAATTGAAGGATATAAAAAGACTATTACCGATTCCAAGCAAGATATTGAAGATGCCTTTCGTGATTTTTTGAATGAGGATTTAGAAACTGTACCTCATGCCGATCTGCTAGCTGCGCTCCAGGATAGGACCGAACCAACACTGTCTGGACGATATGTTAGTGATGTAGAGGGTCAGTATATTATTGAAGTTTATGCTTCGGGTGCAGATTCTGGATATAGCTATAAGGTCAGTGGTTTGGAGTCCATGACGGAGGCAGTGATTTTTGGTAAGGCGGTAGACTTGGGAACTCGTGGTCTAAAAATTACTTTCCCGAATGACACCAGAACCAATGATAAATGGGTGGTGTATGTTCCAAATACTGAAATTGCCACGTATTCTGAAACCAAGCAGAACTACGAAACTACGGTAGCTGATTTAGAAAAGGCAATTGTTGACGCTGAGGTGAATTTGGCCAATGCTGAACAGGAGCTTGTTGATTTAAAGCAGACTGATTCAAGTAGTTACCGTGACTTAAATGTTGAAAAGGCTGAGACCACTCTTGCTGAGGCGCAGCAACGCTTGTCACAAAACTACGATGTGGTTCAAGAGCGAGACATCGTGGCTCCATTCTCGGGAACGGTTGAGGGGATGGAAAACGTGGTGGCCGGAGCCACTCCAACTGGAGGAACTAGTGACACGATAAATTTAGGCACGCTTATATCTGATGAATTTTTGACCACTTTCTCACTGGGGGCTACTGATGTCGCCAAGGTTTCGGTTGGTCAAAAAGTGAAAGTGACGGTTACTTCTTTTGCGGAGCAGCCAGTGTTTGAGGCTACTATTACCCAGATTAGTTCTCTACCAGAATCTACTGGCGTGGCTCAGTATGAAATACAGGCCAAGCTTGAATATGATCGAACTACCGCCGAGCTAGTGTTGAGAGAGGGGATGTTGGCAGACATTGAAGTAGTAGAGGAAGAGAATGCAGATGCGCTTCGGGTACCAGCTTCGGCTATTACCTATGAGCAAGGAGTGCCAAAGGTAACGGTTGTCGACAAATTGACTGAAGAGCAACAATTAGAAGCCAATCGGATGGGTATTGTTAGAACTTCAGGAGCAACTATCGCTACTTATGAGGTTGAGGTGGAGTTAGGTATTGTCGGGCAATATTACGTTGAGATTGTGGGAGGTCTGTCCGAGGGAGACATTATAGTCTCTTCGTCTTTGACCGAGTCTACAACTGAGTCAGTGGTACAACAGGCCGGCTTTGGGCCAGGAGACGGTGGCCAAAGGCCCGCGGAGGCACAAACTAGTGAGGGTGGAGCAGCGCCAAGTAATTAATTATTCATGACGAATATTGCAACACCAACAAAACTGATTGAACTAAAAGATATATCCAAAAGCTTCTATTTGGCTGGAGGTCTTGAGGTCCCAGTACTGCACCATATCAACTTAGATGTATTTGAAGGAGATATGATTGCGATTCTTGGTCCTTCTGGTTCTGGAAAATCTACGCTGATGAATATTATTGGCGGCTTGGATATTGCTACTCACGGTGAGTACCATTTTGCTGGTCAGGCTGTAGATAAAATGTCGGGGAATGAACTAGCTGAATTACGTTCAACGGATATCAGTTTTATTTTTCAGTCGTTTCATTTGCTGCCTGGTAAAACTGTCTACCAGAATGTGATGCTGCCACTTATATACCAACGATCATTTACTGGTGATTATGATGAGTACGTCACACACGCTTTAAAGAGAGCGTCGCTAGAAGAAGCACATTGGCACAAGAAGCCAAATCAGCTTTCTGGAGGGCAGCGCCAAAGAGTGGCCATCGCTCGGGCTCTAGTGGCTCGTCCTAAACTATTGTTGGCCGATGAACCGACCGGTAATCTAGACTCAAAGACGGGTGAGAATATTATTGACTCACTGACGTATTTGAATGAAAAGTATGGCACTACGATTGTGATTGTAACTCACGACGAATCTCTGACTGAGGTAGTCCATCGCGTAGTCAATATTAAAGACGGACTCATTAATGAAACTGCTGGAAAGAAATAGTATGCAAATAAAATTCCTCATCTCTGAATCATTGCAATCATTACGTAGTAATTTGTTGCGTTCTTTCCTGACAATCATTGGTATTGTGGTCGGTATTTTTTCGGTTACGGCTATGCTGTCGCTAGGCGAGGGGTTGTCGGCAAATGTACTTGATCGCTTTAGTTCATTTGCTAGTGGTGATTTGACTGTGTCTGGTGAAATTAATTTTGCAGATTTTACTTGGATTAATGAGCAGCCCTATGTCACAGAATCACTGGCCTCACTTTCTATCAATAACTCTGAAGTGATTGCGCTCGGTTCTGATTTTTCGCCAACGGTTCAAGTGGTGGTGGGTGATTATGAAGGGGTGCAAAGCTACGACATTGTCAGTGGTGAGGTCTACGACTGGAACGACAGTAATTTTGGCGAAGCGGTAGCGGTGGTATCGGACGGCTTTGCGGACGCCGTACTAGAAGAAACCAGTCAGTCAATTCTTAATCAGGACATTACCATTGGCGGCCAAAAATTTACCGTCATTGGTGTAATTGAGTCTAGTTCGATGCAGTTCACACGTGGTGACGGAGTCATTCTGGTGCCATACAGTAAAGCCATTGGCACTCTGACCAGTACCAAAAATTTATCTTCGGTCGCAATATTGCTTCAAGATTCAACTTATTATGAAATTGCCGGACAGTATATATTGGCGTCTCTTAATGCGTCACGCCAACTGGCCGCAGACAGTGAAGATGTGTTTAGTGTTGAGACAGCACAGTCATTTATTGAGACGGCAGAAGAAACTACTCAGATGATTAGTTTGTTCTTGGGGATCGTGGGTAGTATCGCACTATTTGTCGGGGGTATAGGAACGATGAACATGATGCTGACTACTGTCACTGAACGCACCAAAGAAATTGGTCTCCGGAAGGCGGTGGGGGCTCGAGATCGAGACATTATGTTGCAGATCTTGGTTGAGTCAGTTGCTCTTACCAGTCTCGGCGGTTTTTTGGGTATTTTACTCAGTCTAGGTGTGGGGAGAATTGCTAACACTATTTTTGCTGATAGTGAAATTATTTCGATTCTAATTAATACCAAAGTTATTGCCTTGGCTGCTTTTGTGGCGGTGGCGGTTGGAGTGGTGTTTGGACTTTACCCGGCGCGTAATGCCTCTAGGTTGCAGCCAGTAGACGCGCTTCGAGCTGAGTAGTGGTACTCGTGTCGTAAGTTTCTAGCCTTAAATACAGTTAAATCACGGACCATAGTTGTGCTTATTGATAAGAGGAATATACTTTGTTTATGAATTTTAAAAAATTATTTGACTACTCAGAACCACTGGTAGCCGCAACTACATTGTTTGCAGTAACGTTGATTGTTATCACTGTGTATGGCGCGCAGGTGCTTTACGATATTAAGTTAGCTGGTGATACAGTAGAAGTGACTGGTTCAACCAAAGAGGCGGTAGTGGCTGACCGTGGCCGGTTGGTGATTAATATTGAGACTAAAACGGGCTTAAATGATCAGGCTGCCGGTACTGCTCGAGCGCAAAAAGCTGTTGATGACACCATTGCTTATCTACAAGCACAAAACTTCACTGAGTACGAAACCCCAGCTGGGTACGTCAATACTGATTATTATTATCCTCAAAATGGTGCGGCTATTCAAACTGGCTACACCATTTCTCGCTCGGTAGTAGTGCGTAGTGGGGAACTGGAAAAGCTAACGAGTCTTGCTAATGACATGGGGCCACTCTCTGGAGCAGGCTACACCGTTACTTCTGGTGGTATGGAATTAACTTACAGCAAGCTCGATGAGATGCGAGTTAAGTTACTCACTAGCGCCATCAAAGACGCCACAGACCGAGCTGAGGCTATTGCCTCCGAGTCTGGACGAACTGTCGGTGCTCTCCGCAATGCGACTGGGGGTGTGGTCCAGGTGCTAGCTGCTGATGGAATAGAAATTAGTGATTATGGTTCATATGACACTAGTAGTCTCAATAAGGAAGTGATGGTGACTGTGCGAGCTACCTTTGAGTTGAAATAATTGACTCAGTAACAACTACAAATTAAAACACCGATTTATCGGAGACATTTGCCTGTTCAATTTCCTTAGTTTTATGATAGTTGATGGGTAGAGTGATGGTAAATACGGTGCCAACACCCCGCTCACTTTTTACGGTTATTTCACCGTGGTGTTTTTGGATAATGGCATTAACGATAGCCAAGCCCAGACCAGTGCCTTCAATGTCACTGTAATCAGCGTCTCGGACACGATAGAAGCGTTTAAATACGTGTGGTAAGTGTTTGTCATCTATGCCGTGACCAGTGTCGCCTACGGTCATCACAGCTTCAGTGGGCGTGCTTTTGAGGTTAATTGAAACAATCTGGGTTCGGGCTGGGTCGCGATATTTACTGGCATTTGATATCAGGGCTAGTAAGACTTCTTCAATTTTCTTTTTATCTCCAACGATATTGATATCGTTTTGTATGGATGACACAAAGACTACTCCGGACTGGCTTAAACTAATCTCACTGTATTCAACAATTTCTTCAATTGCTTCACTTATATTGAAATAAGTAAAATGTAGCGTTGTTCCAGGAGCTTCAATATGAGATAAATTAAGAAGACTGCGGATGAACTGAGACAGGGAGTCAATTGTTTTTCTAAATGAGGCAATGTGGGGTACTTGCTCAGCGGTGAGTAGGGAAAGCTCGTTGCTAATAACAGCAATTGGTGTTTGTAGGCCGTGAGATATTTCATCCAACATTTGTCGTTGATATGATTGGAGGTCTCGAATTTCGTTAGTCCGCAGAGCAACCTTTTTTTCTAGGTCGTGGGTATACTCGCGGACGGTTTCATATAATTGAGAACGTTCAATCGCTACGGCTACTTGGTTGGCGATAGTAGATAACATTTGCCTGTCTTGTTTGGTGTAGTCGTCTCCAGACTGCCGCTCTCCAAGTTGCAGGTAGCCCACAACTCCGTTGTTGGTTGTGAGTTCAAATGAAAGTTTGTGACTAAAAGAAGTATCGTTTGGTAAATCATTAATTTCTATCGCTACATAACTAGCTCCAAATATATTTGCTAACTTATTGGTGGCTTCAGCTGTAATTTTTTGGACATCGAGGGTTTCTTGTAAAATCTGACTTAGTTCAAAAAGAGTTTGGGAATAATCAAACTGACCTTTAAAAAAGAAGCGATGGGTCATTCTGCGTAGGTGGTAATCAATGCTCGGTACGGTAAAAATACCAATGATGGTAGTGATGGCTCCGGCAGTCAGAGCACTTATCTGCAAGGTTGGACTGATGAGGTGACTAATAAGCGTCACTAGTCCGAGGTAGACAATAACCACCAGTCCCAGTAAAAATAGGTAAATCAGTCCCCGTTGGATGAGAAGTTGAATTTCCAAAAATTTGTAACGGTAAATGTTGTGGATGATAAAGGCGACTAGAATAAGTGAAAATACTGGTCCGATACCGTTGAAGAAGTTTATACCAAATACTACAGGTAGAAGGCTATTGGTGAAGAGGTTGGTAATAAAGAAAATAATAAAACCATAAAGTAGGTATTTAGTCTGATGGCGCAGTTGCTCCCCAAGGAGGACTTGTTGTTTGTAGGCGAGGAGAGCGATGGCTAATATGATGTAGCAGACAACAAAGAGGGCATAGACATTAGACAGCCAACCAGCCCGAACAATGGTGTACCCTTCAGGCATAACTTCAATTGAAGAAAAAAGGGCGCCAGGAATAAAACTGGCAAAAATAAATACAGTACCTAATCCAAGAGTGAAACTGATTACTTGGGTTAGCCAAGGCTTTTGCTTTTGTGCTCCAGGATATAAAAAGACAAAGCCAAGTTGAGATACCAAAGCCAAAGCAGCAAAAGCAAATATAAAGTACTCAACAAATTCGCTTTTAAGCCAGAGATTTATAAAGATACTAGATGTCCAGCCAAGGATACCGAGCATTTGTAGGAGTAAGACTTTGTTGGTCAGGGGTTGGATATTTTTTGTAAATACAAACAATATCAAAAGAATATTGATAATAATGGTACCACCAAGGACCAGCTGTGTGATGAGTAAAGTGTTCACTTTCTTCCATTGTAGCAATGGTTTAACGCCTTATCAAAAAAGCGCCACCGGGGGACGGTGGCGCTTTGGTGGGTTTAGGCAGAAACTGCCAATGTGCTCGTCGTGGAGTCAAACAAGCTGGAGTCAAATCCAAACCCTGATTGGCTCAGTTGTTCGCATACTTTCAAGCAACCAGCGGCCGCCTGGGCCAAATCAAAGCCATAACAGCCGCGTGGAATGTCAAAGTAGGGTTGCCAGCGCTTTATATACGCCGCGTCACGACGAGACAGGTCTGGCGCGCCAAACTGCATGAGATTGACCCGGAGTTGTTTGGCTATGACTTGTACAGACCGATCAGCGGTAAATAGAGAAAATTGTCCTCCTTCTTTGTGCAAGTGCAAGAGCAGTGCCGCCGACATTGCTACCGAGGTGCGGACACTGTTCGTACCGCACCCAGCCGGCAGATTGACTACCCGAGTGCCTATCTCACAGAGTTTTGCCCGTGGAAAGGTCGAGAGTGGGCTACCAATGTAGGTAGTAAGTGCTTCCTCGGGCACATACCATTCGGTGGTTAATCGGTAGTGATTTGAACCCCAGGAAGCTCCGAAGCAGGCGACAATCTCACCACTTGGAGTGGTGCCATAGACGAACATGTCTGGAAAGGTATCCAGACTAATACCGTAACGACTTTGGTATTCTGCGGCGGCAAACTGGCAGATATGCTGGTGAATGGCGTCATCAGCAGCACTTATCTGGAAGGATATGATGTTTTCCATTTTGGTTATTCCCGAGTTAGGACGATGAGAAAGTTTTGGTCGGCGTACGTGGTATGGATATCCATAAGTTGTAAGCCGGCACTGTGAACCAGTGTGCGTAGTTCTTGTTCAGTAAGAAAGTGGAAGGTTCCTGTCCCAGCGATTCGCCGGTTGTGGGCGGCGATGGTACGCATGTCTTTTGCTAGTCGTGATTGGCCAAGGGCCTCTTTGATGAGTCGTCGTTCGCGGTAGGGTGAACGGTGGGGATCATGCCAGAAGGAATCTGGCCTGGTATCTCGGCAGTGCGCCTTGAGTATCAAGCCGTTATCGTAACCAATCTTCGGCGTTACAACAATTATGGTGCCTCCAACTTTTACTGTCTCTCGAATATGCTCAAGAAACAAAAGTGGGTTGTTCATGGTGTAGAGAACGTTGGTTGATACAACGCAATCATATGGACCACCCCAGTCTGACATAGTCTCTAAATCACCCCTTTGCAATTTTGCCGGGCTGTTAGACAGCTTTTTTGCTGCGATAGCCAACATTTGTGGCGAGTTATCTAGGCCAGTCAGTTGTAACTTGCGAATACTGTTGATACGAGCCAAGAGCGTGCCGGTGCCACAGCCAAGGTCTAGTACCGATTTTGCGCCCCTGGGTATCAGATTCGCCACTTCGGCTATCATCTCCGCATAAGGGCGGAGCCTGGTCAGTGTGTCATAACACTGTGCGTACACATCCCACTCAGCATAGTTAAACGTTGATTCATGTTCCATTTCTTACTCCTGTGGTTGGTAAAGAACTTGCCGGAGTTAGTATGGTGGATAGGAGTTAATGTAAAAATGTAAAATTCTTAAATTAATTTTCAATATTTTATAAAATCTTTTGGGAGAATCTATTATTCAATTTTGTAGCCATAACCAGTAACGGTTTTTATGATATCTTTTGATACGTTAATGTTTAGCTTTTTGCGTAGGCTGAGGATATGCGACTCTATAGTATTTGAAAACGGATCAGCGTTCATGTCCCAGACATTTTCGATTAGCATGCCTCGTGACAAAACGGTGCCACGATGTCTCATTAGGCACTCTAGGAGCATAAATTCTTTGCGGGTTAGAGCAATTGCTGTGTCACCTTTGGTAACGGTGTGGCTTTGGCTATTTAGCGTGATGTCATGAGCTGTATAGACGGGTCCGGTCATAACATGTGAGCGGCGTAATAGGGCACGAACGCGGGCGTGGAGTTCTGTAAACGAAAAAGGCTTGGTGAGGTAATCATCAGCGCCAGCATTAATGACTTGTGTTTTGATATCTGTCTCACTATTCACCGATAAAATCAGGACCGGTGTCGTCCGGCCTTTAGCCCTTAAATCCCTACATATTTCCAGTCCAGTATGGTTGGGAAGCATGTAGTCAAGAATAAGCAGGTCATATTCATTAATTAAAGCCAAACGCAAACCGTCGGCCCCGTTACCAGTTGCGTCCACAGCGAAGCACTCCGCTTCAAAGCTTATTTTCAAAAAATCCCTAACTTGCGTCTCGTCTTCAACGATTAGCATCCTCATAATTTAATTATTTTTTAGCCTAACTTTACCATTGCACGAGTCTGTATTTTGAAAATCAAATATTGAGATACTAGACCAACCTTCAAAACTTAAATCACTTTTTAATATAAAAATAAGCCTTGTTTAGGTTATTAAACATCAAAACTTGGATACTTCAGTTTTATCACATCTTTTCTTCATAATAATTTTATCTTAGTTTTGTCATCATGTATACAAGTATCTTAGTATTTTAATTAAGTACTTGTAGCCTGTGATGGTCATTCTATGAAAACAGAATATACGATATTACTCTGTGATGATGATGAGTTTTTGATTCGATTGTATACATACAAGTTAGAGTTTGAGGGGTTTAAAGTTGTCGAAATTCGCAGCGGGGATCTGGTGGTCGCGCAAATGAAGGAAGTAATGCCAAGTCTAGTTATTCTTGATTTAATATTGCCAAATAAAACTGGATTTGAAGTACTTCAAGAATTGAATACGGAAGAAAATCTTTTTCTTAGAAACATTCCAATTATTGTTTCATCTAATTTAAGTCAGCAGTCTGATATTGATACCGTAAAAAGCTTAGGGGCGGTTGATTTCTTAGTTAAGTCTAGAATTACTCCAAATGATTTAGTGGATAGAATCCGTTGTTATCTACCTCACTGTTTACCCAATTAGAAGCCAGTGTTTTGACAAATAGTCTTAGTGGGTCTAGTATCAAAAACGGGTTCTTTTCAACTACTTGATGAGGTGAATAATGACGACTCTTCCTAAACGTTTTTTCCCGGTGATTCATTGTGTGTCTCCGTTTACCAAACAGGGGACGGGGCATGCTTTGTTAAACACCCAAATTGCGTTTCGTGGCGGCGCTGATGGGGTTTTCCTCATTGGGCATAATATGCCATACACTGAGGTGCTTTATATCTACGAGCAGGTGCGCAAGCAGTTTTTCGCTCGCTGGATCGGTATCAACCTGCTGGATGTCTCGGCCGCTGATGACTGGCCGAAACTAAGGGCTATTGCCCAAAGGGAGAAGGTTAACGCTCTGTGGATGGACAGTCTGCCCGAAGCCTGCCGCGCCATGTCTCAAACTGACGCGGAATTGTTCGGCGGAGTGGCCTTCAAATACAGAGACTCTGACCTGATGGGTGAGGGGCTGTTTATGGCCTGCCAAAATGCCTTGAACTATGTGGATACCGTCACCACCAGCGGCGACAAAACAGGCTCTCCGCCTGATGTGGCCAAGGTCCAAGCGATGAGGGAGGCTATTCGCCCTCATGATTCCTTGGCTCTGGCCAGTGGCGTGTCGGTGGAGAATGTGGCCCTCTTCAAGCCTTATGTCGACACCTTCCTCGTGGCTTCAAGTATTACCGAACGGCGGGCCGACCGTGGCGGCCAAGAGTACTTGGTGCAAGAGAGGGTCACAGCTCTCGCTGCTGCCATCCATTCCTGACCGGCCGGCAGGTTTTACACAATCGCGCTACCCAAATGG
>MFLT01000001.1:18965-138074 GCA_001781415.1 Candidatus Kaiserbacteria bacterium RIFCSPLOWO2_01_FULL_45_25
AAACTTGAAATCAGTAGTAAGTTTACCCGCCCTTCAGAGCTTTAATTTCTTCCTTTAGCTCAATCATCTTAATTTCTCGGTCGACCATGAACTGGTTGAGTTTTTGTAGTTCTTCATTCTTTTCTTCGAATTTTTTGGCCGATTCAGCTATCTCCTTGTTTGATTTATTAAGACGGTACACCTTGTCTTGGAGGCTAATAGCCATTTGATCAAATGAATTAGCTAGAATTCCAGTTTCGTTTGGCAAGGCCAATAGTTCCTTTTGAATACGGACATCAATTTCACCTGCCGCTAGCTTTTTGGTAGCAACGGTTAGGTTGTGAAGTGGACGGACAAACTTCTTGGAGAACTTAAGCACGTATAACATGCAACCAAAAATAAAAAAGATAAGCAGGATGGTTCCACTTATCAGTGTGGTTTTATACAGGTTGCTTAGTTCCTCACGTCGACTAGCGATGTGTTCAAGTTCACCAAATAGCAGGATGGTACCGTTGTCTTGAACAAATTCAAACTGCTTAGTGGCGGCATTATAGTCGTCATAGTATGAATCGATGTTGCCACCTCGAAATCTAGCCACTCCTTCATCTACTAGGTTGATAAATTCATCAAGACTGGCCGCAAAGCCTATGAAGTTGGCTTTTGATTGGATGTCAGTTAAGTTTTCTTCAAGGAATAATTTTTGGGAGGCAATATCATTTTTTACGTCTAGTAGTTGTTGGTCAGTTTCGTGTACGTCAGTATCAATACTGAGCATGATGGTATTGAAAGCTTCGTTCAAAGCGGCGCCAGATTCTAGGAGTTGATATTTGGCAACCATCACGTCTGTAGCTGTTTTATACTCTTGCGTTACTTGCAGATTGATCATCAACACAAAAGTAGTGGTAAGCGAAAGAGCAGCGATAACAACAAGAAATGCTTTTAGTAACTGTCCCTTGATTCCGTACATACTTACTCAGTGACGTAGATTTGACTGCGGGTATAGGTGCCGTCTGCAATAACAGTGCTGTCGATATTGGCTACGGTAACAGCAATTGGGTCAATTAGATAACTCGGTACGTCCATAAACCCATTATTGGTGGTGGCGTTTACTTCGGCTGGTTGACCGCTGGCAAAGAGAAGAGCTTCAGCTACAGCCTTTTCGGCAAGGAGTCTACCTGGCTTGTAGGCTGAGACGGTTTGGGTGCCCTTAAGCATGCGTTGCATGGCTTGGAGTTCTCCATCTTGTCCAGATACTGGAACTTTTCCAGCCAGGTCATGTTCTGCCAAGGCTTGAATAGCACCATAGGCTAGAGCATCGCTGGCAGTAACTACGGCATCCACGTGTCCATCATTATCTAGAAAGGCTTTGAGGTTCTTGTAGGCAACATCAGGACTCCACTCGGTAGTAAATTCATTGTATACAAGATTTATTGTGCCGCTGGCTACTAGTGGTTCTAGTACACTCATGACACCGCTTTTTACTAGGTGGGCATTGTTGTCATTTGAAGATCCGCCAAGGTAGGCGACATCTGGTACGGCAATGGTGTCTGGGATTGCGTCAATCACATATCTAGCTCCTACCTCACCAACTTTTACACTGTCAAAGGAGAGATATAGGTCTGGAGCGCTGCCTTGAGTAAGACGATCATAGTTAATGACTTTGATACCAGCGGCTTGAGCTCTTGATAAAACTGCGTTTAAAGCAGTGGTATCGTGTGGTACCACGATAATGACGTCAACTTTCTGAGAGATGAAGTTTTCAATTTGTGAAATTTGTTTTGCATCATCACCTTCGGCTACTAGAGTGGTTACTACCGCTCCTTGTTCTAGGGCTTTAGCAGTCATGATATCTCGTTCCACTGCCCAGCGTTGTGTCTTTAGGGTGTCTAGTGAAAGGCCAATTCGGACAATCTTTTCCGGGGTTTCAACTACATTGGTGTCTGTGTCTTTTCCTAAAAAGAAATAAGCTCCAGCTGCCAGCACTGCTAGCAGTAAAACACCAGTTAGAATTTTAATGAGGCTGCCTTTTGGAGCTGTGCTTGGCTCAAGCTCGCTGCCGTCGCTTTCAAGATGACTGGTAACAATATCCATCCCATTATTATTAATATTTGTCTCTACGCCTTTATCTTCTCCAAAGTTTTCATTCATATATCAATTGTAGTATGCCTACTGTCTCTTGATAGAACTTATGCACTATGTTTATAAAGACTCACGGAGTTTGTTTTATAATTAAATTATGAAAAAGACAGCTGTAGATAATAAGAAGATCTTAAAAGATTTGAATGCTGAGCTGAAGAGACTCCAAGCCGAATTAGTAAAAGCCAATAAGATAGAAGGGAAGGATGCTTATATAGATGTAAAGGTAAAAAAGAACCAAGCGCGGTTTCAAAGAGTTAAACAAAAGGGTGTCGAGGATAAAGCCTTTGGGAAGTTTTATATTGAAATAGATATCACAGCTAAGCAAACTGACGTGTTTGTACCAATGTCAGTGGCTTCAGGGAAGAAGGCGGCTGGGTTCATGTATCAAATTGAGGGTACTGCCGAAGGTTCGATAGTAACTACTGATATAAAGGTGCGGGGTGAAGGATTGTCGCAAGTAACGGTAGGGACACTTCTTTATGCCAAGATTCCAGCTGGTAAAACTGCTTCATTTCAAATCCAAGCCACCATCCGAGGGTCTTTTGGTAAAACATACAAAATTGTCTTCACTCGCCTTAATTACAAACTACAGCTAGCTGATGCGCGGTACCAGCAGTACCTCAAAGAGATATCTTCAAGTAGTGTGAAGTTTGGTTAATTGAGCTAGTCATAATAATTAAAACAAAAACCGCTCCGGCGGTTTTTGTTTTAATTTGCACTATACCCCCATGGGGGTATATACTATCAGTATATGAAATACATGGTGGACAAAAATAAAGGGGCACTGGTTAGACGCCTCAAACTAATTGAAGGACAGGTACGTGGTTTACAAAAAATGATTGAGAGTGATACGTATTGTATAGACATAATCACTCAAACCTCAGCCGTGAAGCAAGGACTTTCTAATGTGGAAGACTTGCTACTAGAGAATCACCTTGGTGGATGTATTTTAAATCAGGTAAAGGCCGGCCAGGTTGAAAAAGCCAAACAAGAGATTTTGAAAGTGTATAAGCTAAAGAGAAAATAATATGAATAAAATTTCTAGCGGAGTGAAAGCACAAACATATGCGGTGAAAGGGATGCACTGTGCCTCATGTTCATCAGTTATTGAGAGAACTTTTAAAAAAATTGATGGTGTGCAATCAGTTGAAGTTAACTATGGTACGGAAAAGGCTAAGATTACCTTTGATCCTGCCAAGACCAGTCCTCATGAACTGTCTAAGCATATTGAGCCACTGGGTTATTCACTAGCAGTCCCTGCTTCGGCAGAAGAAATGGGTATGTCAGCAGACGAGCACGCTGCTCATCTGGGACTAAATCAATCCAAGGCTGAAAAACTGGCTGAAGTGGCTGATATGCGCACCAAGGTACTTTCAGCTATTCCGCTCGCTATCTTTGCTGCTTTTGTCATGGGTTGGGATATTCTTGCTGAGTATAATCTGGCTCCGGCGATGAGTTACACCCTCAAGGAATTCTTCCACCACTTGCTGCCGATTTTTGCTACTTACATTTTATTTGTGGTGGGTAAGCCATACTTGCTCGGCTTCTACCGATTTCTCCGCTACGGTAAGGCCAACATGGATACACTTATTGGTATCGGTACGGTCGCTGCCTTTTTATACAGTTTTGTGGTCAGTGCCTTTGAGGATGTGCTTAGTCCGTTCATAAATGTTGAATACCAGTACTACGATGTCACTATTGTCGTTATTACTTTTATTGCTCTCGGGAAATACCTGGAGGCCCGTTCAAAGATAAAGACGGGAGATGCCATTGAAAAACTTTTGAATCTTCAGGCCAAGACGGCTTTGGTGATTCGCAACGGCGTGGAGGTGGAGGTATCAATAAACGATGTTAAGCATGGTGATTTAATTGTGGTAAAGCCAGGTGCAAAGATTCCTGTTGATGGTGTCATTACTGAAGGGGAGTCGTATATTGATGAGTCGATGGTGACTGGTGAACCAATGCCAACTCAGAAAAAAGTCGGAGACGTAGTGGTGTCCGGCACGATAAATACCAGCGGCGCGTTTATATTTGAAGCTACTAAAGTTGGATCAGAGACACTCTTGGCGCAGATTATAAAAATGGTTGAGGAGGCACAAGGCAGTAAGGCTCCAATACAGGCACTGGCAGACAAAATCTCAGCAATCTTTGTGCCTATTGTTCTGGTGATTGCCTTTTTGTCATTAGGAATCTGGTTGATTGTTGGGTCACAGTATTTAGGATTTTCCCAAGCGTTATCCTTTGGTTTGGTCTCGTTTGTCGG
Source organism: Candidatus Kaiserbacteria bacterium RIFCSPLOWO2_01_FULL_45_25 (assembly GCA_001781415.1). Lineage (GTDB taxonomy): Bacteria > Patescibacteriota > Minisyncoccia > Phycocordibacterales > UBA918 > OLB19. The sequence continues at coordinate 23,347 of MFLT01000001.1, forward strand.
CATTCTAGTTATTGCTTGCCCGTGTGCGCTTGGACTGGCGACACCAACCGCCATTATTGTGGGTGTCGGGAAAGGTGCCAAGGAGGGGATTTTAATTAAAGATGCCGCTACTTTGGAGAAACTACATAAGGTAAATACCGTGGTGGTTGATAAAACGGGAACTATCACTAAAGGGAAGCCAACTTTGGTTGATATACAAAACCTTTCAACTCAAACCGATGAGGAACTAGTGTCGATATTGGCATCTCTAGAGAAGAAGTCTGAGCACCCAATTGCCAACGCTATTGTGAATTATGCTAAAGAAAAGGGTGTTGCCATCACAGAAACTTCAGGCTTTGAAATTATTCAAGGCAAAGGTCTTAAGGGAGTAATTAATGGCACTGAATATTTTGTTGGCAATACAAAGCTGGTTAGCGACCTTGGGGTTTCCTTTGATGCTACAAAATTGAATGAGTTTACTGCTCAAGGTAAGACACCAGTTATTTTGGCGACAAAAGAGGCTGTGCTTGGTTTTGTAATGGTGGCAGACGAAATAAAACCAGAATCAAAGCAGGCGGTGGCAGATCTGCACAAGCTAGGCATTAAAGTAGTGATGCTGACTGGTGATGATGAAAAGGCAGCTAGACACATCGCTTCACTAGTTGGAATTGATGAGGTGGTGGCTCATGTCTTGCCACAAGATAAGCTAGAAAAAATTAAGGAGTTGCAGGCGCAAGGTCATATTGTGGCTATGGCTGGTGATGGGGTAAATGACGCGCCGGCTCTGGCACAATCTGATGTGGGAATTGCTATGGGTACTGGAACTGATGTCGCAATTGAGTCTGCTGGCATCACTCTCTTGGGTGGAGACATTTCTAAGTTAGTGAAAGCCATTAAACTTTCAAAAATAACCATGCGAGGAATTAAACAAAATCTCTTCTGGGCTTTTATCTACAACATTGTCGGTATACCACTGGCGGCCGGGGCTTTCTATCCAATCTTCGGTTGGCTCTTGAATCCTATCTTTGCTGGTTTTGCTATGGGGATGTCTTCGGTATCGGTGGTATCAAATTCACTACGAATTAAAACTAAGAAATTATAATTATGAGCACATATACATTTCATGTTTCCGGCACTCACTGCGCCTCTTGCAAGATTCTCATTGAGGATATATTAAGTGAACAAAATAATATACATAGTGTGCGGGTTGATTTAGAGAAGGAAGTAGTGGAGGTAGAAACTGACATCAACTATGATTCTGTTGAGCTAGCAAAAATGCTCACCGACAAAATCCAACCAAATGGTTATAGCTTGTCTGTAACCAAAGAATCAACGACAAAAGTTGAGGGTGATGTAATTTGGCAAGCGATTCCTATAGGACTCGTGATTCTGATGCTCTTCTTCCTGCTTCAGAAATCTGGAATTCTTAATTTAGGTCTTGGTGGACAAACTACTTATGTCACCAGCTTTATTATTGGCCTAATTGCGTCTGTCTCTAGCTGTCTGGCGGTTGTGGGTGGGTTGGTGTTGTCTTTGTCGGCCAAGGTATCGCAAGACAACATGAGTGACACCAAGACGTTTACACTTTTTCATGTCGGAAGATTGGTGAGTTTTGCTGGGCTCGGTGGAGTACTCGGGGCAATCGGTGGCGCAGTGGGAATTAATTTTACCTTCACGGCTTTACTGGGTATTTTGGCTTCAGTGGTCATGTTGCTACTTGGTTTGAACTTAGTTGGAGTTTTTGAAAAGAATAAAATTTCTTTACCATCAGGAATATTTAGTTTCTTCAGAAAGGTTGAACATAAGACTCTAACTCCGCTTATCCTAGGCTTCGCCACCTTCTTCTTACCTTGTGGCTTTACGCAATCAATGCAGGTGTCTGCACTAAGTAGCGGTTCCTTTACGTCTGGCTTTCTTATTATGTTTGCGTTTGCGCTAGGTACGTTACCGATGCTCTTGTTGCTTTCCTTTGGTTCAGCCTCTTTTGCTCACTCAAAATATGCGCCACTATTCTTTAAGTCTGCTGGTGTAGTGGTTATCGGTCTGGGGTTATTTGCGCTTTTGGCTGGGTTAGCTGGTCTCGGAATTATCAGTCCGTTATTTAATATATAACTAAATTTTATGAATAAAATTGCCTTATCAATTGTCACTGTCAGTCTAGTTATTGGCATTGGTATTATTTTCCTCGATGGTTTAAAGGGTGTGGAAACTGCTGGTGTGCAGTCAGGACAGAATATTGAAATCAGAGATGGTGTTCAGTACATAACCATAAACGCCAAGGGTGGATATTCTCCTAGAGTAACTACAGCGGAGGCTGATATTCCCACCAAGCTGATTGTGAAAACCAATGGCACATATGATTGCTCTACAGCCTTGGTGATTCGATCAATTGGTTACCAGAAGATTTTGCCTCAAACTGGGGAGGAGGTAATAGACATTGGAACAGCAAAACCAGGTACAAGCCTGGCTGGTACCTGCAGCATGGGTATGTATAATTTTTCTATAAATTTTGATTAAGAATTCCACAAAAATTTGCTTTCGCATGATAATCGTGTGCTAATCACTATTAATGTAATTTCCAGGTGGATGGGGCGTCATAAATAATAAAGAGAGGGCATTTTATTATTAATAATTTATTAGTATGGGTCTATAAGAAAATACATATTCTATGTCTAAGCAAAAATTAAATGTATCGGTTTTTATTAACGCACCAAGGGAGAAAGTCTGGGATACTCTTCTAGGATACGATTCATATAAAGAGTGGACAAAATCCTTTAATCCAACTTCACGCTTTGAAGGGGATTGGAGTGAGGGTTCAAAAATTCGTTTTTTGGGCACTGATGAGAATGGAGGGAATGAAGGTGGAATGGTTAGTCGAATTGCTAAGAATATACCTAATCAATTTATCTCCATACAGCATCTTGGTATTATCGAAAATGGTGTCGAAGATACCACTAGTCCTAAAGCTAAGATGTGGACGCCGGCCTTTGAGAACTACACCTTAACAGCCAAGGATGGTGGTACGGAATTGGTAGTGGAGCAAGACCTCGACGAGGAGTACTTGGCGGGGTTTACCGAGATGTGGAACAAGGCTCTCCAGGTCTTAAAAGAATTGGCTGAGAAGTAATTAAGTACAAAATTGCACCCCACGAAGGGTGCTTTTTCTGTTCTGATATACTGGGTGCATGGCTCACTTAAATTATTATCTCGACCTTTGTGTTGATACTTATGTTGTAAATAACGGGGCGGTGTTGTTGCGTCTTCATGATAAATATAATTACTGGGGTGCACCGGGAGGACATATTGACCCAGGTGAAGATGTAAATGAAGCTGCTCTGAGAGAGGTATGGGAAGAGGTCGGTCTAAAAGCCGAGTTGGTCGGTCCAGCTTGGTGGAGTAAAAATGATAGTGATAAAAATAAAGACTTAGTCCCACCAATATTTGTGAATCGACATAAGATTACTGATTCACACGATCACTCGGCTTTTATTTTTGCGGCAAAGGTGTCATCAAGGGATGTTAAGCCACAGTTACATGAAGATGTGGTATCCGCCGCTTCGTGCCTTTGGGTAACTAAAGATGAACTAATTAAATTGAAAGAGACTGACGACCGATTGGGTCATGATACTTATAGATACGCTATGGCGGCCTTGGCTTTAGTAGGAGAGTAAAAAAGTCGGACAGACTCACCTGCTGACATAACTAACTAAGCCAGTGCAAAATAGTATGGTTAACCGTACTAGTTTGCACTGGCTTCTGATGTTCTGTGATAAACAAAAGCCGCCCGACAGGCCGAGTTGGCTTCTGTGGGCGGCGGTTCACTTTGGCTTTTTTAGGTTAGCCATGAGATTGAAGTAACCTCGACGGGCGCAGGTGACATCGCAATACGTGGATGTTCGACGAGCATTTGCAAGGGTGACATTATGTTTCTCGGCGTAACCTTCAGGATCTTCCATTCTGACTACCACAGCCGTCGTGTGTTGACGAATAGGGGTTTGGCAATTGCCACAGCGTTTGCCCAGCTTAAGCTGTTCATGATCTGCTTTCCAACCCGGACGGACTGGTACGTCAAGTCCAGATTCATTTGGCGGCAGAATGACTATTGGAGGGGGATTTTCGGTGTCCATCTAGTACTCTCCTGTATGTTTGAAAGAACGATTTGTAAGATTACCGCACTTTTTCATTATGTAAAGAGCTTATCCTAAAAGTGGGTTATTTTGGGCGGACTAGTAATGACCTGCTTATTTATTTGCTATAATGTGGCTATAAGCAAAGGTTACTTTATTTGGATAATGTTTTGGTAATATATACGGATATGAATGAATCAGATAAGCAGGAAGTCTTAACCTTTTTACGATCACACCAGCTAATGGCTCTCTCTACAGTCTCGCCAATTGGTGCTCCGGAGAGCTCGGTTTTGTATATGTATGTAGACGATGAGTTTAATACTTATTGTCTAACCCGTGAAGCTACCCGCAAGTATGTAAATGTTATGTCTAATGATATGGCTAGCATTATTACTGTTGATGAGGATTCAGTTGAAGTGGCTGAGATAACTGGTCGAGCTAGTGTTGTGTATGATGAAGATGAAATTGCGCGAGTGACAGAAGAGTTACATAAAATTGTGGCCGTACGTAAATCTGAATATTGGTTGCCGCCAGTTGATCAGATTGATGGAGATGTTTATGTACTGATAAAGGTGGTGCCAACCATGGTGAAGTATGTAGACTACGCTGACGTGACCAAGAATATGAAAGCTCAACCAAAATACATCACCTTCAATTTTGCCTCTCTGGAATAATTGTATATATGAAAACTGTAATTGTTGCCTCAGAAAATCCAGTGAAGGTGGCGGTGGCTGAAAAGACATTTGCAGCTGTGTTTCCAGAGGAAGAGTTTGCTATTATCGCCATGAAGTCGCAGTCGGGTGTTGGTGAGCAGCCGTTTGGTGAAGATACTCTTATTGGTGCACTTAATCGTCTGAAGTTTATACAGAAAGCGCATCCGGAAGCTGATTATTGGATGAGTCAGGAAGGTGGTTTGTATGAAGATGAAGATAAGAACTTCTACAATCGAGCCTGGATGGTGGTGACAGACCAAAGTGGATTTGTTGCTAAGTCTTCAACTTCTCTGTTTTATATTCCAGCTAAAATTGCTGAGAGTGTGCGTACTGGCACTGAGATGGGTCCCGCTTCAGACACATTCTTTTCTAGTGTGAATATTAAGCAGGGAATTGGAACTGTTGGAAAGCTGACTGATGGTCTCATCAGTCGAGAGGAGTACTATCTTCAAGCCAGTATTATTGCACTCTCACAACTAAAGCATAAAGACTGGTATTAAGTTGTATACTATGGAGGTGAACGCGTATAAAACACGAAATACTATCCTCCTAGGTTTGTTTTTGCTAGCCGCTCTCCTCAGTAGCGCATTTTTATATATGCAGAGTGAGCATAACGAAACTGCTGTGACTACACCAGCCGCCGATACTATTTATTTAGATGAAACACAACCGATTGACGCTCGAGTAGCTGATTTGTTGTCTTATATGACACTCGAAGAGAAGATTGGGCAGATGACGCTGGTGGAGAAGAATAGTCTCAAGCACCCAAATGATATCGCTGCATACCATCTTGGTGGTCTACTTAGTGGTGCCGGAGCCAAGCCAGAAGTTAATACGCCAGCAGGGTGGAAGGAGATGATTGATGGATACCAAACCGAGGCAAGTGCAACGCGACTAGGTATTCCACTTTTGTACGGAGCTGACGCCATTCATGGTCATGCACATGTGCCTGGGGCAACGGTATTTCCGCACGCTATTGGTCTTGGTGCTACCGGCAACTTAGAATTAGTGCAAGCGGTAGCACAAGCAACAGCGCGTGAGATGCTTGCTACTGGAGTTAATTGGAGTTATTCGCCCAATCTCGATATCCCACAAGACATTCGTTGGGGTCGGGTATATGAAGCGTTTTCGGATGATTCAGAGTTAGTCTCTAAACTAGGTGCTGCCTATGTAAAGGGTCTGCAATCTGAAGCTGATGATGGGGTGTTTGTACTAGCAACACCAAAGCACTATCTAGGACTGGGTAGTATGGGGTGGAACAGTTCACAAAATAAAAATTTTAAAATTGATCAAGGGGTGACTCCGGCCAATGACATGTCGCTTCGCAGAGTGTATCTGCCGCCATTTAAAGCGGCAATAGAAGCCGGGGCCTTGAGTATTATGGTTGGTCTAAATACTTGGGGTGATGAGCGTATGGTTCTTCAAAAAGAATTACTGACTGACGTATTAAAATCTGAGCTTGGGTTTAAGGGGTTTTTGGTATCAGATTGGTATGGGGTGCATGAGGGAAGAGTAAATACTTTTTGGGCAACAGTGCAGGCAATTAATGCTGGTGTAGACATGGTGATGCTGCCGTTTGACTATGAACAATTCACTAAGCATGTGAAGTGGGCAAATCAGCTAGGACTAATATCGGATGAAAGAATTAATGATGCCGCATCGAGAATTTTGTACGCGAAGTTTGAGCAGGGGTTGTTTGATGAAGAAAAAGACGCGGTCCAATTAAGCGAGGTGGGCAGTGCTGCCAACCGTGCCTTGGCTCGCACAGCGGTGGCAGAGTCATTGGTCTTACTTAAAAATGAAGATACCGTTCTGCCACTTAGTCCACAAACTGCACACATTCGGGTGGCTGGTAGCGCTGCTGATAACATTGGTAGACAAATGGGGGCTTGGAGTATTGAGTGGCAAGGTATTGATGGTAACTGGCCAGCCGGAGCCACTTCAATCTTGAAGGGAATAGAGGACAGGGTTAGTCCTGCAACGCTTGTTGAATATAATCTTCAAGGGGAGTTTGCTGGTGGCAAAAAAGCTGATGTGGGTATCGCAGTAGTTGGTGAAAAGCCATACGCTGAAGGTTGGGGTGATACTGAGTATCCCGTTTTGAGTGACGAAGATTTACAAACGATAAAAAATCTTCAAGTTAACTCAGAGAAGGTGGTGGTGATTATTGTATCAGGCCGTCCGCTTTTGATAACAAATGAGGTGGAGTCGTTTGATGCGCTTCTAGCAGCTTGGTTGCCAGGTAGTGAAGGAGCAGGTGTGGCAGATGTCTTGTTTGGTGATAAGTCATTTACTGGCACCTTGCCACTGCCGTGGCCGAGTCATGCTGAGCAACTACCGATTACTACCGCCGGCGATACAAGTGATGGAACTGCCGTGCTCTTCCCTCGTTATTTTGGACTTAAAAATAAACAGATAAATTAATTCTCTATGGTCCAGACACTTAAATCCCTGCTCCTATTCGTTGCACTTTTTGGTGCAACCAGTTATGTATATTATTTTCATCATGATGAATTAGCGTGGTTGTTTGTACGTTACGGAGTAATTACAATACCGATATTTGGGGTATTGCTAGTAGTTGCTTCGCTCTTACTAAGTAAGCTAACCGGCATGCCGTTTTTTAAAGCCAAAAAGAGAGTGTTTGAAGTGACTGCAGATACGTCACAAAAACTAGTTTGGTCGCAGTTGCTTCTGGGGGTGGCACTCGGACTGGTCTTTTTGGTGCCAGTGATTATCTTGCTCATTTGGGTGGTCTCTGTACTCAGATAGTACTTGTGTCACAGCTAACTAAATAGCGCAAAATAGTACGGTTAACCGTACTATTTTGCGCTGGTGTGTGTGACGTCCTGTGACCAATCAAAGATTGTCTGTGGGATTAGGGTATTCTGGACGAACTAGAAAATTTTATTTTGTTATAATTTAAGTATGAATAAAAATATTCTTATCACAACAACAGAAAATGTGGCCGGACGTGAAGTGGCGGTCGTCTTAGGATTAGTAAAAGGAAGTACTGTTCGAACAAGACATGTTGGTAGTGACATCATGGCTGGACTACGTTCACTGATAGGAGGTGAGGTCAAAGGTTATGTCATTGCGTTAAATGATGCTCGTACAGAAGCCACTGGCCGTATGTTGGTTGAAGCTGAGGCGATGGGAGCTGATGCTATTTTGTGTACCAGGTACACTACTTCGCAAGTCATGGCTGGAGCAGCTGAGATTCTGGCTTACGGTACAGCCGTGAAGTTTCGCTAGAAGGTAGTTTTTTAAAACGAGGTAAAAGAAAAACCGCGGACATGTCCGCGGTTTTTATGTAGCGTGGTGGGAATTATTAGTACCCACCATCGATTTCCCAATCTTCACCATTTACGAAGGATGAAGCATCGCTGCAGAGGAAGGTGGCAAGGTTGCCAACTTCAGCGGCAGTGCCTTGTCGACCAAGGTAGATTTTTTTGATTTCATCCTTAAGGTCAGGAACGTCGTCATTCATAGCGGTATCAATCCAGCCTGGAGCAATACCGTTTGTACGGATATTGTGTTTACCGTACATCTTGGCCATGTTGCGGATGGTTGGCCACAGCGCAGACTTTGAGCCATCGTAGTGGTTGCTGTGTGACGCATTCGAATCTTTGCCGTTGGTTGAAGTGATGAAAACAATAGAACCCTTTACACCTTTAGCTTTCATGCGGTTGGCAATTGAGCGGGCGGCAAGGGTCGGTCCAAAGGTATTTACCTCGTAAATCTTGCGGTATTGCTCAATGGTTTGTTCATCAAACGGTGTGTTTGGTGAAGTTCCAGAAGCAATCACAGCAGCATCAAATTCCAAGCCAACGGCTTGAACTGCTTCTTCAAGAAACAAATCAAACCTCGCTGTGTTCACCATGTCGACTTGTGCGATATAGACGGACACCCCCTCAGCTTGAATCTCTGCTTGTAGAGCTTCTGCCGCAGTTTTGTTGCTGTTGTAGGTGATGGTGATGCCTTTGGCACCATTAGCTACTTGTGAACGCACAATCTCTGATCCAATGGCCCCACTACCGCCGATAACGAGGATGTGTTTACCTTGTACGCCGAGGTTGTATTTTGCTTTGTCCATAATTGTCTCCTGAAGATGAATGAATTTTGAATAAGAACTTTCTCGCTTTCAATAGTAGCTCAGAGCTAGGATGTGTCAATGAGTGGTGCTATTTGATGTCTTTCGCTTGAAATAGAAGTAGGCGAGGGAGGCCGCCAAGGCTGCTAGGAAAATGGCCTGGATGATTGATTCGATGTTGGTAGAGTGAGTAGCAAAGGTACTTAAAACTTGGGTGCCGCGGTAGCCAATATAAAGAAAGATAGCGTCTCGGAGAACGGTCCCAATTAAGGTGGTTGTAATAAATAGATAAAACGGAATCTTCAGTAAGCCACAACCAATTGATACAACTGCACTTGGTATGACCGGCAGAGCCCGAAAGGCCACTAGTAAAAAATAGTCCTTAGGACTGCCGGTTATTTTTTGGCCGAAGTCAGTAATAGCTTCATGAGTAACACCAAAGAATTTACCAAAGCGTGTGATAACTGCGCCGCCAATTTTATCTGAGAGGTGATAGACCAAAATAGCACCAATCGTCTTACCAAGGGCGGCAATCAGTACTAGTGGTATGAGTTCAAGTAGAGTACGTTCTTGGACAGCGGCAAACGAGCCACTAATAAGTAGAACAGCTGAAGAGGGGACAGGAGCAATTACTTCTTCAATAAAAGAGGCGACAAACACAAATATCTCAAGTGGCAAAACTTCAATGTAGCTTATGAGCATTGCCTCGATTTCGGTAAACATAGGTATGGCTAGTATAGCAGCCTGTGACCCTTTGAAGCTAGCCTTACTATTTGCAAATAAATTGTGTACTCCTGGTCTCGTGGTATTTGTAGAGTGCGGTATACTACTGGCATATGACTACACAATTATTTAGTAAGCAGCAGCTTGGAATTATCCTAGCGGTGGCTTTGTTTGGGGTTTTATCAGTAGCGCCTTTTAGTGCCAGTGCGGCAACTTGTACCTTTACTCGTGATCTACAACTCGACTCCGTCGGTGAAGATGTACGTTGTTTACAACAGTTTTTGAATAGTAATGGTTTTACCATCACTACTAGTGGTGGCGGAGCAGCCGGAAATGAAACAACAGAATTTCGGTCGTTGACTAAGGCAGCTCTCATAAAGTGGCAACAGGCTGAGGGTATTTCTCCAGCTTCAGGTTACTTTGGGGCTAAGTCTCGCCAAGCATACAATGCTTCAATCGGAGGCAGTGCAACACCATCTACTCCAAGTCCAAGTACTAGTGCTGGAGAAACTTCAAACGCTAGTTTGCTCGCTCAAGTGGTGCAGTTGAAAGCTTCTCTAGCAGCGGCTTTGGCCGGAACGGGAAATAATACTTCAGGTGGAAGCACTAGTGCTGAAACCGAAGATATGCATGATCTCATTCGCGATACTCTAGAGCTACTTGAGGAGGCAGAAGATTCAATTGAAGACATTGATGACGCGGATGATTTAGAAGACGCTGAAGATAGTCTTCAAGACGCTCGGGCAGATTTCTATGAGGCTCTCTTTGCGTACCTTGATGGCGACTATGACGAAGCGGAAGATTTGTTGAGCAGCTCTGAAGACAGCATTGATGATGTATTGGAATACGCTGGAGCCGCTGGTGAGCGTGAAGACTCTGCAGACTTGATAGATGAAGTAGATGAAATGATTGATGACGCTGAAGTTGAGATTGAAGAAGCGGACGCTGATGGCGAAGCTACAAGTGAGTCTGAAGACTTACTTGACGAGGCTAGGGATGTGCTAGATGAAGCTGAGGTGGCTTATGATGAAGGAGACTATGACGAAGCTCTTGATTTAGCTGAGGAAGCTGAGGATTTGGTAAGCGACGCTCTAGATGCTATTGGAGATAATGGTAGTAGTGATATAGAAGACAGTCTCGATGATGCCTGGGATGATTTGGATGATGCCCGCAGCTCAGTAGAGAATGCTGATGAAGACGACACCGATATTGGCGATGCTGAACAATTACTTGATGAGGCCGAACAAGCCCTTGATGATGCTGAGGATGCGCTTGATGACGATGATGAGGATGAAGCTGAAGACTTAATCGATGAAGCGTTAGATTTAATCGACGAAGCTCTAGATGAGTTTTAGGAAGTAGATTTAAAAAGACCGGGAGACTTTAGTCTCCCGGTCTTTTTATATAATGAAAACACCACCCGTTTAATTGGGTGGCGTGGCAGCGAAGCTTGAGCTCGGCGGCTACAGTGTGAAGTCCGTCAAATCAAATTCGCCGATGAAATCTTGCGGCCGAAAGAAGTTTTCGGACATGAATGCCGCACAGGCATCGTCGGTGGCGCTGTTGCCGAGAATTCCCTTAATCAAGTTATGGGCCGCTTGGCGGCTAAACAAATTTCCCTTTCGGGTGTTTTTGAGCCGAGTGTCATAGACTGGCTTGATAATCAGGAAGTCACAAGTGTGTCTGGTGCCTTTGGCAGTGACCAAGAATTCGACCACCGCATGCCGCAAGGCAAACCACTCATCAACAGAGAGCGTCATCCCTTCTTCTTGGTAGAAGGGAAGTTTGTTCACGGTTCTGGCATACAGGCGAGTGCCAAACGGCCGCAGGTCTTCGAACTGTTGGATAAAGCCCAACAGTTCGGTCGTTACCACCAGCATGTGTGGTGCCGGCAGGTCAGCAGCTTCCAGTTCTTCGTTGGTCTCGGCAAATTCAATAGCGTAGCTCATTTCGTCTCTCCTGGTTGGGTGGTGGGGTGGTCAAACTTTATCTGGGGGGAATTACAGCATTTTTATGTATTGTTGGCAAGTGGCCAGGCGCAAGATTCAACCAGTGCCTTCCGTACCAGTATAGATGGCTAGCTGGATGTTTTTACGGTAGTATATTGATTATGAAAAATCCAGCCGAAGTCCTCATGGAGGAGCTTGCAGAAGAACGAAAATCATTACGAGTAAACGCACTATTGACTGCTATTACCCTGGTTGGGCTACTAACTGGAGTGTATTTTCAGCTAACTGGAGGTGACAAGCTATTTGTCGCTATTTCGTTTCTAATTGCCTTCTTGGCGGGGGGAATTCCAGCGGCTAAAGGTGCCTTTGAAAACCTTCTTCAAAGAAAGCTCGACATTGACCTCTTGATGGTCTTGGCAGCGCTGGCGGCCGCTGCTGTGGGTGAGGCGCGCGATGGTGCGATTTTGCTTTTTCTCTTTAGTCTCGCTGGTACGCTTGAGGAGTACGCCATGGGTAATACCAAACGCGCAGTGGTAGCCTTGATGAAGCTTCGACCAGATGAGGCAAATCTCGAGGGGGCTGATGGCCAACTTACTCGAGTGGCCGTGGAGTCACTGGAGGTGGGACAGATTGTAGTAGTTAAACCTGGCGAAAAAATTCCTGTTGACGGTAGTGTGGTCTTTGGTGTGAGTGCAGTTGATCAGTCATCTATGACTGGTGAGTCTGTGCCAGTTGATAAGGAAGTAGGGGAGCCGGTATTTGCCGGAACTGTTAATGGTCACGGAGTACTTAAGATTGTGGTAGAGAAAACCGCTAGCCATTCAACACTAGCTCAGATGATTACGCTGGTAACTGAAGCTCAGTCAAAGCGCTCACCAAGTGAACGTTTCAGTGATTGGTTTGGTGAACGTTATACGATACTAGTATTGGTTGGTAGTGCCCTGGCTCTAATCGGCTTCATTTTGTTTGGTATTCCGTATGCAGAGGCCTTCTACAAAGCTGCGACGCTGCTAGTAGTAGCCAGTCCGTGTGCCATTGTGATTAGTGTGCCAGCGGCGATTCTCTCAGCGCTCGCCGCCTCAGCTCGTCGCGGTATGCTCTTCAAGGGCGGTGCCGCTCTAGAGACCTTTGCTGGTATTGATATTGTGGCTTTTGATAAGACGGGTACTCTGACTGAAGGAAAGATGCAGGTAAAAAAAGTTGTTCCGCTTGGTGTGAGTGAGCATCAGTTAATGCAACTCGCTGCTTCTGTTGAGGCACACTCTGAACACCCATTGGCAAAAAGTATTTTGAATCACGCCGCTACTTTTGGGATTACTCCAGCGGCAGTGGAGCATGTAGAGGCAATACCAGGCAAAGGTATCTACGCCACCATCGAAGGTCATCGTTACTTCGCTGGTAATAGAAAAATGCTTCTTGAATCCGGAGTAGTTTTGGATGAAAAAACTGAAGCGGTTCTTAGAGGGCTTGAACTAGAGGGGCAGACAGCAATTATTATTGGTAGTACTTCAGTTCTGGGAGTGATAGGTATTGCTGATACTGTACGGGCATCTGCTAAGGAGACAATTGCGGCGTTGCGTAAATCAGGAATTAAGCGAGTGGTAATGCTGAGTGGTGACAATGTAGTAGTGGCAGAGGCGGTTGGTCTGGAAATCGGCATTCCTTCAGAAGACATCTATGCTGAGCTAATGCCAAGTGATAAGGTGGCGATTGTTGAGAAACTACGCCTAGAAGGCAAGGTGTCGTTTGTGGGTGATGGTGTAAACGATGCCGCGGCTCTAGCTACTTCTCATGTTGGAGTGGCGATGGGTACCGCCGGAAGTGACGTCGCTCTTGAAGCGGCTGATGTAGCTCTGCTATCAGATGACCTTGGTGCTCTTATGCGCGCTCGCAAGCTTTCGCTTCAGGCTAATCGCATCATCAAACAAAACCTCACCTTCGCACTTGGTATCTTGGTTTTGATGGTGATTGTAACTATCTTCTTCTACCTACCACTGCCGCTTGGTGTGATAGGGCATGAGGGAGGCACCTTGCTGGTGGTTATGAATGGTCTCCGAATGCTCTGGCAGAAGTTCTAGAGCAAGTGAATAAAGAAACCCCGGCACGTTTGCGTGCCGGGGTTTTTCTTTATTCTGGTATAATTAGGGTATGAAAAAATTCTTTACCGTATTGTTCGTGTCGATGGGCGTGTTGTTTTTATTGCAACTAATTGCACTGGCGTATTTGTTTGTTGTTGACCCGTACAATCTCAAGCCAATTTTATTTCCAGCTGATAGAGCTGTCTCTACCACACCATCAAGTAGTGTAAGTGAAAGTGGTGATGAAGGGGCGTCAAATAATGAGGAGTCGGCGACTGAAGCCTCAGGCATGACCGCAGCCCAGGCTGAGGCGCTTAATTCTGTAGGACTGGATGCTAGTGCCGCCCAGTCATTTACTCCTGAGCAAATTGCTTGTTTTGAGTCTTTGCTTGGTGCGCCGCGCGTGGCTGAAATTAAGGCTGGAGCCGTGCCAACTATGGCTGAGTTCTATACCGTACGAGGGTGTCTATAGTCTAAGAGCCTACCCACAAACTCCAGCTACTTTGTTGCTTCCTTCACTCAAACATTCACCGTATATCAAATACGCCTCATGTTTTCATTCAGTCGCGCCTCGTAGCTGGGGTTTGTGGATAGGCTCTGGCTTATAGGTACTAAACTAAATCAGAATCTGTTAAGCTAGTAGTATTAATAGTGGTCTAAATAGTTTCTATGAAAAATATTCTTTTACTAAGTATCTTTGGAGCGGTGGTAGTGGGAGGAGTAGCGCTATATATGATATTTGGAACAGCTCCTGATAAAGCTACAACAACTGAAGGAGGTGAGGTGTCTACTCAAGAACAAACAAATAAAGAAGTTGCCAAACCGATGTCTGGAATGGGCAGCCTTTCTTCACTCTTGGCATTTGGGCAAAATCTAGAATGTTCAATTGTCTATACTCCACAAATTGAAGGTGGTGCAGCCACCGAAGGTACCTACTTCACCAGTCGGGGACGTATGCGAGGTGACTTTGTCGTAGATTCTATGGGAACTCAGGCCGTCTCCTCAATAATTATTGATGATGAGCATATGTATTCTTGGTCTGAAATCGATGGAAAGAAGTATGGTATGAAAATGACCCTATCTGAACTTCAAACTTCTCAGACTGATGACAGTGCTCCAGAGGCCAACGAAGCGGTGCCACTTGATGAGTCAGTAAAATATAATTGTAAGCCGTGGGCTACAGTAGACGGTAGTATTTTTGAACCACCAAGAGATATCATTTTTACTGATTACAGTGCGGTAGTAAATATGGGCATGGAGTTTGGTACTACCTATGAAGGTGGGGCTAATGGCGATGCCTGTGCTGCCTGTGATCAGGCGACTGGTGAGGCTAGGACTCAGTGTCGAGCAATGATGTCTTGCGAATAGTACATGATCACACAATACCCCAAAGATTCTGCTGGACGATTGATGACGACGGCAGTTCCAGTAGTCTCTAAAGAAACTACGGTTGGTGAAGTTGAAAGCTTGCTGCGTAGTAGTGCCCTTACTTTTGAGACGATAAACTACATCTATATACTCAATGGTCACAACGAACTGATTGGAGTGGTTTCGGTTCAGGAGTTATTCCGGATGAAGAGTTATGAAAATCTTTCTGCTTATACAGACAGAGTGCTTGTAACTGTACGCCCGCATACTGACCAGGAACGAGTAGCGCAGCTAGCGCTCAAAGAAGGTATTAAAGCTATGCCGGTGATTTCAAAAGATCACCGTTTCTTGGGAGTGGTACCATCAGATAAGATTCTCGAAGTTCTAAATCATGAACACACTAAAGACATTCTTCAGTTGGCTGGAGTTAGTCATAAGCATCATGCCGAGGCTGGAACAGCACTCTTTGTGACTTCGCCATTTGCTCATGTGCGGATGCGATTACCGTGGTTGGTCTTGGGATTGCTGGGAGGGGTGTTGGCAGCGGTAGTGATTGGCTTCTTTGAAGCCACCTTGGCTGATGAACTAATCCTAGCAGCCTTTATTCCTGCCATTGTGTATATGGCTGATGCGGTGGGTACACAGACAGAAATGCTCTTTGTGCGCTCACTCTCAATTGACGGTAATCCAAAAATTAAAAAATACTTCCTGCGCGAAACAATCGTAAATGCCTTTTTGGGCTTGATACTCGGTTCGATAATATTTGTGGTTTCTTGGCTATGGATTGGTTCATTACTGGTAAGTACAATCCTCGGTATTTCTATTTTCTTAACTATCCTTGCGACGGTAGTTGTGGCTATTACTTTGCCTTGGTTCTTTTATATGAGAGGACAAGATCCAGCAGTAGCTAGTGGTCCCTTGGCTACGGTTATGAGTGACGTTCTCAGTCTTTGTATCTATCTCCTAGTAGCTAGTGTGTTTTTGGCTCAATATTAAAAAAGACCAGTACGAGAAAGACCAAGCACTAAAAGTACAATGAATAAGAAAAGCCCAGCAAGAAAGACGGCACCAGCCGCCATGTCTTTGCTGCGACCAACTTGCTCGTGCAGGGTTGGGTGAAGATGGTCTAGGGCTACTTCAAGCGCTGAGTTCTGTAGTTCGGTGATGAGAATCAAAAAGTAGCCGAGAACTAAGAAGAGTAGTTCAGTTTCAGTTAAGGGTTTAACAAAATAAAACACGCCGGCCAGTATTGTTAAAATTCCATAGAGTTGAGTTTTAAAACCAAAGTCAAAGCGGCTAGCATAGACTAGTCCGCGCAGAGCGTGTGGGAAGCGACCAAGGTAACGTTTTATCATTGCCTAAATTATATCTCAGAGCATGTCCATAAACCACCAGATACGAGGCGCGACTAAACGAAAACATGAATCGTATCTGTTATACGGTGAATGTTTGAGCGAGGGAAGCAACAAAGTAGATGGGGTTTGTGGGTCGGCTATTATTGGTAGCGGTCTTTTTCAGCGTAAATAGTAATAGTTCGGCGCTTCATCGCCTGGCCACGGAAGGCGTGTTTGTGGGAACGATAAATTTTGTGAATGATGAATTTTTCGGCCAAAAAGTCTACCAACTCTTCTTCACTATATACATATTCAGCCACACCCATGACTGGATGGATGTAACTACCAATTTCAGTTCCAGGGCGTTCGGTAATCAAACGTTTGGTGTGTAGGTCGCCGTCCTTGAGGAAGGTTTTCATAAACAGTAGTCCGCCTGGTTCGAGGGTTCGAAAGATTTCATCACGAAGACCAGCTCGCTCTTCTTTGTTTAGGAAGTGAGAGGTCATCATGTCGAGCACAAGAGCTTGTGAGTTATCTGGCACATCAAGTGGTCCCGCAATACTGCGAGCGGTGTATTTAATAGGTAAACCTTTTGAAGCAGTTAAGGCTTGAGACACCGCAGCTTTAGAGATGTCGTAACCAACACCCTTAGTACCAAAGTTTTGACTAAGGAAGATAAGGTTGCGTCCATTACCACACCCGACGTCTAGTACTGAGGCAGCAGGGGAGAGCACGTCTTCACGCTTACGACGACCTACCCAGCGAGTAAATTTCTCAAGGTCCTCACTTTGTTTGGTGGAGAGCTTGAGGTGAGTTGGGTTTTTGTATTCAGCATCCCAAAAAGCCTCGCCGTGAACTTTGCGTGTTTTCTTTCGGGTGAAGTTTGGTTTTCGAGCCATAGAACCCGAATTAGAACACAAATACTGTTTTATAGCAACATATTTTGGGGAGAACGTATAAAATCATGTGTTACACTACTTGGTATATAAAACCTGTTAAAAGATTTTTAACAGGTTTAGTCGTTTAAATTAGTCTAGTTTTAGTTATGTCTACATTTTTTAACGGGTTGAAAAATCCATGGGTAGTAATCGGAATTATCGTAGTGGTGTTATTTGGTGGTTCTTTTTGGTATGCAGGTAGTACTGCAGACAAAAACAACGAAGGGATTACCTTTGAATCACATATTAAAGGTAATCCGGAGGCTACTGTAGAGCTTGTTGAATATAGTGATTTCCAATGTCCGGCCTGTGCCACTTTTCAACCCGTGTTAGAGGATGTACTTAGTCAATTTGGAGGTTCAATTAAATTTGAATATAAACATTTCCCGCTACCAATTCATCCATTAGCTGAGCCGGCTGCTCGTGCGGCTGAAGCTGCTGGTCAACAAGGCAAATTTTTTGAATTTCACGACATGCTTTTTGCTAACCAGGCTGGTTGGTCAAATAGTGTAAATCCAGCCATTCAGTTTGTGCAGTACGCCGAAAAACTTGAACTTGATATTGAAACCTTCAAGCGTCACCTCAACTCTTCAATGGTGCGGGAGCGAGTAAAAGAAGGGTTGACTGAAGCTCGCGGACTCGGCCTCACTGGTACACCAACTTTCTTCCTAAATGGTGAGAAGATGGTTATTACTACTTATGAAGACTTTGTAAATCAAATTACCGCAGCGGTGAATCCAGAAGCGGCTACTGGCACTTCAACTGCGCCAGTTGTTGAGTTTGGTATCTAAATCTATGACGTTACACCTCATAGTTATCTTTAAAGAAAGTTTTAGCGTTAAGTTTCTCATTAAAGCTGCCGAAGCCCGCGGAATCAAAGTTAATTTAGTTGATGCTAATGAGGTTGATTTCTTTAATTTACCAGTATTAGAAAAGGGCGACTTACTATTCAGACTTACTGGATCAGCAAGAGCCAAAAGAGTGGAAAAATTAATTATCAACGATGACGTTGCGCACTTCTATAAAGACTCCAGCTATGCAATTAGTGGTAGAGATAGTTCGTATTTCTACAATAAACAAGCTGGTCTGCCAGTAATCAAGACCATTCCTTTGCCACCAATTTGGCAGTCTGATATCCATAAACATGTAGATTACCTCGGCGGGTTTCCTTTGGTGGTAAAAATAATGGGCGGTCAGGATGGGGTTGGTGTTATCCAGGTAGATACAATTGAGGGTCTTAAGTCATTGTTCGACTACGTGCGGATTCAGAAAAGGACAGTTTTGCTTCGTTCGTTTGTACAGCATCAATATTACGGTCGTCTAGTTGTGGTGGGTGATAGAGTGGTGGCCAGTCATCGTACTTATAGTTCAAAGAATGAATTTCGCACTAACGCTCTAGGGAACACTGATGAAAAAAAAGAAGCTATAGTATTTTCTGAAGAGATTCAAAGAGTGGCGGTAGCAGCTGTTAAGTCAATTGGTATTGAATTTGGTGGAGTAGACATTCTATTTTCTGACAATGGTGAATACTATATCTCTGAAGTAAACTCACCGTGTGCTTATAACCATACTCAGACTCTGACTGGCATTGATATCGCTGGCGCGATTGTTGATTATTTGATCAACAAGTCCAACCTTAAATCTAATTAGTACTAACTTGGTTTAGTTCCATTAGGACAGTTTTTATTTTTAGTAAGTGTTCATATTTCATCAATTGTTCGTATTTTGGAAGATTTTCCAAAGTAGTCATTAGGGTGGCTTCCTCAATAACCTTTGAACCAGTCTTATACTCAAACACCAAAGTGTCGGTGCTGTATTCAGCTGTATTAAAGTCTTTTATTTCGTGATTAAAATAAATCTCAGGACGGCAGCCTACTGACAACTTGAAAATAGCTAAGCCGATTGAAGCATTCAAACCATATGGATTTTTATCAACTCCGTGGGCTAGGTACTCTAAATTATTATCTAGGGCATGTCGCGCCAGTAAGTATTCGGCCAACAAAGCTGGTGAACAGCGAACGGTTGGATTTTTGTCCCAAGAAGGTTTAAAAACTCGAAAAGCAATTGAAAGTCGGTTTTTTCTTAGTGTAAAAATAACCCCACCGACTGGTGTGTCTGACTCAAAAACAGTGAGGCTGAAGTATGGAAATATTTTATTTTCACGGTGTAGAGTTTTGGCGATGACATTATGACCGCTAAAGTTTTTCTTGCTGCCAACCTGTTTTTCGTATTGAGGAGTAAACCAAGTAAAAAAGTCTTCATCGAGTGGTGAAAATTTATACGAAATATTGGTGTCTCCTAGCTTGGCTAAAAGTTGCGAAATTTTCTTAATTCCACTTTTACCAAAATCGGGAAGGATGTCGGGGTGAATTCGTTTAACCCACCTATGTTTATTTGCGTATAGCATAAATAATTTTGATGAATTTTGAACTGCTACAAGTTTTTGTCAAGAGTTGCTTATAATGACATATGTGTTGTGGTGTGATTTTTTTGATTTTTCATTGTATGCTTCTAGCTGTCTGAAGATCTGTAAGTCAGGCCACGTCTGAATATCCTGCACATCACTTACATAACCTAACTCTATTTATGCAAAAACCAGTGCTTGAGAAAAACATTATTGTGTATGTCATGGCTCTTCCTGAGGGAGCGATTGATAGTATCCGCCGCCACGGGAAACTCACAAAAACGAAGTATCGAATCATGCTCTTGCGAGACTCGCGAGTAAAAGATGTAAATAATAAACTCGCCAATCCAAACATAGATATTGCGATTAACTGTGACTTGTCTAAGCCAAATAAGATTGCTGAGGCACTTTTGCCGTACCAGGATGAACTCCTAGCTATTACTTGTCGCTCAGAACAGAGTATGGCCCGCTTTGCAGCGGTCATCCCGCACGTACCGTATCTTCGCACCCCAACGACTGAGTCACTCAAGTGGGCTAGTGATAAGTACGAAATGCGAAAGCGCATGAAGTTGTTTGATCCTTCTATCACGCCGATTTTTACTCTCGTAAAAGAAAATACTAAAGCTGAACGAGCGCGAGTGGTAGAGAAGGTTGGTTTTCCAATGATTATCAAACCAACCAATCTGGCAGCCAGTTTGTTTGTGTCTATTTGTTACCATGAAGAGGATCTGGAAAAAACCCTGCGAACAACTTTAAGTAAACTCAAAAAAGCCTACGAGAAGGATAATAGACTAGAAGAACCAAAGTTGATTGCTGAACAATTCATGGATGGCGATATGTACTCAGTTGACTCGTACGTTGGAGCTCGTGGAAAAGTTGAGCATTGTCCACTCGTCAAAATCAAAACCGGGAAGATGATTGGCCACGATGACTTTTATGGTTACCTACAAATTACTCCGCCAGTTCTAAAGCGGACCACGGTTGAGAAAGCACAGTTGGCAGCTGAGAAAGCAATTCACGCTCTCGGACTTCGAAGTACAATCACTCATACTGAACTAATGAAGGTGGATGATGAGTGGAAGGTGATTGAGATTGGAGCTCGTATGGGCGGATTCCGTCATGAGCTTCATATGCTCACTTGTGGTATTGACCATTCAATCAATGATGTACTGGTGCGTATTCCTGAAAAAGTACAAATGTCTAAGAAGTGCACTGGCTACGCGTGCGCCATGAAGTGGTTTGCAGCTAAAGAAGGAAAGATTTCAGAAATGAAAGGAATTAAAAAGATTGAGCAACTAGAATCATTTCACCGTATTGAGGTAAATAAGAAAGTGGGTGACCGGGCGGTCTTTGCTCGTAATGGGGGTCGTTCAGTGTTTAATCTCTTCCTAAAGAATGTCGACCGCTCAAGCCTCTTGGCTGATATCCGTCGTGTAGAGCAGATGGTAGAAGTTAAGGTGGCTTCACGCGAGACTGTTAAGTAATCCAAGCATTGCGCCGCTTTGTTTGCTATGATGCATAGATATGCCGTTTAGAACTCGAGATTTTACGCTATTTTTGCTAGCAGTTGCTTTTTTGGTGGTGGGTATCACCGCTACCGTCGAAGAAGACCTCTCTAGTCGCAGTCAATCGGCTGCAGTTGTTTCTTTTGCAACCGATACAGAAGTGGCTTCGTACGAGGCGGTGGTACCACCAGCTCGAGAAGTTCCTAGAGCCAGTAGACTAGCAGAGTTACGAGCCAAGATTGCGGATTTTGTATTTCCTGAAACTCCAGTTGTTGAAGAGGAGGTAGTGGTTGAAGAAACAGAAGAAGTGCCAGTAGTACCCGGCAGCATTGTACTTTGTGGTAATTACCACACTATAAATCCCGCCTGGTCTCCTGCTGGTCTGCAGTTTGAAATTGTCGAAGGAGCTCGTCTAGTGTATCGCGAGACCGAAAAGGCCGTAGTGGATGAGTTTGGAGTCTCAAGCGTGATGCCAGAGCGTGAAGTAGTGGCACAATTACCACTCCGAGGAGCGCCACAAGCGTCTAAGTCTTGTATTCCAACTGATGTTGTCGGGATTGCGCTCGATGGGTCACTAATCCGCAACAATGAACATACCCTCTACCGAGTATTTGGTGAAGAGACACTTATTGGTTACGCGCTTGATGGATTCCCAATTTATGGACTAAGTTCTAGAAACAGTGATGAGTGTGGGGGAGTAGCGATGTCAACTGGATATGGCTATGTTCTATCAACTGAGCGAGAAGGGGTGCTTGGTTGCTTTAGTGGAGCCCCCGTTTCTTTGTAAGAAACTCGACTACCTTGCCTTAAATACTATGCTCCCAATTACACCAGAAACGAAGTGGCAAATCGGTCTTGACTGCCTAATGTTGCCCGTGATGTATATGTTGCAGGGAAATATGTCCGACGTACCGCAACGAACGCATTTTTGGAACTACACTCGTGTTCCTGAGAAAGAGTTGGAACTTAAGCTAAATACTAACAGTCTACTAACCTTACCTGGTGAGGACGTGGCCTCACAGCGCTGGCTTTGGTGGCTGCCGCTTTTACATATGCCGATTTTTGGAGGCTGGCGCCACTATTATGTTTTAGAACCAGAGGAGAAGGTTTCTGACTATTGGTTTGTGGGATGGGTGGTCGGAGAATATTCAGGGATATCCCATGTGAAGCTAGAGAGGCAAGTTAGAGTACTAAAAGGAGATACAGAAGCAAGCTTTTTTGGGTTTAATTCGGAAGGAAAACAAATAAAAATAAGGCTAATTGGAGAGGGAAGCTTGGGTGAGTCGCCGGAGTACTGTAAAATACCATTACTTTAATTAAATGTATGACAGAGAAAAAATTTCCGGACGGTTTTTATTGGGGGGCTGCGACAGCGTCATACCAAGTAGAGGGAGGTATTTATAATACAGACTGGGCAAAGGCAGCGACTGAAGGTCGAGTGCCAGTGTGTGGCGAGGCATGTGATCACTATAATCGGTACGAAGCAGATTTTGATATTGCTAAATCACTTGGCAATACCGCTCATCGGCTTTCGGTGGAGTGGGCGCGGATTGAACCAGAAGAAGGAAAGTTTAACGAGGAAGCAATAGCGCATTACCGCAAGGTGCTTCAAGCTCTTCATGTGCGTGGCCTAAAGCCATATGTGACACTTTGGCACTTCACTGCGCCGTTGTGGTTTACCGAAGCTGGTGGCTTCGAACGCAAAGATGCTCCAGAAGTATTTGCGCGCTACTCGGCATACGTTGTAGGTCAGCTTAGTGATCTCTGTGAGCATTTCTCAACTATGAACGAGCCGAATGTCTATGGTAGTAACGGTTGGCTTCGTGGTAGTTGGCCACCATTTAAGCGTTTTGTTTTAACTGACCTGGTGTCTATTACAAATTCTGGTCGACAGCATGAATCACGAGCCAGTCGCGGTCTCGCTCCAGTATTTTTATACTTCCGTGTAATGAAGAATTTGGCTTTGGCCCACAACGCTGCTTACCGGGCAATTAAAAAAGTCTCACCAAGTACTGAAGTGAGTGTGGTAAAGCATGTGATTGTTTTTGATGCTACCGCTAATCCGTTCTATAAAATCAAAGCCGCTCTCGCTAACTATTTTTGGACATATAAGTTTATGAACCGAGTTGCAGATTGTTGTGATCAAATTGGCCTCAATTACTACTTCTATACGCAGTTTGGTGACAAGCGGCAATGGCGGAAGACTGATATGGACTGGAACTTTGCGCCTGAACATATCTACGATGCAATTATGATTCTGGCTAGGTATAAGAAGCCTATCTTCGTTTCAGAAGGTGGTATCGCTGATGCTCATGATACTGGTCGTGCTGAGTACATCACAAAGCAGGTTGAAGGTACTTGGCGCGCAATTCAAGCGGGTGCTGATGTACGCGGACACATGTACTGGTCTCTACTCGATAACTACGAATGGGCGCTTGGATTTGAAAAGCGATTTGGTTTGGTAGAAATAAATTACGAAACCCAAGAGCGAACTATTCGCCCTTCTGCATACGTGTATAAGAAAATCATTGAAGAGAGTAGAATGCTAGAATAAGACTATATGTCTTGGATATTCCTGGCAACAATAGGCCAACTGCTGAATGCAGTTGTGGCGTTTTTGGATAAGTACATTGTATCTGATGAAAACGCTTTACCGCGACCATTTGTGTATGCTTTTTATTCCTGCATTTTGACCGGCTTTTGGGGCGTGATTTATTTCTTTGGCTACATTCCAGGATTAACTGATTTGGGAATGCCATCGTTTGGTAATGTACAAAGTCCTACTATTCAGGTAATTGGCATGTCCTTCTTGGCGGCGTATACCTTTTTTATGGCGCTGGTGTCTATGTACGATGCGCTGAAGCGAGCAGAGGCGGTCAATGTCATTCCGGTCATTGGAGCGGTGTCGGCACTGGCTACCTTTGCCATGAGTTATCTTTTTTTAGGGACTCCACTGACTGTTAACTTCATGTGGGGTGTGATCGTACTCTCACTCGGTACACTTCTGGTGGCGCAGACTATTCCAAACCGCAGTATTGTGCTCAATGTACTTCATAGTGGTGTGTTCTTTGCGCTCCACTTTGTGGCGATGAAAGGTTTGTTTGTTGAAACAAGTTTTGATGACGGATTCTTTTGGTCACGAGTTAGTTTTGTGGTGTTTGCTTTATCGCTGTTAATGGTCCCTTCTTATTATGAAAAGGTGTTTAGTCAGAGTAAAAAGACTAGTAAAAAAACTGGCGTCATTGTAATCGCTACCAAGGTCCTCGCTGGTGTTGCTGCCTTTCTCATTCTCAAGGCGACTGACCTTGGTGATGTGGCGGTCGTGCAAGCCCTTGATGGTTTGAAGTTTGTGTTTATCCTGGCTATTACCATTGTCTTTGGTACTTTACTACCAGACTCTGCCGTTAGTCACGAACCACGCCCCAAGGAAGTATTAAGACGTGTGCTTTATGTAGCTGTGATTGCCGTTGGGTACTTAATTTTGTTTTTGTAATATGTCTTGGTGGAAAATTATTCTCATTGCACTGGCGGTTAAAATTACACTGCTGTTTTTGATAATTGTATTTCTGGCCCAGAAGGAAGTACCGACCGAGATTACTTACGGTATGTCGTTTAATACTATGTACGCTACCGAGCTTGGTCTTGATTGGAAGGAGACGTACGATGCTTTGCTAAATGACCTCGGAGTTAGGTACCTTAGACTGGCCGCTCACTGGCCGATGATTGAACCAGTTGACGGTGTCTACAACTTCACTGAGCTTGATTACCAAATAGCTGAAGCAGAGCGAGTGGGAGCGGAAGTGGTGTTGGCGGTTGGACGTCGTCTTCCACGCTGGCCAGAATGTCATATACCAGAGTGGGCCAGCAAGCTCCCGGTGAGCGACAACAACACGGCTCAGCTTGAATATGTAACACAGGTTGTGGAGCGCTACCGAAATAGTCCAGCAGTAAAAATCTGGCAAGTAGAAAACGAACCATTCTTAGAAGTGTTTGCTTTTGATCATTGTGGTTTTCTTGATACAGAATTTCTTGATAAAGAGATTGCTTTGGTGCACGAACTAGATCCATCAAGGCAGGTCTTGGTCACTGACAGTGGCAACTTAGGCTTGTGGTATGGTGCGTACAAACGCGGCGATATTTTTGGAACTAGTGTGTATGTCCATTTCTGGAATCCTGACATCGGACAGTTCCGAACCTTACTGCCGCCATTTGTATATCGCGTCAAAGAAAATTTACTATCCTTAATCTATGGTGAGAAAGAAACGTTTTTGATTGAGCTCTCAGCTGAGCCGTGGTTAATTGCGCCAATTTCGACGGTGCCACTGGAGACGCAGTTTAGTCGAATGGACTTAGAAAAATTTGAGGATATTTTGGCGTATGCTAAAGAGACTCGTTATCAAAAGCAGTATTTGTGGGGCGCTGAGTGGTGGTATTGGTTGGTCAAACAAGGACATCCAGAAATGTGGGAGATGGGTAAAGGGTTATATCAGTCACCAGAAATCACAGCAAAATAATATTTTGTATGAGACCGGTATTTATTAATTTGTGTCACATCAGAATTTTTTGTTCTTCACATATCCCCTTAGCTTAAGCTAGGGATAGTAAATCAAATGTTTTTGCTGATAGACTATATAAAAGTTAGGTTAACACACATGACATTCTGGCGTTTTATATTTTCGTTTCTTTATGTACGAAACTGGCACACAGGCAATATGGAGCTCTCTAGGCCCCGAGTGGCACTTTTCTTTGCGTCATTGTTTTTACTCATTTTGGCAATTACACTCATTACTTTTTTGCAGACTCCAATTGCTTATTCATCTCGTTAGATAGTCTCTTTGTATTTGATTTATATTTAAATTAACTATGAAAAAGTTTTTAATTGCCACTGCCTTGTGTATGTTAGTCGCTTTGTTGGCGCTGCTAGGTAGTTATTTGTATATACAGCAGTTGCTAGGCTCGTCTCGTTAGAGGATTCTGGTCAAGGCATTACTGAGTTTGTATGCCGAAAAGGTTGGTACTTAAGCCAGAATTAATGCACAAAGCCAAAATATAGACGATATTGTAATGTCTAAATAGGACTACAATTATGATATACTTAACCGTATTATTATATGTGTACTATAACATCCACTAAGCATCGCTTTGGTAGTTATAAATAAATATTTAAGCTGTAACTTCTATGTCTCGTTTTGCTACCCTTCTCGTTGTGATTTTGGCTATACCGTCGGTGGCTTTGGCGTCTTCGGTGATGCGGACGGGAGAGGCGGTCTCGGTGGCGGCTGATCAGGCCGTGGAGGGAGACTTCTATGGTCTTGGTAACGATGTGACAGTGTCTGGCGAGGTGACTGACGACTTGCTCGTCATTGCTGGTAAGGTGAAAGTAAATGGTAAGACTGGTGCCGACCTGGCCGCTCTAGCGGGGGATGTGCAGATTGATGGAGTGATTGGCGGTGATGCACGCATCGTGGCTGGTGAGGTTACGGTGGCTGGGGAAGTGCAGGGTGATTTGGTGGTACTGGCCGGTACTCTCAAGGTACTTTCAACGGCCAAAATCAGCGGCGATATTCTTTTCTTTGGTACTGATGCTGAAATTAGTGGCGAGGTAGGAAAGTCAATCTTTGGCACAAGTGAAAGAATGCGAGTAGAAGGTGTAGTTAGTGGTGATATTGATGTAAAAACTGGCACCCTTACACTAGGTGAGCGAGCGGATATCACTGGCATGGTTAAGTATGCTAGTAGTAATGAAATTGTACGGGCCCAAAACGCTCGGGTGGCTGGTCAAGTAATCCAAAACGAGACCGTGGTTGAAGTTACTTCTCCTAAAGATGTCCTGGTGCCGCTGTTGGTCCTGTTGTTTGCTGCCCTAGTGTGGCACCTACTATTTGGTCGCTTACTAGATAGAGTTTCAACTCAAGTAGTGGTACATCCACTGCGCAGTATGATGATTGGATTTGGGTTATTTTTCTTGATTCCAATTGCGGTTGGTATCTTGATTGTAAGTCAGCTTGGAAGTTTGCTCGGTATTACTTTGGTCTTTGCTTACTTTGCTGTGCTGTTTGCAGCCGTTACTATCTCGGGAGTGGTGGCTGGTACGTACTTATTTACACTCGTTTCGCCAAAGCGTGCTACTGGTATTCCAAGTGTGCTATTTGGTACTTCAGTAGTCTTCTTGTTCCTGTTTATACCAGTCATTGGACCAGTACTCTGTATTGCGCTGATACTAACCACTATGGGTGCTCTAGCTACCCATTTATACCGAACTATCCGCTTCTCCTAGTTTTAATTGAGGGGCTCGCTTCAGTCTATGAATACCTTTCTGGAAGTAATAAAAGATTTGTGGCAGTTTGCTTTAGAGCAACTTACATTTAGTGATTCACCAAGTGTGGTGGTGGAGGCGGAGGTGGAGCCAAAAGCAACACCAATTGCTATAACTACACAACCAGTTCAAGCCAAGCCAATGACTCTGCCGCTACACACTGCCGGAACGGGAGTGTATGTGTCTGCACTTGAGGCGTCAGTATTTTATCGCCCAGTTTTGACCTACGATGGAGTACTGACTCGGTTGCCGTACTCTACAGCCCTAACCGTACTCGGATTTGAAGGTCGGTTTGCCCGAGTGGTAATTGGAGACACTACTGGATTTGTCCTTAAAGACGACATCACTGAGCAGAAGAAAGATATTTTTCCAGATTTTTTGTCTGAAGAAATTTATTCATTTAATCATCCAGATACCAAAAAGGTTCGTAAGTTTCTAAAGGATGAGTTTTTTGCTGAGCCGCTATATCTTCCGCTTCAGGCAGTTGAATTTGTTCTGTTTAGACTTAACTGTGAAGGACGAACCATCTCTTGGCCTAGTGAGCGACCACGATTGGCTGGACGGTGGCAGACTATCCTCAAAGGCCGTGCTGGGATTCAGATTGGAGTGTTGCCAAAGGCTGGTGCGGTCATGGAATTTTTAAAGCCAGATGGAACTGGATTTATTGGATACACCAAAGCGGTTCATGTTGATGATGCAATTGTGCTGCAGAGTGTCGGACGTTTGATTGAAGGGGAGTATCGCGAGGAGATAGTTAGTAAAGAAGTGTGGCATGAATGGCGACCAGTGTGGATTTCAGTTTCTTAAACCTAGCCATCGCAACTACTTCGTTGTAACCCCACACACCTCGGAGCTGCTTCGTAATGGGCACCCATGACCCCCGTCGTACGTCTAGGTACA
Source organism: Candidatus Kaiserbacteria bacterium RIFCSPLOWO2_01_FULL_45_25 (assembly GCA_001781415.1). Classification (GTDB taxonomy): domain Bacteria; phylum Patescibacteriota; class Minisyncoccia; order Phycocordibacterales; family UBA918; genus OLB19. The sequence continues at coordinate 51,771 of MFLT01000001.1, forward strand.
CCATCTTTAATTTCCATCGTCCACAACATCTACTTATCATCGATGATAAGTAGATGTTTAAATTAACGCATTCACTTAACTTATCATCGATGATAAGTAGAACGTGGTTGATATTATCTTCGTATTCTTTTGACTTGTCTTTTTCCTCTAACCAACCCACAAAACGGGAGGGTCATACTATCGCTATAGTCATACATGATTTTTAATGTGGTACCATTAGTCTATCTATGCAGAAAATAGCCTTTTTTGATATTGACGGTACGGTATTTCGCTCTAGCTTACTCATTGAATTAGTTGGGGCTCTTATTGATAGGGGACATTTTCCCCCTGATGCCAAAGAAGAATTTAGGGCAGAGCACGAAGCGTGGCTTAATCGTGAGGGAACCTACGAAGATTATATTGATGCGGTTGTGCAGACTTTTCGGAGTCATTTACAGGGCGTGCACTATGGCGACATGGCTGATGTTGGGCGACAAGTGGTGGCTGTACAAAGACGTCGAGTATATCGCTACACCCGTGATTTGATTGCTGATCTTCAGAAAGATAATTACCACATCATCGCCATCTCACAGTCGCCAAAGACAGTACTTGATGATTTTTGTATGCAGTATGGTTTTCATAAAGTCTATGGTCGTCTCTATGAGATTGGCCCTCAAGATAGATTTACTGGCGTGGTAACCGATGAACATTGGATCAAGAATAAAGCCAACATCGTGAAGCGGGTCCTAGATCATAATCCCGAATTCACACTTAAGGATTCCGTGGCGGTTGGCGATACCGAAGGGGATATTTCACTTCTTGAGAGTGTTGAACATCCAATTTGTTTTAATCCCAACCAAGCGCTATACACACACGCCAAACGCATGAAGTGGGAAGTGGTGGTGGAGCGAAAAGATGTTATCTATCATTTATAAAATATATTAAAAAGGCTCCCAAATGGGAGCCTTTTGATTGGGTTCAAACAGGACAGATAAACCCCTCCTTGGGGCGGTTTTGGAGCTGTGGGAGGGGTATAAATAACAAGTCCTGGTTATCTGCTGTCGGTGAGTCGTAGGGTACTAAATGCACCTAAGACCATAAGCAGAGCCAATACTATAAAAGCGAGGTTAAAGGGAACAAAGAAGAGAGAGATACTGGCCACCAATGTGCCGACCAAGATACCTAACGGTCGCGTTAGTCTAAACAGACTAATGAGATTTGAGTCACGCCCTTTCACCTGCTTAAAGAAATAACTCTCGGTAGTAACTTCAACTAGGCTGGCTCCAAATCGACTAAAGAACATTACGGACATCCAGGTGGCTATGCTAGAAGATGACATGGCATAAATGCTAGCTGAAGCAATAGCGAGGACAACAAAACCAAGGGCCATCATTTCTTTTTCACCAATTAATTTGTCGGCTAGAACACCGGTTGGATATTCAAAAATCACAAACGCTAGCAATCCAACCGCAATAATTTTACTGATGGTTTCCCAATCAAATCCAACTACAGTAGCTAAGAATAATGGTATGTAGATAATCGCCCAAGTGTAAAATATTTGTAGTAAAAATTGAGTGAACATAACGGTCGAGACGTCTCTATTTACAAAAGCCGCTTTAACGAGGTCGCGGACGCGAATGGTGACATATTCGGGGTCGTAGAAGTTTCTAAACTTAGCTATTAAGACACCAATAAATAAAAATCCAATGGCGGCTGAGACGAAATAGACACCAGCTAGGTTGTCTGTATCACCAATGATATAGCCCATGGCGATGGGTGAACAAAATGCCGCTAAACTCATTAAAGTTAGGATGAGACCACGCTTACTGCCAGTAGAGCCTTCAGCATCGCCAATTAGAGTCTCGAGAAAAATATCAACGTTAAAATAAATTTGCGGAAAGAGGGCGGTGTAAATAATAAACGCGATAATGGTGATGGTTGGACTAGGAGCTGAGCCCACAATAGTGAGCATGAACATGATGGTTAACATCATTGATATAGTGGCGGCGACGTTACCAATAGTACGCAAGATTCTCGGGAGCAATAGTGTGATTATGATTGCCAAAAAAGCCGAGACCGCAAACACCAAACCAACAAACTCTGGTCTGATGAATTGCTCCAGGTAGGTAGAGCCGACGTAAGCCGTTACTAGCGACTGGAAGGTAAAGATAATTGATATTATGTATACCAGCGTAAATGATATCGCTTTACCTGGTCCATCATTCGTAAAAAGGTGACGATAAAAATCCATAGTACTAGTGTACTATGGATTTTTATCATATCTCGGTTGTGCTTGTGGGTTGTGCCTTATACTCCGATTAGAACGGGAATTACCATCGGTGTCTTTTGGGTCTTTTGCATCAAGAAACCACTAACAACATCGGTAAGTTGGTCTTTGACCAAATCAAGATCAATTGGGTTCATGTTTTCAGTTTCTTTCTCGACGGTACGCTTGATGAGTACTCGGGCTTCAGAAAGTAGTTGCTGGTTTTCACGTAGGTACACAAAGCCACGAGAGATGATGTCTGGTGATTTGCGAAGCTTACCAGTCTTGCTGTTTACAGTCGCAATAATCACAAACATACCATCTTGGGCCAAGGTGAGACGGTCACGAAGTACCACTTCTTGTTTGATACCAACAGTGAAGCCGTCCACCATCATGAGTTCAGTTGGAATCTTCACTGAGTGACGGATAAGTTCAGTTCCGTTCTTGATATCAATGATTGTTCCGTTATCTGGAACGACAATGTGATCCTTTGGGAAACCGTTTTCTACAGCGGCGTACATGTGACTCTTGAGGTGGTAGTGGTGTCCATGAACTGGTACCAAGAACTTTGGTTTAACAGCTTGGTGTACCCAAACTAGTTCGCCGGCGTTACCGTGACCTGAAGAGTGAACGTGTGAACCTTTGTAGTTAATTACGCGGACGTTCTTGCGGTAGATATTGTCCTTAAGTTTTTGTACAGCAATTTCGTTTCCAGGAATAATTGAAGAGGAGAGGACGACCGTATCGCGTTCGGTAAGGATAATTTGCTTGTGCTTGTCAGTCGCCATACGCATCAGGGCAGCAAATTCTTCTCCCTGGGCTCCAGTTGAGAGGATAACAATCTTGTCACTTGGGTAATCACCAATATCTCCTGCATTGATGAAGGTGTGTGGCTTTACTTCAAGTAGTTTAGCAGCAATGGCAATGTCGATGTTGGTCTTGATACTGCGACCTTCCATTACTACCTTCTTACCAGTGTCTTCACAGGTCTTGATGATACTAATGAGGCGGTCGAATTGTGACGCAAAGGTACCAATGATGAGACGTCCAGTGGCAGCGCGGATGATGTTATCTAGTGTTTCGTACACTAGATTTTCTGAAGCAGAAAAGCCTTCACGGTCGGCGTTAGTTGAGTCACACAAGAGTACAAGGTTGTTGTTTAGACCAACCTTTTCCCAAGAAGCACGCTCTTCAACAACGACTTTACCACCTTCGTGAACGAGCTTGATGTCTCCGGTAATAACCACGTCACCCCACTTAGTTTCAATAGCTACTCCCATCGCGTCTGGAATAGAGTGAGTAACCGGGAAGGTCTTTACTTTCATGCCACCAACAGTAAAGCTTTCGCCTTCTTTAACGACCTGCATAGTCACAGGGTCCATGTGTGGGAACTCTTCCTGACGCTTCAAAATCATCAGTGAGGTGAGGTATTGAGTGTAGATTGGTGGATTACCAATACGTTCCATAATAAATGGAATACCACCAATGTGGTCGAGGTGACCATGAGTCACAATGAGGGCTCGCAACTTGTGTTTACGCTCCTCGATGTACTGGGTGTTTGGAAGAATGTAGTTGATGCCTGGAGCATTACTTTCTTCAGACACGAATTGGAAACCGGCGTCAATAACAACCATATCGTCTTTGGTTTCGACGATAATCATGTTGCGACCAATTTCTTCTACTCCAGAAACTGGAATAACACGTACGGTGTTGTCATCAATTACTTCTGGTAGTACAGGGTTCTTTTCGTTAGTAAGGGTCATGCGGTGAGTCAGGGCTGGAGCAGTATTGCTGCGACGGCGGTGTTGTTGTCCGCCACGGCGCTTGCCACGTCCACCTTCGGCTTTGTTGCGTCCGCCACCGTTTCCGCCGGTGTTCGGTCGGCCACCTTGTGGGCGAGTCTGAGGGCCGTAGCCACCACTGCGTGGGGTACGTGGTCGTCCACCATACTCACGACGAGCAGGTGGTCGGCTACCAGTTGATGGCGTGGCTGAATTTTGGATTGGTTGTGAATTTGGGTTCATATGTTTAATTTATTTCGTTAATTGTATCGGTTGAATCATTTTGAAAAATTGGCCACACAACCTCTGTCTTGGCGTACCAGTTTGATACGTTCATGAATCGGTCTGATGGTTTGCCGAGTGTGCTCATCGGTGTCGTCGTAATCGTCTTGTCTATCACGTACGCAATCGTTGGTGCAAAAAGGAATATGGCAGGAGTCTCTTGATTGATGGCGTTACTGACTTCATTCTGCAATTGTGCTCGTTCAGCGGGGTCCTTTGAATTTCTGGTCTTCTCTAATAGTCTGTCCACAGCGATGTTGGTGTACTGGGCAATATTGAGTCCCGGGTCATCTTTTTGGGATGAGTGCCAAAATGGATAGAGGTCTTCAGTACGGTTGGTGTCTAATCCAAAGAGTACAGCTTGAAAATCACGAGACCGGATAACTGATTGTACGAGACCGGCCTGCTCATATTGTTCAACTTGAATTTCAACTCCAAGTTCGCGCCAGATGGCGGCAATACGGGTCGCTGTTTTATCAAATAACTCGCTGTTACTTGTCTTTAAGGTGAAACTGAGTGTTTCAACAGTATCGTCTATTTCCTTTTCCCAGAAACCAGCGGCATTTTGTTCCCACCCTCCGTCTACGAGGATATTTTTGGCGGTTTCAATAGGAGAGATGATGCTTTCTTCTGTCTCAGTACTCTCTGATTCTAACTCACTACTACTTGATAGGGTAGGTTTAGTGATGGGGACACCGTAGCCGTTAAGGATTTCATCTACTAGGGCATCTCGGTCGATAGCTACATTTAATGCTTCGCGAGCAGCTTTGTCACGGAGTGAAGCAGAGCGGTTTTGATTAAAAAAGACCCCAAAGATACGTGGTAGTGGTTCTGTTAGGACGCGAGTATCGTCAGTGATAAAGTTTTGAATCTCAGCTGTGGGTAGGTAGACAGTAGCACTCAGCTCCTTGTTGGCAAAAGCAGTTTTGAGTTGGTCTTCATTTTGGAAAAATCGGAGTTCAATACCAGATAGGTTTGGATTGTTTTGGTTGTTTGGGGCTGGCTTCAGAGAATAGCCACTGATAAGTCCAGAGGCATCACGTCGTACTTCTTTAATACTAAATGGTCCAGAACCAATTGGTTCAGTGTTGTATTGGCTAAATGGCAATTGCTCAATCGGGAGATTGCTCCAGATGTGGCGTGGCATGATGCCGAGGGTAAAGTTTTCGATAAACGGAGAGTAAGCTTCAGCTAAGTTAACAGTTAGTTCATATTCGTTAACTTCTGTAATAGTGACATCACTCCAGTTGCCTCGCAGTGGACTCTTGAGGTCTCCGTCTTGCACTAGGCTGTAAGTGTAGACCACATCACGGGCAGTCAGGGGTGTGCCGTCGTGGAAAGTACGATCTTTGCGAACAACAATGGTGTAGGTTTTACCGTCTTCAGATAGGGTAATACTTTCAGCGATATCTGGCACCAATGTACCCTCTACGTCGATTTTCATGAGGCCACTATAGACCAGAGCAACGGTGTCTTGGTCGGCGCGTGTGATAGCGAGCGCTGGGTTAATGAAACGGGGAATTCCAACAATACCTTCGGTCAATATACCACCACGGGCTGGGGTTGGGTTAGAGTTTTCTTGATTCATTGAATACAGGAAGAAGATGCCCGAAAAAATAGTCAGGAAAAACAAACTACGAAGGAGAAGACGGTCGCTTGGTTTGCGACGTTCAATTAATCCAAATAATCCATCAAGAGTAAGCATAAAATGCGTGCAAAATAACTAGGCAGAGATTAGCTCTGCTTAATTAATTTGAAAAATCGATTCAGTTAATAAGACTCAGGAAGACTTATACAAGTATGTTCAAGAAAGTAGCAAAGACAAAGAGAACAGCCATTCCTGCTGCAAATTTGAAGAGGAATAGTTCTGCTCCGCGACGCTTGTGAAAAGCGGAACTAAAATTGTCGCCACCGAAAGCTCCTCCTAGACTTGAGCCGCGTTGCTGAAGCAAAATAGCAGCCACAAGTAGAATAGAGAGAGTTATCTGAACGTAAGGCAGTGCCGGTTGCACTGTTTGTATGATTTCCATGTGAGGCGATGATACCAGAAACCCTGCTTTGTGGCAAGATGAGGCGGTTGGGTTAAAGAAGTATCACCTTAGGTGGTGGTTTTCCGAGTACGAGGCAGGCTGCTGCAGCCGACCGCTCCCTTTGGGGTCGCGGCTCGGCTAAGCATCTGCCAAAGCAAAGCATAGTCGACACTTCGTGTCTCTTTGCTTATGCTTTATACTACATATATACTCATGAAATCATCGCTATCCACTTTTGTTACCAAACTTCAGAATAATCCCTGGTATGCCGCTACGATGGTGGTCCTCGCTTTTGTCGGGGCTGGACTCTTGGGGTATGAGTTCACCGCGTACGCTAGGCCGGAAATTGTCGTGATTACCGTTCGTCTCGACATATTTATCGCTTGTATCTTCATGACTGATTTCTTCCTTGGGTTATTTTTTAATACTAAGTACACCAAAGCTGACTACTGGAAGAAAAACTGGCTCGACTTCATTTCTTCTATTCCAGTGACGGCCGACATGGCTCGAGCTCTGCGTATCTTGCGTGCCTTACGTGCGCTGCGCGTTATCTCATCCACGCTTGATGTGTACTTCACACGACGCAGGTATTTGAGTATTAAAAGTAAAAAATAAGTTCATCGGCCACCGCTGGTGGCCTTTTTTGACACCCCTGTTGGCTGCACAGTATAATACGGTCATCACGTGGGAAAGATAACGGCTGAAACGGATTTTTTGCGTGGTCAAATCTAGATTAATGTTAATAACGTAAAGTATTTATAAAAATATGTCAGAAAATAGTAAGACAAACGAAAGTCCAATCAAGCCTCTAGGAGACAAGGTCATTGTCCGACCGCTCGCTGAAGAGGAGTTTGGTGCAGTATCTCCTTCAGGCATAATTATTCCGGATACCGCCAAGAAAGATAAACCAGAACAAGGTATTGTAATTGCGGTTGGTCCAGGTAAATGGGACGAGGACGGTGAAAAGCGTCTTCCACTTGATGTAAAAGTCGGTGATCGAATTATCTTTTCTAAATACGGATACGACGAAGTAAAGATTGATAAGAACGACTACTTCATTGTCGGAGAGAACAGTATTCTTGGAGTGTTCCTTACAAACTAAATTTTCAGCTATGGCTAAACAAGTAATTTTCGGAGAAGAAGTAAAGAAGAAGCTACAGAAAGGAGTAGATACGGTAGCAAACGCAGTGAAAGTCACTCTCGGCCCTCGCGGACGAAACGTCATCTTGGATAAAGGTTACGGTGGTCCAACTATTACCAATGATGGTGTATCTATTGCACGTGAGATTACGCTCAAGGATAAGTTTGAGAACATGGGCGCTGAGCTCACCAAAGAAGTAGCCAACAAGACCAATGAACTCGCGGGAGACGGTACAACCACCGCTACGGTACTTATGCAGGCCTTGGTAACCGAAGGACTGAAGCAAACCACTATGGGCTTGAACTCAATGGCGGTGCGGACTGGTATGGAGCACGCTGCCGCTGATGTGGTAGAAGCGCTCCGTGGTATGGCGACCAAGATCAGTTCAATTGATGAAATCAAGCAAGTAGCGACCATCTCAGCTGAAAGCGCTGAGCTCGGTGAAAAAATTGCTGAGACTATCGACCGTGTCGGAAAGGACGGAGTGGTGACGGTAGAAGAGTCACAATCATTTGGAATTGAAACTGAATTTACTGAAGGAATGGAATTTGATAAGGGTTATGTCTCACCGTACATGGTGACAAACCCAGAGCGAATGGAAGCTGAATACAAGAGTGTCCAGATTCTTCTCACTGATAAGAAAATCACTTCAATTCAAGATATCCTGCCTCTTCTCGAGAAAATCGCTGCTACCGGCAAGAAGGAGTTGGTGATTGTGGCTGACGATGTCGACGGGGAAGCGTTGGCAACCTTTGTGGTTAATAAGCTTAAGGGAGGTTTCTCAGTCTTGGCAGTAAAAGCTCCAGGCTATGGTGACCGTAAGAAGGAACTTCTCGCTGACCTCGCTATCACAACTGGAGGACAGGTTATCTCTGAAGATCTCGGACTTAAACTCGAAAACACTGAGCTCGCTCAACTCGGACGAGCTGATCGGGTAGTGTCTACTAAGGACAGCACGGTAGTAGTTGGTGGAGCTGGTGATAAGAGTGAAATTGCTGCGCGTGTTACAGCCCTTAAGGCTCAACTAGAAACCACTACTTCAAAGTTTGATAAAGAAAAGCTTGAAGAAAGAATCGCTAAGCTTTCAGGCGGAGTAGCCGTTATCCGAGTAGGAGCAGCTACCGAAGCTGAGATGAAGTATCTCAAGCTCAAGATTGAAGATGCGGTAAATGCTACCAAGGCGGCAATTGACGAAGGAATTGTGCCAGGCGGAGGAACTTCTCTTGCACTAGCCGGAGCAATTGTTGAAAAGGTGATGTTGACTAAGAAGAACCTCAGTCCTGAGGAACTAGTTGGATACAACATCGTGCTCAAGGCACTTGATGTACCACTTAAGCAAATTGCAGACAATACCGGAAAGGTAGATGGTTCAGTAATTGTCTCTAAGGTCAAAGAAGCGGGTGGCAACGCTGGTTATGATGCAGCCAAGGGTGAGATGGTGGCTGACATGATTAAGGCTGGTATCATCGACCCAGTAAAGGTAGAACGTGCCGGAGTACAACATGCAGTCTCTGCCGCAGGAATTCTCCTCACTACTGAATGCGCGATTGCGGACGAACCAGAAGAAGGAAAGCCAGCTATGCCGGATATGGGGGGTATGGGCGGAGGAATGTACTAAAACCCGCTCTAAACCCTAGCTACTTTGTTGCTTCCTGCACTAAAACATTCATCGTATACAAATACGCCTCATGTTTTCGTTCAGTCGCGCCTCGTATCTAGAGGTTTATAGACAAGTTTTAGTTAGAGTGAAAGAGCAATATAAAGATAGCAAAAAGCCTGGTCTAGACCAGGCTTTTTGCTATCTAAAGTAACTTTTGTGATATAATTTAAGCGCTTAAAAGCAAACGGTAATAACGTAACTAAAATTTATGACTTGGATTATTATTTCGATAGTAGGAGTAGTGGTGGTGTACGTTATCTTTGCGTACAACCATTTCGTTCGCCTAACACAACGAACCAAAGAAGCATGGGCTGATATAGATGTGCAGCTCAAGCGTCGTTATGACCTTATCCCAAACTTGATTGAAACAGTTAAGGGATATGCCGCCCATGAACGAGGAGTTTTTGAAGAAGTGACCAATGCCCGAGCCAAGGCAACTCAGATTCACGTTGACCCAAGTAACATCACTGCGGAACAAATCACAGCCATGGCTGGTGCAGAATCAGCCCTTGGTGCTTCACTAGGTAAATTGCTCGCAGTAGCAGAAGCCTACCCAGACCTCAAGGCCAACCAAAACTTCGCACAGCTCCAGACAGAACTTACAGACACTGAAAACAAGATTCAAGCTGCACGTCGTTTCTATAACGGTAATGTCCGTGACCTGAAGATTGCACTCCAATCATTCCCTTCAAATATTGTTGGAAGTACTTTCAACTTCAAAGAAGAACAATTCTTTGAACTAGCTGAGGGAAGTGAGGAACGAGAACCAGTTAAGGTTAGCTTCTAACAATCTCTATCATGTCTGACATATCTCGCATCTATTACAACAAACTTGTCCGGGACAATATTCCAGACAAGATTACGTCCAAGGGTGAACAGTGTGAGGTAAGGCAGATTAATGATGTTCAAGAGTTTCAGCAAGAATTGTTTAAGAAGATACGAGAGGAGGCTACTGCTCTCTCAATGGCTCGCACCAAAAAAGATTTTTTGGGAGAATACTCAGATTTAATGGCGGTGTTTGAGGCTATCATTGAGCAGCTAGAAATTACTCCCGAAGAAATCCTGGCCGCCAGAGAAGAAAACAATCTCAAGAAAGGTGGCTACAAACATCAGCACTTCTTGATTTGGTCTGAAGATACAGACTACCAATCAAACGAAACTCCACAAGGAATATCAAATTAATTATTGATATATAACAAAACCCAGTCTCAACGACTGGGTTTTGTTATATACTAATGTTATGCGTACTTTCTTTGTGGCGGTGTTCAGTTTTTTATTCTTTACATTACCGGGAGTAGTCTTGGCTGAGGAGATTATTAGTTTCTCTGTGGAGTACCAAATAAACGCTGACGCTTCAGTCGATGTAGAAGAAACGATTGTGTATGATTTTGAATCTGAGTATCGTCACGGAATTTTTCGGACAATTAAAACTGCTCATGCCGAGCCAGCTACCGTCTGGTACAAAAATCGCTCGGTAGAAATAACCGATATCATGGTCGAGCAGAACGGGGAACCAGTACCATTTGAAGTTAGTGGTGGAAGTAGTCGCGAGATTAAAATCGGTGATCCAGATACTACTATCACTGGCTCCCATGTATACAGTATTAGCTACACTTTAGTTGGCGCTTTGTCGTACTTGAGTGGTGACGAAGTAGAGTTTTACTGGAATGTCACTGGAAATGAGTGGCCTGTCTTTATGCAAGAGGTGGCAGTCACCGCTAGTAGTGAAAGTCCAATTGTATCAAGTAGCTGCTATGTAGGTGAATTTGGTTCTACTGATGCTTGTACAGCGCCACAGCCTCATATATATCTAACAAACAATCTTCCAGCTGGAGCGGGAGTTACTGTGGCGTACCTGTTGTCGGCAGAGAATATGCCAGTAGTAGTGAATGAAGAAATTAATTACATACCGTTCTTACTCGGACTCTTTGCGGTAGCGCTCGTGGGTATGATTGCTCACGTCTGGCGGCATCAGACTTACCATCACAAGGATAGACCAGTAATTGCCGAGTATGAGCCGTATCCTGGAACGACACCCATGATGGCTGGCGTACTATTTGACGATAATCTAGACGCCAAAGATATTTCGGCTGGGGTAGTGTATTTAGCTGAACAAGGTTTCCTTAAAATTAAAAAGACTGAGCATAAAGTCGCGTGGCTCTTTGACGTCACTGATTATGAAGTGGAGTTGCTAAAGTCCGTTAGTGAAATACCGGGTGAGTTTTTACCAAAAGTAATTTCACTCTTCTTTAAAGATAGTGTTGAGGTGGGTACAGTAGTGGCGCTCTCAAGTATTAAGAATGACAATGCCAAAAAGCAGAGTAATGCAGTCATCTTATCTGAACTCAACACGGCTATTCGAGCGGACTTACGCCAGAGCGGTTTCTTTGAAAACGAAACGTATACCTTCTCAACCTTCATGATTCCAAGTGCGGCATTAGCTGCTGCTATATTCCTAGGAACGATTAATGTAATTCCTGTTTCGGTTGTAGTGTTCTTGGGTGCGGTATACCTACTGTGGCTTATCAGTGTGGCCATCAAACACCGCAGACGAACCGCCAAAGGTTATGAGGCGATGTATCACCTCAAGGGATTCAAACACTTCTTATCTGTGACTGATAAAGAGCGTTTTGATTTCCATAATGCGCCCGAACGGAGTCCAGAGCAGTTTATGCAGTATCTCCCGTACGCGATTGCGTTTGGTGTAGAGGAGAAGTGGGCTGCCGTGTTTGCTGATATGCAAATTTCTAACCCAAGTTGGTATGAAGGTAACGGAGCCCATGGCGCTTTTGCGGCCGGTGCGTTTACTCACGACTTAACTTCATTTACCAGTGCTGTGACCACATCAACTCAAGCTTCATCTGGTGGTGGTAGTTCAGGCGGTGGCGGGGGAGGCGGAGGTGGTGGTAGCTGGTGACCTAGTCTTTATCTATTTGGTGGTTTTGCGTTATACTACTCTCTACATATGGCTACCTTATATACACACCAAGCGAGTAATGTTCGAAAGACGTGGTTTTTAATGACCGGATTTTTGGTCACAATTGTAGCCATTGGCTACGCTGCTTCCTGGTACATGGGTAATCCATCCCTCATCTACATAGCGTTTGGTTTTGCAATTCTAATGAATATCGGTAGTTACTGGTTTTCAGACAAGCTAGTACTTAGTATGACTGGCGCTCGCCTAGCTACTAAGGAAGAAGCGAGAGAGCTGTACAATGTGGTTGAGAATCTTTCAATCACCGCGGGCCTCCCAATGCCAAAGGTTTATATTGTAGAAGACCCGTCGCCAAACGCCTTTGCAACTGGTCGCGACCCTGAGCATGCAGTAGTAGCGGCTACTACTGGTTTGCTACAAATCCTTGATCGAAACGAACTTGAAGGCGTGATGGCTCATGAGTTATCACACGTTGGTAACCGAGACATGCTCGTTATGACTGTGGCTGTGGTACTGGCTGGTTTTGTGGCCATGCTCGCAGACTTTCTGTCTCGTTCTATGTTTATGGGTGGAAACGATCGTGACCGTAGTCCTATTTTCTTGATACTAGGTATCGCTGGCATCATCCTTGCTCCGATTGCAGCCAAGATGATTCAACTCGCTATCTCACGTAAGCGTGAGTACTTGGCTGATGCTTCTGCAGCTCTTCTTACTCGCTACCCAGAAGGCCTCGCTTCAGCACTGGAGAAAATCAGTAGCTCACATCGTCCGATGAAGCGTGCCTCTCACGCCACTGCCCATCTATTTATCTCAGACCCATATGCAGCTGAAGGCAAACGTTCCTTCGGCGAAAAGCTGAGTAGTCTATTTGCAACTCATCCACCAGCAGCTGACCGCATCCGCCTTCTTCGCGAAATGGGGAAGTAGGAGAGGTGATTACGGAGGGGTGGCAGAGTGGTTGAACGCGCTACCTTGGAAAGGTAGTATATGCGAAAGCGTATCGGGAGTTCGAATCTCCCTCCCTCCGCAGAGAACGAAGTGAGTAAGAAAAGGGATTAATTAATGAAAAAGTAAAAGATTTTTCATGATTGTTGTCTGAATTACAACTTGGACAGCAACATATTTTCAATGTCACGGATAGATTGACAAAACACAAAGAATGTAGTTTATTAGCGGTAGATTACACTTCTTTTACAACTGAATATCATATCGGAGAAACAAACTCATGGTACTAGACATTTGTGTCGTGGTCCCTGCGCGGAATGAAGCAGCGGTGATTGAAGCTACTTTGCGTAGTCTCATCGCTGCTGGAATACCGCCAGGGCACATCTATCTGGTGGACGATTGTTCATCAGACAACACTGGTGATATCGGGCGAACGCTCGGTGTCATTGTGCTACGAAACGACCCCAACTTGGGCAAGGCTCACGCTATTGCTCGGGCGGTCGGAATGTTCAAGCTCAATGAGCGCTTTGAACTGATTTCGCTCATGGATGCAGACACAATCGTCAACGAAGATTATTTCGCAGTAATGCGGAAGGCTTTCGACGATTCGGAGGTAGTTACAGCGTGTGGTCGACATAAAAGTCGTCCCTGTAACTGGATCACTGCCTATCGTGCGTACGGCTACAGCTTCACCCACTTTGTCTACCGTGGTGCTCAGAGCAAGATGCGTGTCATCAATGTGGCGCCGGGGTGTTCAACAACCTATCGGTCCTCAATTTGGCATAAGCTTGATTGGAACAAAGATACGATCGTTGAGGATATGGACGTAACAATCCAGATTCACAAAAACAAGCTCGGCCGTATTGTGTACGTACCTGACGCTATTGTGCACACCCAGGACCCGCAAACATTGGCTGACTACGGAAAGCAAATGTTCCGCTGGAATACTGGATCTTGGCAGGTAATCAAAAAACACAAGCTGTTTGGCTTCAAGAGCAAGATTGACTGGGAGTGCGCATTTCTCTTCGGAGAAGGGTTGCTATTTTCGTCTCTCTACCTCTTGCTGCCGCTCTTGTTGCTATACGACGTGTTTTACGACATGCCGTACAGTTTTCGCTTCGGCTATATGGCCCTGATTGATGCTGGGTTCTCGTTCGTTATTGCGCTTTTTGTGGCCGCAGCTGAACGTCGGAAGGATATCCTCTTTTCGGCACCGCTGTTTCCATTGATGCGTGTCTTTGATGCTTGGCTTTTTATTAAAGGATTCTGGAAGGTCATTATTCGCAGACAAGCGGTAACCACTTGGTTTACCCCGGCCCGCTACATACAGGAGAAAATTGAATGGAAAAGTGCTTTACTCTCATCGTGGCGTTCGTTACTTTCGTTTTCGGCTTTGCGGCACCTGCTTCGGCAGAGGTTGTAAAGAAGCCGTATGCGGTCGTGACCTTCACCTTCGACGACGCTCCCCGGAGTGTCTATACGCAGGCTTATCCGCTCCTTAAAGCGGTTGGCCTGCCGGCCACCATCTACCTTTCAACAGGGTTCGTTGAAGTGTATGGTTATATCAAATGGACAGACATCAAAGAGCTCGAAGCTAACGGCTGGGAAATTGGTGCGCATACCCATACGCACGCAGACCTGACCAAACTTGCGCCGGGTGACATGGTGACAGAAATAGCGAAATCTCAGCAGCTCTTCAGTGAGCATGGGTATCGTCCCGTTTCTTTTTCTGCGCCATATGGTGAATATGGTGAGCGCGAGCTCACGGAACTCAAGAGGGTCTACAGCAGCAATCGCGCCGCCTGGGGCAATGGTGGCATCAACAACTACCACAACCGTGACGCCTACAACTTGGTGTCTCTCGGGGTAACGCTCGAGACAACACTTGATGAAGTGCAGAAGCAAATAAAAGCTATCAAAAAAGATGGCGGCTGGCTGATTTTGCAGTTTCATCAAATCGACAATGGGCAAAACGAGCCAATGGCTTTTTCAAAGGAGAGTATCTTTACCACGAAAATTTTCCCGGAAATTCTGAAAATTATTTTGAAAGAGGAGGTGCCGGTTCGTACCGTTCGTGACATCATCGAAAACCCGTAAACAGTCAAGGAATTCACATGAAAAAGTTTTTGTCTCTCATGGCCACTTTGCTGGCCTTTGCTTTCTACATGCAACCCGCGTTTGCGGACGGCAGTACCTGGGGTTCGATCGAGAACTCGCCGGCCGAGGACGACAACGTCATCGGTACGGCCTACGCGGAAAAGAGCTGGCCGGTCTTGCAAAAAGACAAGCTGAAGCTCTCGCCGTTCCTGAGCGGCATGGTCGTCGTCGATGACAAGGGCTACAACTGGAACAACAAGGCCGTCGCGCGAGCTGGCGGCAAGTTGGACTACCAAGTCGGACCCTTGGGCACTCTGACGTTCCGCCTCGGCGCGGCCTACGAACATCAGTTCAAATCTGGTGACTCGTATACCGAACCATTCGCATCGGCCGAGTACTGGTTTGGTTGGGGCTACGGCACCAGCTTGCCCGGCTCGTCCTGGGGGGTGGTCGGCAATACCTCTCCTTCGGAAAAGGGGAACGTGATTGCCATGGTCCATGCCGAACAGGGGTTTCTGGCGTTCAATGCAGGCAAAGGAAGGGTCACACCTTTCATTGACTTCACGATCGCCCGGGATACCAAGGACTTCGTCTGGAACAACAAAGAGGTCTATGGCCTCGGCGTGAAGTACGTTCATCCCGTCGGCAACGGCGTGGTGAATGTCGGCACCAAGTACCAGCACGAAGAACGTGAGGCGGGCCGCGGAAGCGGCGCTGTCTTGTTTCTGACCTACTGGTTCCCACTGTAAGAAAAGGAAGGAAGTCATCATGAGCTCAATCATTGGAGGTGCTTGGTCCACCGCCTGTCACCTCTTCGTCCAATACCCGTTCACTACTGCCTGCGCCGTTGTCCTTGGGGTCGGAACGTATAACGTCCTGACCGATGAACAAAAGGCCGAATGCAACAAGATTGTCGCGGCCTGCCAAACGGTACCCACTCCGCCACCACCTGTGGTCATTGCGCCTGTTGCCCCTCCGGCACCGGTCGTGGTGGTCCCGGCCAAGCCGGCGGTGGTTGACCCGTGCGCTGATGCGCCGGTGATGACCACTGCCGACCTGTTCGTTTCGACGGGCAAGCCCTTCCTGTGGAAGAACCCGGGCATCGATCCGGTTCGTGGCAAGGCTCCTGGGCCCTACCTCGCGCAGTTGAAGTTCACTCCGGCCGAGCAGGCGATTTTCCTCAAGAAGATCGCCGAGCAGGACGGGGAGGTGATCAACCTCAAGAAGGGTGATGTCATCGGGCTCATGACCAGCGGGTCGGGCAAGCTGAAGACCAACACCACGGTGGCCTTCGACCCGGTCTTCCGGACGACGGGCAGCGGCGACTACAAGAACGACGGCCGGATGCGGATTTACATCCACGAACAGCATGTTCGCCTGAATGGCGACTGCGTGCTGAGGCAGATGGTTCTCCTCGAACCGTTCGTCTGCCAGAACTGGTCTCGTATCTCCGACATGATTTCGCCCCTGCGGCGCGTACCCGACGCTGTCACTCCGGCGACCAAAGAAGCGAAGTAAAAGTTCTTTGACCGCCCGCCCCCGCCGTGCCTAACAAGCACGGCGGTTTTTTTATATCTAGAACGATAGAAGATGTAGTATACTAAGCACAATAAAGCTACATATGGTGCATCAAGACAAAATCAGTATTTTAATTACGTTTGCGGTGGGATTGGCGGCGGGGATGTATCTTTACCTAACGGGGTTTGCAACTACTTTTAAGTTGCCGGAAGTTACTACCGAAAATGTCTATACAGAGTTTGTGGTGACGGCCGAAAATTACGGTGCTTGCCGTGAAGAGCGAACCTGTCTGACCTTCCAAGTACTAGAAAACGGCACATACCGTGCTCTATACGATGACCCGCTCGGGGGTGAGACTGTTGTGAAAGAAGGGAGAATTCCGCGTTCGATTCGTAATGAACTTTTAAAATCACTCACTACCGAACAATTACTTTCTGATACTCGTACTTGGTCTGTACCAAACTGTCGAGATGGTGCTCTTGGCACCAACCATAAGTTCCGTATTACCCGCGATGAGGTTAATTATGAGATAGATACCTGCCAATCGGTTATTGATTATGAGGGTCCTGGCTGGAAGTCCCTTGCCAAATTGTGGAATTATTTTGCAGCTCTCGAGCGGTGAAATAAGTGATTATAGTAAACGTATGAATTAATGTGAGCAAGAGCTCACAATGAATTTTTCTAGTTAATTGGAATCTTACACATGCCATCTAAATCATTACTTATTGCCATTGCGGCGTTTGCAGTTACTGCAACCGGTGCCCAGGCATACGTAGGGACACATTATTCACAACAACTCGGCCTATCATCTGTACAAGTCCAGGCCTTTCACCAAGCTCGAGACCTAAGACGTAAGGGAGAGGTAGAAAAGGCTCGCGATGTGCTAGTGAAAGCTGGAGTAGATGAAGAGACAATGTCTTCACTGCGCCACGCTTCACATGAAGCTATTCGTGAGGCAGTTGAAGACAACGACTTTGCTGCTTTCCAAGCAGCGGTTGAGGGTACTCCACTTTATGACCTTGTAAACACTGAAGCGGACTTTGCGCTATTTAGGCAAGCGCACGAACTAAAGGAAGAGGGTAAGTTTATCGAAGCCAAGCTTATTTTGGACGACCTTGGTCTCCAGGCTAAGCCAGGTATGCGACATGGCCATGGTCATTTATACGGAGGAGCATTTCCTGGTTTAACAAATGAGCAAAAAGATGCTCTTCGGGCTGCCAAAGAGGCCAACGACAAGGAAACTGTAGAAGCGATTCTTCGTGAAGCAGGAATTAGTGAAACTAGAATTGAGAAGGTGCTAAATCGGCACACTTGGGAATAATCTTTTATTAAGCAGCGCGTCCTTTAGGACGCGCTGCTTTTTTGGTATGATATAAAGAATTTATGAATACACGCTTTCTCCCGCTCATAGTACTTACGGTTTTTTTGTTGCCCATTATTTCTCATGCTTACAATCCAACACTAAACTCAACAATTGTTCCGTACGAGCCGCAGATTATCGATAGTACAATTAGTAATCAAGCGGAGTACCTGGGACTCTTGGCTGGCGACCCACACATGTATGAATTTACTATTGGGGAAACCGCTACGCTCACCCTACGGGTATCACAACTAGCAACTGATACTCCAATCCCATTTTCACTCATTGCGGTGCGTGAAAACACACAGAATGCCGGAGTAGTAGAGGTTGGTCGCTTGCGAGCTGAGGACATAACTTGGGAAGAGAAGCGGGATGGGGGATTGGGGCTCACACTGGCTCATAGTTCAGTTTTTGAGACGGAGATTGGTCCAGGAGTTTACCGAGTTGAGGTTAGTACTCCAGAAAATGCCGGTGCATACATGCTCACGGTGGGAACTCTGGAAGTACCAGCTGGATATTTCAAGACTATAGCTGATGTACGGATGGTTCAGAAATTCTTTGGAATCTCAATATTTGGAATGTTGCTCTCAACTTACGTACTCTACCCACTGGGTATTCTGGTTCTCATTGGGCTCTTTTATTACACCTGGCGTAATCGGACTCGAATTCAAAAATATGCTGCTTAAATTTCTAGTTATAGCCGCCGCCGCTGCAGTTTTTGCGTACTACATGAACCAAGCCTTTCAGGGTAATCTCTAATTCATGGAAACTAACTGGTTTGTGTACATAGTGCGCTGCAAAGACGCCACACTCTACACTGGGGTTACTACTGACCCAGAAAAGCGGGTGATAGCACATAACGCCGCCAAGGCCGGAGCCAAGTACACCAAGATGAGGCGACCAGTTGAACTAGTGTATGTTGAGTCGGGATTTAACCGTAGTGACGCCCATAAGCGGGAAGCGGTCATCAAAAAGCTAAGTAAAGCCGCCAAAGAGGAGCTTGTCTTAGGGGTGGACAAATAGGCATTTTATAGGTATTCTATTCAACGTTTCTGGGCGCGCCCATTTCATGAGTGCGCTCTTCTCGTTTATACGAAGCGAGTTTATTATTTTAAAATTATTTCAATGTCAAAGGAGATTCGCAATATCGCCATTATTGCTCACGTGGACCATGGCAAGACTACACTTACAGATGCTCTCATGGAGCAAACTGGAGCCCGCGAAAAGGGTGCTTCAATGGATAGTAACGCGCTAGAGTTAGAGCGTGGTATTACTATTTATGCCAAGAACACCTCAGTTGAATACAAGGGTACCAAGATCAATATCGTAGACACTCCAGGCCACGCGGACTTCGGTTCAGAAGTGGAGCGTGTGCTTCGATCTATTGACTCAGTGCTTCTAGTGGTAGACGCGCAGGAAGGTCCAATGCCGCAAACTCGCTTCGTACTCAAGAAGTCTCTTGAACTTGGTCTTAAGCCAATTGTAGTTATCAATAAGATCGATAAGCCAGCCGCTGATCCGGCTCGGGCCGAAGAACAAGTACTTGAACTCTTTCTTGAACTTGGTGCTAATGACGAACAATCAGACTTCACTGTTGTATACGCTGTTGGACGAGATGGTACAGCTAAGCGCAAAATGGAAGATGAGCTAAAGGACCTCTCTCCACTGCTTGATGTAATCATTGAGCAAGTTCCACCAGCTCGGGCGTACGTTCCAGGCGAAGGACTCCGTGCTCAGGTGTTTAACCTCGGCTACGACAACTTCCTTGGCCGTTTGGCTGTGGCCCGTATTTACGAAGGCTCAATGAAAGCTAATCAGCAGCTTATCGTTATGCACGAAGGTCAGGATGAAAAGAAGAAGGGTAAGATTGTAAAGCTCTCAACCTTTAAGGGAATTTCAAAACTTGAAACTGACGAAGCTTTTGCTGGAGACATTGTGATGATTGCTGGTTTTACCGACATCAATATCGGTGACACTATGACTGATTCTGAGTCAGCAGAACCACTACCATCTATCAAGGTGGATGAGCCAACTATTGCACTTCAATTCATGCCAAACTCATCTCCGTTTGCGGGACGAGAAGGAAAGTATGTAACATCACGACAAATCCGTGAACGACTTGAGCGTGAGCTTGAAATCAACGTAGGACTACAAGTGGACTTCTCACAGGGAGATAGTTACGAAGTACGTGGTCGTGGTGAAATGCACATTGCGATTTTGCTCGAAAACATGCGACGTGAAGGCTATGAACTCGCCGTGTCTCAACCACAAGTAATTGTGAAGGAGATTGACGGAGTTAAGTCTGAACCGTTTGAAGAAGTTACTGTTGACGTACCGTCTGAATTCCAGGGTGCTGTTATTGAACGTCTTGGAAACCGTGCCTTTATCATGACCAACATGATCATGCACGAAAACCAAGTTCGTATGATGTTTGAAGGACCAACTCGTGGTCTCCTTGGTTACAAGAACCAATTCATTGTTGATACTAAGGGTGAAGGTATCTTGGCTTCACGCGTGCTAGGCTTTAAGCCATACGCTGGTGAGATTAAGAAGCGCCAAGTCGGTTCTATGATCTCTATGATTCAAGGCAAGGCTCTGGCGTTTGCACTCTTCAGTCTCCAAGACCGTGGACAGCTCTACATTGGAGCCGGTACTGAGGTATACGAAGGTATGGTGATTGGAAATACTAGTAAGGGTGAGGAAATGGTGGTAAACCCAACTAAGGGTAAGCAGCTCACCAACATGCGTGCTTCTGGTACAGATGAAGCGGTAGTGCTTGTTAATCCAAGACTTATCTCAATTGAAGTTGGGCTTGAAATCATGTCTGAAGACGAATATCTCGAAATCACTCCACAAAGTGTCCGCCTCCGAAAGGCAAAGTTGAAGGAAGGAGAACGAAAGAAGGGAAGTTAAAACTCCACTTAACACTAATTAAAAAGCACCGCACCCCGTAGGGGTGCGGTGTTTTGTAATACTCCATTTTAAATGGAGTATTACAATCAATTTGAATACTGGCAAAAATTATTTTAATAGGCTCATACCAGTATCGGGTGTAGACTTAGTGTTATGCAATTAATTGGACTATTATTGACCGTCATCATCATAGGTGTGGTTTTTGCCTGGTACTCACCCAGTACGACCACAACACCGGGAGTAGAAGAAAATACCACTACTTACAGTGAAGCGATTAATGCTGCTAAAGAAGTGGTTGAAAAAACAAATGAAGGTGGTGGCACACAAGTGGAGGTGTACGCCGGCATTAGTGTTGGAGATTGGAGTACTGTCCTAGATTTGTCCGGCAGACAACTGACAGGCTCACTAAAAGCAGAAGTGAGATTACTTACAGCACTGACCAAACTTAATCTTAGTGACAATCAATTTACTGGTATTCCAGCGGAGATTGGTCAGCTTAGTGAATTACGGGTACTTAATCTAGCCGGTAATCCAGTAACTGGTTTGCCACATGAGCTTGGTAATTTGCAAAAGCTTGAGGTGCTCGACCTGCGAAATACTTCATACTCGAAGCAAGACTTGGATGTGATTGTGTCCAGGTTACCTGAAACGACAACTGTTTTAGTTGACTAGATGGCTAACTAAAAACCGGCACCAAAATGTGCCGGTTTTTTGTTATTACATTTAAATGGAATACTACAGTTTGTTTTGTAGACCAAGAGTGGTCATGAGCTCCTTGAGCTCAGCTCCAGCTATCTTGCGGTACTGGTTTGGCTTGAGATCACCTAGTTCAATATTCATAACACGCAGACGCTTGAGGGTCTGGACTTGATAGCCGAGGGCGGCACACATGCGACGAATTTGGTGCTTCTTACCTTCAGTAATTACTAGGGTAAACTTCTTTTGGTTGCGGGGTGAGGCTACTACTGTCGCTGGTTTGGTGCGGTAGCCTTCGATGTCTACTCCGAGAGCCATTAACTTCACAAACATGCCAGTAACTGGCTTGTCTACAGTTACTTCATATTCTTTCTCGTGATTGGCTTCTGGATCTAGGACTGGTCCAGTGATACGTCCGTCGTTAGTGAGGAGGATGAGTCCTTCTGAGTCTTTGTCTAGACGACCAAGTGGCGCTACTCCAGTAATACTGTAGTCCTTCTTGAGGCGAGTGATGATATCAACTTCACCTTCACTTGGTGAGTGAGTGATAATACCGCGGCCTTTGTAGTAGGCGAGGTAGAGATACTTTTTGGTAGCTCCAACTACTTCTACCTTGTCTCCAGAATTGATGTGTTGGCCTAGTACGGCTACTTTGCCGTTAACCAAGACCTTCTTATCACTAATGAGTGTATCTGCTTCACGACGTGAGGCGATTTTTTGGTCAGCGAGGTATTTATTGATACGGATAGGGGAATCTGTCATAGGTCAAGATTATAGCACAAAAATTGTATTTTTCAAGGCATTCGTAATGGTTCAATAGCTTGTGAACGCTAAAGGTATAAAAAAGCGCCGGGTGGGTACCGACGCGAGTGTGGGTGGACAGAGTCATCTGTCAGGGTGCTTGACCTGAATGTTGATGTATCGCTCGTCGGGGTCGACCCGGCAACGACCAACTAAACCAGGTGCAACAGCTTTTTTAATCACGTCAGTCATGTCGACATCTGTGTAGTACATGCGGTTGCCCTTGAAATAGCTGAGCCTGATGTTGTATGTGGTGAACAACCTCCGGTGGCGTTGGCTATATGCGCGGGTGCACATATCGCCAGTGAACAGAGTCACTTCCCGGCCACGAGCTTTGTCCTTGAACTCATTGAACCCTAGCCAAGTTACTGAGGGATTGTCAGGATTGATTCTCTGGTCTATGGCTTGTTGCATTTCAGCCGGATAACGCACCACAATGTGGAACGGAATCTCGGTCGGGAAGGGAACTCGCACAAACGCAGTCTGCGCTTGGGCCTCAGGCGCATCCGTAAACACGGCAAGGGTCAGGGCAAAGGCGGCGAAGAGAGAGCGGGCAAAGGTGGTCATGGCAAATCTCCAAAGGTGAAAAGAAGGAACGAGACTTTCTGAGTTTCATAGTGGGATACTTATATGGATATGTCAATAACTTTTGTTGAGACAAAGTGCTAAAAATGGTTAAAATCACTCAAAAAATTTGCCTGGTATCTCTAATTTAGCCAAAGGTGGTAGAATTAACTCTACGCACATATGGACAATACAGAGTTCCAACTCAGTGATGAAGAAATAGTGGCTATGACTCTCCGTGAGCATAGCTCATTTGGTTTTATTATTGAGCGCTATGAAGCCAAACTAAAGCGATACATTGGTCGACTTGGTGTGCGTAACTATGATGATCAAGCTGATGTCTTGCAGGAGATTTTTATTAAAGCCTACAAGAATTTAAACAGCTTTGATACCTCACTATCCTTTTCATCGTGGATTTATCGCATCGCCCACAATGAGGCGATTAGTTGGTACCGCAAACACAATGTTCGTCCCGAAGGTCACCTTATAGCTGATGGTGAAGAAGTGTTGGCTCTCCTCAAGAGTAAAGAAGAGGGGGTCGAAGCAGCTTATGATAAAGAGGTAAACGCTGAGGAACTCGGGCGAGCCATGGAGGAAATTGATGAAAAGTACCGTGAGGTGCTGATTTTGCGGTATTTTGAACACAAAGAATACGAGGAAATATCAGATATTTTGAAGATTCCAACTGGTTCGGTCGGAACCCTTATTTCCCGCGGCAAGAAACAGCTTTATAATGTACTAAACCAAAACGCCCTACGTATATAACAGATATGGAAACATCACAGACAAACCAGCCAGATTTAAAGAATCAAATTCTGAGTAGAATTGAGAAGGATGCACTCTGTCCAGACTCCAGGCTCATAATAAGTAGTAAGGAATACGCTATGTGGGGGCTGTGGTTTTTGACCGTTCTCCTCGGCGCTCTGTCTGTAGCGGTGACACTCTTTGTGCTGATGCATCGCCAGTATTCGTTCTATCAGGTCACACATACATCGTTTTTAACCTTTATGGTTGATGTCTTGCCATATCTGTGGATCGCTATGTTTTCTGTCATGGTCATCTTTGCGGTGTATAACTTTCGGCATACCAAACACGGCTATCGCTATCCGTTATGGAAGATTCTTGGTAGTAGTGTGATTTTGAGCTTGGCCGGCGGGGCTTTGCTGCACTTAGGTGGAGTTGGGTTTAGTCTAGACAGAACCATCGGTAATTTTTCTAAAGAATATACCTCACAAGAGAAGTTAGAGATGCGTTTCTGGCAAAACCCAGAAGAAGGTCGGCTGGTCGGTGTATTTCTGGGTGCTGAAGACGGCGTTCCGTTACCACTAGTGGTCCTTGAGGATGCGCGCGGTACTCGCTGGGAGATGAATGTTGCTGAATTAAATGATGTTGATATCAGAATAATTGAAAGTGGTAAGCGGGTGCGAGTGCTTGGTGTACTTGAAAATGCTTTACCAGCTCAGTTTTATGCTTGCGCCGTCTTTCCATGGATTTATGAACAGAGGTATTCAATGCACGAGCTCGGTGAAATGAAGCGGTCTATGCAGGAACGTATTTTGCGACATACGCAGGCTTTACCTGGAGTGGTGGAAGAAGGAAAGTGCAGTCACTTGGTACTTAAAGGTGCGTTTTAAATAAAAGGGCACAATTTGCTTTTATAAAAATCTGTGTCCTGAATTTACAATTGTGAAATAGAGGAGTACTATTATGCGTATCACGCGGCTCCAAACAAACCACGTGGAATTGTTAGCGTTTATCCGAGGTTTTTAGCATTTAATCTTATTATATTTATGAATAATTTATACGTACAAAATAGTTCGCTCGCTCGACTTTGGGCAGCCCTTACTATGTTAGCTGTTGTTTTAAGCGCCTTCAGTGCGCCTTTTTCTGTGTTTGCACAGGAAGTGCCAGAGGTAGTAGATCCAACTCCAATTGTTGACCCAGCACCAACAGATCTTCCTGATGGAGATGTAGATGGTGACGAAGATGAAGGAGATGGATTGCCGACGACCGGAGAAGAGTCGCTTCGAACGTTTAATATGTCTACGCCAAACGGCGGACCAAGTCCAAAGGTGACTATTTGCCATGCTAACGAAAGTAACGAGCAGGCGAACAACCCATTTACGGACAATGATGTTGATGAGGATGGTCTAAATGGTCACGGTGACCATGCTGATGATATTATTCCAGTAACTGATGATTTTCCGAATGGTCAAAACCTAACAACAGTTTATGCTGAGTTTGGTGGATTGACTGGTCAGCAAATTCTTGATGATGAATGTGATACACCAGAAAAGGAAGTAAAAATTTCAATCACCAAGATTATCTGTGAAGATGAGACCTTGCTTCCAAATGACGGCTATACTGAAATTACAGCCGCTACTGCCGCTAATTTCTTGGCTGAAAATCCATCTTGTTATGAAGGTGAAGGTTTTGAGTTTCAATGGGCCAAGGGTGGAGTAAATACCACTGAAGATAACAGTGGTGAACTTGGTTCACCGTGGACAACCACAGACGAAACAGACAGTAATGGTAACGTAGTCATAACTCTATCTGAAAAGGATGTCAAAAATCAAAGTAAAATTTCAGTGCGAGAAGTTTGGAGCGCAGACTACATTCCATTTACTGGAAAGAACGGCAGTAATGTTTCAGCTGAACTATACTGTGCCAATGATGCAGCTAATTTCGATAACTTGGAATGGGTTGGTCAGAACGGAACTCTAGCACTTGATGAGACCTATCACTGTGTAGCCTGGAATGTTCCTGTACTTGAGGAGATTGAAATGTGTAAATTTAATGCACTAGAAGCTCCAATTGCCGGCTGGGAGATGACACTAACTAATGGAGACCAGTCATACACTCTTGAAACTGGAGAAAACGGTTGTGTATCAAAGATGGTTAATCCAAATATTGGTCCATGGACAACAAGTGAAGAGATGCAAAAAGATTGGGAACAAGTTGATGTTTCTGTTCAAAACGGTTTTATTGATACAGAAGATGAAGTAACAGAGTACTGTGTATTCTTTGATGGTGAAGTAAAGCTTCCTATCACTAACTTCGTAGAAATTCCTGATACAGATAAGAGTTGTACATTCACTAATGAATATGTTGAACCTTGTGAAGATAAGCTTGATGGGGATTGGGCTAATAGTGTAGTGACGTCTGATCAGGGACTAAAGAAGAACGGTGCAGCTATAACTGACCCAAACCGCACTGATGATGAAAAGGTGCTAGGAGTAGAGGATTGGGTAGTTAACGGTTCAACTGGTTTCTTTTCTCTTGGATTTGGAGGTTCTGTCACTGTAGAGTTTGATAACTTTGTGCCAAATGTGCTTGGTAACGACATTGCTGTGTATGAAGCAACAAACGGCACCTATCCAGCTGAAACAGCAAAGGTAGAGGTTAGTCAGAACGGTACAGATTGGGAAGAGGTTGGTACGGCAAGTAATCTAAATGTAGATCGAATTTCAAACTTTGATTTTGATTCAACTGGATTGGCTTGGATTAAGTTTGTTCGTGTCACTGACACTTCAAACCCAGCTCTCCATGTTAATGATGCTGACGGATTTGATGTAGACGCAATTTCTGCCACGGAGTCACTTTGTGATGAACCAGAAGGACCAAAGTTTTCTGATGTGACTATGTGTAAGATTGATGGAAATCAAAATGCACTTTCAGGTTGGAATCTCATGCTCCTCGGAGCCGAGGTAGATACTGTTAGTGTTTCAGCTACTAATGGTGCTGGTACAGACGTAGCTTTAGCTGCTGGGCCATACGTAGCCATTGCTTCAGGTACTTGGGAAAACCACCGTACTCCGCTTAACACTGTTGATGCGGAATACTCAACTGAAGACAATTGGGCTACTAACATGGACGGATTTACTGGTTATGGAACTGAAATTCTAGAACTAAAAGTCGGTGGAGCCTTTGGAGATTGGGGTGTTTACAATAGTTTGCATCGCTACGCTCGCGCTTTCGCTCAAGTAGCGGACGGAGTTACAAACTTTGCCGTTTCTGACAGTTATTATGGCGATAACACTGGCTCACTAAACGTGGCTGTGTATGAAGGCTACGCTGGTCTAACTGGTGCAAATGGCTGCGTAGTATTTGAAGATGTACCATTTGGCACTTATAACGTCGATGAAATCATGCAAGACGGTTGGCTTAATGCTTCGGGCCTTGGTGAGGTAACAGTTGATTCTGAAACAGAAAGTTTCACTGTTATTAATCGACCTGTAGATACTCCAGCTGAGGAAGTCGCTACCGTAGTGGCACACAAGATTGTGTGTACCGACGAAGCTGAGTTGCCAAACTGGGGTGCTGCAAACCTTAATAACATCTCTTCTTCAACAGCAGCTGATTGGGTAGCCACTCACGACTCTTGCGAATTTGAAGCTGGTTGGGAATTTGAATGGGCCCCACAAGGCACTTCAAATCCAGACAACAACCTACCAACTAGTGGCCTTTATGGTGCGGCTGGTGGAAGCTGGACAACCTTTGGTCCAACAGACGTAAATGGAAAGACTCAAGTTTCTCTCTCTGCTGCGCAAATTGCTGGTATGAGTAACATTTGGATGCGTGAAGTGCTTAAGGATGGATATATTCCTTTCACTTATGGTCCAGGTAATCTAACTAACGAAGACGACTACTCTGCCGAAATCTACTGTCATACTGACGCGTTGAATTATGACAACTACGACCGCGTAGACGGTATTGCGGTAGATAATACTTACTACTGTGTGGCGTGGAATCACGCTGAAGTACCAGCACCGGTTTGTGAAGCTGAGGTGGACTTGCTTACAAACGGTTCATTTGAAGATCCAGTAGTTACCAATAGTGGATTGTGGCAAAAATTCCCTAGTGTGACTGGTTGGTTGATTCAAAAAGTGGCAGATTTAACCGCCACTACACTTGAAATTCATAAAGGCTGGAGCGGTAATCAAGCCGCTGCTGGACTGCAGTATGTGGAGCTAGATGGTGACCATAGTACACAAGTTAGTCAGACTGTAGCAGTAATTCCTGGCGAAACCTATGACTTATCATGGGCTTTTGCTCCACGACAAAACATCGCTGCTGAACAAAATCAGCTTGGAGTTTATGTTGATGGTGTACAAGTGGAGTCAGATGGACCAAGCTCAATTGGTACCGCTCTAACTATTGCTGATTGGCAAAATGGTACTGTGAGTTTTGTAGCCACAACCAGTTCAGTAACTATCTCTATGGTTGATGCTGGGCCAAGTAATTCATTTGGTACTTTCCTTGATGATGTATCGCTTAAGTGTAATCCAGATGGTGGAGATGATGAGGGTGATGGAGACGGTGATAATGACGAAGATGATACTTATCGTCTAGAGGGATATATCTGGAATGACGACGATAGAAACACTCTGTGGGGTGAAGGTGAGCTTTCACTCGCTGGTTGGACTGTAACAGCCACCAAGGGTGCAACTACCTACTCAACAACTACTGATGAGTCTGGCTACTACTACTTTGATGTACCAGCTGGTACCTGGACTATTTCTCAAGAAGTTCAAACTGATTGGGAACAAACCACGACTCCTGAATCATATGAGGTAATTGTGCCATCTCTAGTAACTCAAAGTTTGGTAGAACGAGTATTGGCGTACATTATCCCAGTAGCACACGCTGCAGTTGTAGAAATAATCGATGACCTAGACTTTGGTAATGATTTTATTGGTACTACACCAAATCCTACTTCAAACGGTGGTGGCGGTGGCGGAGGTGGACGACTAGTTCGATCTACTCCAACCGTAGCTGGAGATTCAATCTCTACACCAACACCAATGCCGCTAGTATTGGGTGAGCAGGTATCAGTAGTGCCTTATGGTGCTCCTGGTACAGGACATGGTGGAACTTCTTCATCTATGAACGTTCTATCATTATTACAAATCCTTTTTACTAACCGAAAGACAGAACTCGTTAAGTAATTAGTGAAAGTACAACAAAAGCCCGTTGCCGCAGGCAACGGGCTTTTGTCTTGCTAAATGAATTAAATAAGCCTACTATTAAAACGTTATATGGACACTAAGGCAAAAACTGACGTAATAGTAAAGGCAGTCACCTCGCGGCGAGGCAGGGCCCTACTATTTGGTGTTATCGTCGGCTCCCTAATTGGCCTATATCTATTTACTACCGATAATCAGCCAACTGCAGAGTTGGTGGTTGAGGAGGCAGCAGCGCCACAAGAAGCGTATGCTTTGGCTCCATCAGAACCAACTAGGTTGCGGATTCCTAAGCTAGATATTGATACTACTTTTGTGCCGCCGCTAGGTTTACTACCAAACGGTGAAGTGGCCGTGCCTGATTCTGATACAGAAGTAGGTTGGTATAAACACAGCCCAACTCCTGGCGCTCTTGGACCGGCGGTTATTTTGGGACATATAGATTCATATACTGGTCCAGCCGTGTTTTTC
This sequence comes from Candidatus Kaiserbacteria bacterium RIFCSPLOWO2_01_FULL_45_25, assembly GCA_001781415.1. GTDB lineage: Bacteria > Patescibacteriota > Minisyncoccia > Phycocordibacterales > UBA918 > OLB19. Next base: position 81,173 of record MFLT01000001.1, read on the forward strand.
TATCTAGGCCAACTTGAACCTGGTGACGATGTGTTTGTAGATCGTGCTGACGGCAGCACCGCTCACTTCAAGGTAGAGTCACTGGAACGACCACGTCAGTCTGAGTTTCCAACGGAGCGAGTGTATGGAAATATTGATCATGCTGGCTTACGACTCATTACTTGTTCGGGTATTTATGTAAAGGGTAATCAACGCTACACCCACAATTTGGTAGTGTACGCACGTTTGGTAAGTGAGGGTGGTTAATTTGTTGCTATAATACACACATTATGAATTGGCGTAGATTATTCCTTCCAAGTGCCGAAAACGACTATACACCGCACCTGCTTCAGCGGGCGGCGGTGGTTATGATGGCGGTATTAGTACTGCTGTCTTTTGTTGCTACAAATCTACAGGCACTCTTGTGGCAGTCTTCTGATTGGTTGGTTGGAACTATTCTGCCAGCTGTAGTGGTGGATTTAACCAATGAAGAGCGAGCCGATGAGGCAGCTGTACCCTTGGTACGAAATTCACTGCTAGATGAGGCTGCCCGTCTTAAGGCTGAGCATATGGCCAAGAACAGCTACTTTGCACACCATAGTCCAGACGGCGTATCACCATGGTATTGGTTTGAACGGGTGGGCTACACTTATGCTCATGCTGGTGAAAATCTAGCTATTCATTTTACTGATTCCAGTGCAGTAGTAGAGGCTTGGATGCAGTCTCCGACCCATCGAGCTAATATTGTAAATAATAACTACACTGAGATTGGTGTCGGTACAGCTAAAGGAACGTATGATGGCTTTTCAACCGTGTTTGTGGTTCAGCTCTTTGGTACACCAGCCGCGCCAGTAGTGGCCCCTGCACCCGCACCGGCCGTAACTCCAGCTCCAGTGGCGGTAGTGGCGCCAACACCAGTGCCAGCACCGCTCACTACAGAAGAAGTGGAGGAAACTCCAGCCGTAGAGCTGGTCCGAGCTCCTGAACCGGCCTTTGCTGCCGATACTCCAGTAGAAGTGCTGGGTAGTACTGAAGATGTAACTGAAGTTGAGGCTGCTCCAGCCCCAGCGGCTGAGGAGTCAGTAGTGCCAGAACAAATAGAGGTAGCTGAAGTGGTTACAGATGCTTCACAAACTTCAATCTTTTCAACACACTTTGCGACCAGTTCTGGATTGGAACCAGTCAGTATTGGAAGTGTGAGCGGCACCACCGCAGATAATTTTTCATTTGTTGAAGTAGCAGCTACCCAACCAAGTACTATTTTGCAGGCGGTGTACTTAGGTATTGGAATGTTAGTAGCGACTCTCCTGCTCCTCTCAATAATTATTGGTATTAATCACACGAGACCACTGCAGGTGGTTTATGGTGTGGGACTTATGTTGCTCATGAGTGGATTGTTTTATCTACATGTAACCCTCACTACTAGTGTAGTGATTGCTGCTACTCCGGACGTTGTTGAATTAGTCCCATAAGGTATGGCTACTCCTGGAGAAAGTAAGGTGGTGGCTATCTCAAGTGCCGAGAAAGGTACCTCTCAAATGCACGATTTGTATGCTACTCGTCCAGCGGCTGGGTTTCCAGCGCCTGGCGATGACTTAGTGGAAAAACCATTAGATATCAACGACCTACTAATAGACAACCCAACAGCGACGTTTTTTGTAAAAGTTGAAGGGGATTCAATGGAGGGAGCCAAGATTTTCTCTGGAGATATTTTGGTAGTAGATAGATCAATTATCCCTACAACTGGTAAGATTGTGGTGGCGGCGGTGTATGGGGAAATGGTGGTTAAGCGCCTCGTTATACAATCTAATGGCACTTTTCTCATGTCTGAAAAGGATGGATATGAGCCAATTGTGGTTAGTGATAATGATGATTGTTTTGTGTGGGGTGTGATAGTTGGGAGTGTAAGGGTACTTTAAGAAGTGTAAGATGTTCCACATACTGGCGTCATAAAAAGATAAGAGGAAATTTAAATATCATATGGTTCAAAAAATAACAAAATTCAGTCAAAGACTGGCGCTAGCAGCGCTTATTGCTGTTTTGGTAGTGCCAAGTCCGGTCACTGCTGCAACTGTGGATGTAGCAGGATGGATTCCGTGGTGGCAGGCAGAGGAAGGTATAGAGAGCGCTACCAAGAATATCGATAAATTAGATACGGTCTATCCATTTGTCTATGAGGTGGATGAGGACGGAGATATTGAGTCAAAGACCAGCCTCACTACTCGTACCTGGAGAAACTTCTTTAAACTGGCTGATAAGGAAGATGTAGAGATTATCCCAACCATTGCTTGGTTTGATGGAGAGCAAATTCATGAAATCCTGAGTGATAGACGTGACAGAACTGCACACATTAATGATATTTATGACCTTGTCCAAAAAGGTAAGTACGATGGAATTAATATCGACTACGAGCAGAAGTTAGCTGAAACCAATAAATACTTTTCGCTATTCCTTAAAGAATTAAACAAGAAACTAGGTCGCAAGCTGTTGACCTGTGCTATTGAGGCTCGGACTCCAGCAGAATCACGCTTCAAACAAGTACCAGCTGTACTTGAGTTTGCCAATGATTATGAAGAAATCGAGAAGTACTGTGACCGGATAGAAATCATGACCTACGACCAACAACGGGCGGACTTGAAATTAAACGAAGAGCGAACGGGAGTGCCATACATGCCGGTCGCTGATAAAGACTGGGTAGAAAAGGTGATTGACTTAGCGCTTGAGGATTTTTCTAGCGATAAGGTATATCTTGGGGTTCCGACCTACGGCCGAGCTTGGGATGTAAAGGTGTCACCGAACTGGTACCGTGACTATGTGCTAGCAGGTACTCTCAACGTGCCACGTCTACGTGAATTAACTAAAGAATATAAAGTAACAGAAGGACGCTCAGCTGGTGGTGAAGCAGTGTTTAGTTACTTCCCAACCACCTCTCCTTTTGCGCTTTTGGCTTCTCTCCCAACTCCTCCGGGAACAGCCAAGGGCTATGAGAATGCTGCCAAAGCGCTTCTATTCGCCAATATGACTGGTATGGAAGTGCCGGTAAGGTTTGCTACCTACTCAGACTCTGAGGCGATTGAAGATAAGGTTAAGTTGGCGGAAAAGCACAACTTGGCCGGCATCGCCATCTTTAAGATTGATGGGGAGGAGGATCAGGATGTCTGGAAACTGTTTTAGAAGTATAAGAAAACAGCTTTATGTATCACAAGTGATACATAAAGCTGTTTTAAGAAGCATTGTAAATATAAAAACCGCACGGCCAGGCCGTGCGGTTTTTATATTTAATTCTTAATGTGTTTGGCGAAGTAATCAGACAAAGCTCGAAATACATCGTGTTTAAAAGTATCTGGCAGAGATAGCAGGTGATCAAAGGTAGACCACTTTACCTCTAGGAACTCTTTATCTACAGCTTTCTCTAAGTCTACTTCGACTCCCGGCTTTAGTTTGAGGAAGTACCACTGGTGGGCTTGCCCGAAGCAATTAGGGTCTTTGAGAGTGTGGCGGAGGTTTGGGGTGTATTCATATAGTAACCAGTCTGGGTACTTGGTGACTTGTTCGATGTCATTTGGAGTCAGACCTGTCTCCTCCAGAAGTTCACGCCAGAGGTTTTCTTCACTGGTTTCGCCGGGGTCCATGCCACCCTGTTGGAACTGCCAGAGGTCGGGGAAGTCGGCTCGGGAGAAGAGGAGAATCTCACCTTGGTCGTTGTAAATTACACTACCGGCTCCTACTCTGAAATACTGGTTTTGTGACATAATGGTAAGAGTGTATCACATCATTTTATGAAGTATATCGCCCTCTTAGATTGTAATAATTTCTTTGTTTCGTGCGAACGGTTGTTTCGACCTGACTTACTGGGGAAGCCGGTCGTGGTACTTTCTAGTAATGATGGCTGTGTGGTGGCACGCTCAAAAGAGATAAAAGACAGAGGGATTGGAATGGGTGTCCCTTACTTTCAGATAAAGGACACGTTAAATGAAATAGGGGCGACAGTTTTCTCCTCACACTTCGCACTGTATCGGGACGTCTCCAGGCGTGTCTTTGAGGTGGTGCGCACCTGCCAGTCTGAGATTGAGCAGTATTCTATTGATGAATGTTTCTTCACCTTTGAATCTTACGATCCCCACACCCTAGTGGCGGCGATTAAGCAGCAGGTAGAACAGGAAGTAGGGATACCGGTTTCGATTGGAGTAGCGTCTTCAAAGACACAAGCCAAGTACGTAAATACCGTCGCCAAAAAGACAACTGGTATTGCCATCTGGGGAGAAGAAGAGTGGGAGAGGGCCGCTGCCGATATTCGGCTTTCAGAGATTTGGGGAGTGGGCCGTGGGCGAGCTAGGCAGTTTGATGAGAAGGGAATTAGAACCGTAGCTGATTTACTCAAGTGCTCTAGATCAAGGATTGATGCCCTTTTTGGAATAGAAGGGGTGCGTTTGCAAGCAGAACTGAGAGGGGAGCCGGTCCTTGGTATTAAAGCCAGTCGGCCATTACAAAAAAGCCTGATGAGTACGCGCTCGTTTGCCAAAGAGACTAGTGATTATGATGTGCTTCTAAATGCCATCAAATACCACCTCTACCAGGTGGTTAAAGATTTAGAGAGTATGGACGCCAAAACCAACGTTATTCGCGTGATGATTACCCCAAGTCGTTATGGTGATTATGCGTTTTATGGTGCTAGCAAGGAAGCGTTACTTACCGCCCCAACTAGAGACTTATTTACCTTACAGCAGGCCGCTGTGGGTCTATTAAAACAATGCTTTAATCCAGAAGTACCATACAAAAAAGCCGGGGTTGTTTTATCGGGAATTTCAAGCACTGAGGCTGAAACTGGATCGTTGTTTGATAATTTTGAATCAGCAGACAATAACGGAAAAAACTCGCTGTCCGCAACGATTTTTTCTATCAATAAAAAACATGGTAAACCACTAGTGCAGCTAGGCAGTGTGAGTGGCACAAATAAAAAATGGGAGTCAAGAAAGGACGCTGTCTCACCGTCGTATACCACCAGTTGGTCTGACCTAAAGGTGGTCAGAACATAGGCTCTTGGACAAGTGTTCTTGATGAACTATACAACCACTGTCCGCAACCTTTATTTAAAAGCTATACCGCACAACAAAATAATTAGAGTCTTGTCTGTAACTTACTGAGTTATCAACACGAGATAACAGACACTCTGTCTCTTGTCACGGTATAATGTATGCAGACGATTGAAGTGGTGTCGTAAAAATTGGCTGAGCTTTTTCAAAAAATTCTCACGCACCTTCTCCACAGAAACTTCAGTCGGGTAGTTCTGCAAAGCTTCGTGCATCGCAAAACTTTAGTTATTTAATAAAATTTAATACAAACACAACATGTTCGTAATACCAACACACGTTGGCTTTACGCACCGGGTAGTCGCGATGCTCGTTGCGTGTGCAGTTATACTCGGTTCAATCGGAGTATATACCACAGCACAAGCAGCTAACCTTACTTTTATTAGCGACACTTTGACTGACTCAAGTCCAAGTGCACAGTCAGGACATGACATCAGTTTCACAATTGCAACTGGTTCAGCTCTGGTAAACACTGAGGACATCAGTATTACGTTTCCATCTGGATTCACTACTGTAGCTTCAACTACTGTTGGTGATATCACTGTTACAGTTGACGGGGGTGCTGATACAGCTACCAACTTCTCTGCAGTGGGACAAGTCGTTTCCTTCGATGGAATTGATGCCACCCAAGGTCAAGTGGTACGTATCGTCATTGCAGCTGATGCAATCACAAACCCAGCATCACCTCAGTCATATGAAATAGTTGTTCAGTTGGCAAACGCCGACTCAGATACTGGACGACCTCGAGTGGCGATTGTACAAAACGTAACTGTTTCAGCAGTTGTTGAAACTACTTTCGTATTTACAGTTAATTCTACTGCTAGCTCAACCGCAATCAACGGTGAGACAACAACTGGAAGTACAACTGCTACAACTATTCCTTTCGGAGTTCTACAGGCAGATACAGAGTACACACTTGGTCAACAGCTGACCGTTCAGACTAACGCAGCTAATGGATTTGTGGTAACTGTCGAACAAGACGGAAACCTAGAATCATCAACAGGAGCTGATATCGATGGATTCCTAAATGGTGAGTATACAAATACACCAACTGCTTGGGCTGCACCTTCAGACAGTCTCCTACAGGAAAACACCTGGGGACACTGGGGACTTACTACCAACGACTCTGACCTTGGAGGTACCTTTGGTACACCAAACACAGGAGAGTTTGCCAATGGCGGCAGCGGGGATCGTTGGGTCGCGGCAAGTACTACACCACGTGAGATCTTTTCACACGATGGTCCATCTGATGGAACTTCTCAAAACACAGGTCTAGCTAGTGTTGCTTACAAGGTAGAAATCACTCCACTTCAGGAAGCGGGAGATGACTACACCACAACACTCATGTACATCGCTACTCCTACTTTCTAAGTAAGAATACTTTGCACAACAATAAAACCACCTTCGGGTGGTTTTATTGTGTTATCATATTTTGTATATTCATTAATTTTCCGCACCATGTCTCACACGTTTCATGTAAAAGTTTTAATACAGGTCGTTTTTGTTTTACTTGCCTTTGTAAGTTTTCTTTTTATCAATACTAAGGATGTTTTTGCTTCTGCAACATCTACACCACGTCTGGAGCAACTCGTTAAAGATACTCAAAATACCCTATATACTGGGCAGAGACAACATCTCTCATGCGATGACCTGAGTGGACACATTGAGTCAGTGACTATTTCTATGGCTAATATCTATCCGAATACAGACGGACAATATCGGATGAGTGTTCTTGGAGGTGTTGGTCCTACCCGCATAAGTGAAAACATAGTTGTTTTGGATGGAGATGACTATAGCGTTCAGCGAGACGTGACATTCACTTTCAATCCGGCCATTGATGTTGACACTGATCTGTGTGCCAATGGTGGGACAGTGAGGTTTGAACTCGTGAATTTGAGCCTATCAGGGGCAATTGTTTTTGGCTCGGCTGCAGACACATACCCAGGCGGTTTTTTCTCAAAGGGTTCAATCACACCAAAAATTGCCGATATGTATTTCATTATTAACGGAAATGCAGAGGTGAATCATCTACCTGTTCTGAATGAAGTTGGAGACAAGGCTGCTACTGAAGGATCGTTACTAACTTTCAGTTTGAGCGCGACGGATCAAGATCAGTTTGCAAAGCCAACATACAGTGTCACTGGACTTCCAGAGCACGCAGTCTTTATTGGTGATACCTTTTATTGGGTGCCTGGATTTGATCAGGCTGGCAGTTATTCAATTGAACTAAAAGCAACGGACGCTGGAAATGCTGGTATGCCATCTGAATTTGACACAGAGACCATATCTATAATTGTTTCTGAAGCAACACCAGAACTTAATAATCTAAGCCAACTCGTTAAAGATACTCAAAGTCTCTTATACACTAACCTAAGACAATCTCTCTCGTGCGATGACTTGAGTGGACATATTGAGTCGTTGACTATTTCTATGGCTAATAACTCTACGGTAACGGATGGACGATATCAAATGCAAGTTTCTGGAGGTATTGGTCCTATTTATGTTAGTGAAAACATAGTTGTTTTGGATACAGATGAGTATAACGTTCAGCAAGATGTGACGTTTACTTTCAATCCGGCGATTGATGTTGATACAGATTTGTGTGCTGGTGCTGGGACAGTGAGGTTTGGTCTCGTGACTTTAGACACATCAGGGGCAATTGTTTTTGGCTCGGCAGCAGACACATACCTGGGTGGCATTGTCTCGCAGAGTGTACAGACACGAAAAATTGCCGATATGTATTTCATTATTAACGGAAATGCAGAAGTGAATCATTCTCCTGTTTTGGATGAAGTTGGAGACAAGGCTACTACTGAAGGGTCTTTGTTAACTTTAAAGTTGAGCGCGACGGATCAAGATCAGTATGCCAAACCAACATACGGTGTTACCGGACTTCCAGAACATGCAGTCTTCATCGATGATACCTTTTATTGGGTGCCTGGATTTGATCAGGCTGGCAGTTATTCAATTGAACTAAAAGCAACGGACGCTGGAAACGCTGGCATACCGCCTGAATCTGACACGGAGACTATATCCATCACTGTCTCTGAAGCAACACCAGAACTAAATAGTCTCAGCCAACTCGTTAAAGATACTAAAACTATCCTATACCCTGGGCAAAGACAATCTCTCTCATGCGATGACCTGAGTGGACATATTGAGTCGTTGACTGTTTCTATGGTTAATATCTCTCCGAATACGGACGGACAATATCAGATGAATGTTCTTGGTGGTATTAGTCCTACCTATATTAGTGAAAACATAGCCGTTTTGGATGCAGATGACTATAACGTTCAGCAAGATGTGACGTTTACTTTCAATCCGGCTATTGATGTTGATACAGATCTTTGCGCCAATGGTGGGACAGTGAGGTTTTCTCTCGTGAATTTAAGCACAGCAAGTGCAAGTGTTTTTGGCTCGGCGGCAGACACATACCCGGGGGGTATTGTCTCACAGAGTGTATATCCACTACCAAAAATTGCCGATATGTATTTCATTATTAACGGAAATGCAGTTAGTAACAGTGCCCCTACCTTAACTACTATTGGAAATCAAATAGGAACAGAAGGAGAAACTCTTCAGTTTACTGTGGTTGGTAACGACATCGATGGTGATGCGCTAACTTATAGTGCTTCTGGAACTCCAACAGGAGCGACGTTCGATGCAAATACTGGTTTGTTCTCTTGGACTCCCGGATATTCAGATGCTGGAATATATGATGTAACATTTACTGTAACTGAAGATACACCCGAAATGCTTTCTGCTTCTGAGACTGTTTCTATTGAAGTCCTCAATACAAACCGTGCACCAGTCCTTGAACCAATTGGCAATCAATCAACTGCCGAAAACCAAAACCTCTCATTCACTATCTCAGCAACCGACCCCGATGGAGACAGTCTCACATACTCCGCAGCAAACCTTCCGTCAGGAGCAACCTTTGACGCACAGACACAGACATTTAGCTGGACACCAGGATTCAACGATGCAGGGAACTATAGCGACATTGAATTCACTGTCATAGACAGTGGTAGTCCAATGGAGTTGGATATTGAGCTTATTACTATCACAGTGGGCAATGTGAACCGCGCTCCAGTTATCGACAATCCAGGACCGCAAGAAGTCTTGGAAACAGAGACATTGTCATTTAGTGTTTCAGCAGTTGATCCAGATGGCGATGCTGTTACATATAGCGCAAGTAACACACCGGCAGGAAGTACATTTAGTCCTGCAACTGGAGTATTTTCTTGGACACCTAGTCTCTCAGATGAGGGTGTCTACATGGTGACTTTTATTGCCAGTGATGACGGGTCACCACAGGAATCAGCAGAACTTACAGTAGTTATCACTGTTGGTGATAACCCAACACCAACTGAACAGGCAGAAGATTTAGTTGAAGATATTGTTGTCTTTGCTTTTCCGGCAAACGTAGAAAACTCTTATTTGGCAAATCTTCATAAGGTTGAGCAATTTATTCTTGATGGAAAAATTAATGCTGCCTTAAATCAATTAGATGCCTTTGTTAATAAGCTTAATCAAGACTACAATCAGGGTGTTATCACTCAACAAGAGTATGATAGTCTTCTTGGTGCAGCCAATAACTTAATCGCAGATTTGCAGAATTAAGAGAAGGAAAAACTCCCGAAATGATCTGACCACAACCAAACCCTCTCAAGACTGGGTCTTGAGAGGGTTTGGTTGTGTTTATAAAATTTAAATGGACGGTTGGCGGGTGGTAATATAAGCTGTATATCTCACTTATGAATTCACAATACTTTCCACGAACAGCGGTTGTTTTATTTGCGTTATTAGCCTTCATTTTCTTCATATTTAGTCCCGCCCAGGCGTTTGCTCAGGGAGCGGGTGTGGGAATCGTTCCAGCGGTAATTGATCCAGCCAAACAATTTGAACCTGGTGATGTGGCTCAGTTCTCCATTCGGGTTACGAACCTCACTGACGGTGACATGACGTACTACTTATATAAGAGAGACATTGTCGGTGTACGTGATCAGGGAATTCCGATTTTTGCTGATAGTTCATCTGGTACTACTGGGTATGAACTTTCTGATTGGATTACTCTACCAAGTGACAGTATATTTATTGAAGCTGGAAAAGAAATTGAGGTGCCGTTTACTATGACTGTGCCGCAAGATGTTTCACCTGGGGCTCACTTCGGAAGTATTGCTGTCACTGCTGAGCCGCCAAAGCTGCGTGAGTCTGGTGCAGGGATTGGTTATGAAGTAGCCAACATCATCACCATTCGAATTGCTGGAGACGCGGTTGACCAAGCGCGCATTCGTCAGTTCTCAACCTCAAAATATATTTATGGTTCAACCAATGTTGAGTTTAGCGCTCGTATTGAAAATGAAGGAAATACACTAATTAGTCCAACGGGACCACTTGAAGTCATCAATATGTTTGGTGAGCGAGTAGCGATACTTACTTTTAATGAGTCAAAGGCTGGAATTTTCCCAAAGACTTCACGAAGTGATGGACTGCGAGATTTTAAAGTGACTTGGGCTGATGAATCTCCAGGCTTTGGTCGTTATGAAGCGATCTTGAGTGCTGTCTACGGTCCAGAAGGCAAGATGAATACTATTTCTAGTACAGTTACCTTTTGGATTTTGCCGATGAATATTATTACTCCGGCTTTGATAGTGCTTGGTGTACTATTCTTAGTAATATATGTATCGGTCAAGATGTATGTCCGTCGCTCAATGGCCGTAGCAACTTCAGGAGTGACTCGTCGCTTGGTGCGTTCACGTCGTCAGAATGAGTTCCCGACCTTGTTGGTCCTTATCTCGATGTTGGCACTTGGAGCTCTCTTCTTTATAATCCTGCTCCTCATTTTTGCCTAGAGCATATCCACAAACCTCTGAACCCATCTCATATAGAAAAGATGCTTCATGTTTTCGTTCGGTCGCGCCTCGTATCTGTGGGTTTGTGAATGCGCTCTTAGTGATATAATTATCATAATGAAATCTATCGAAAACAGTCTGTACCATAGCTTTCTCAAGATTGCGGTCTGTGTCTTTGCGCTTACCTTGGTGTTTGATAGTGGGTTTGCTATTCCAGCTACCGAAGGCATGTCTAGTCTGACCCAGCAACACTTAGCTAGTGTGGTTGGAGTTACTCTCGGTGTGGCACCAAATGATGTCAATGTATTAACTACTCGTATAACTGAACTAGAAACTGAACTAGAGGCCAAAGAGCGATTAATTGCCGTTAATCTTCAAGATGCAAACTCTGCCGGTAGCTTTGATGTTTCTACTTTTGTGCTTAGTATCATCGTCTTTATCTTACTGGTGCTCATTGTATTAAATTACGCACTTGATTATGTCCGCCAGAAAAAGGTAACTTCAAACTATGAATCGACTACTTCACAAATGGCCTAAGGGAATATTAGTTGGCCTTGGTGCAGTTATTCTCTCAACTTTGGCTATACAAGCCAGCGACTCACTCTCTGGTGTGTCTGGCCAACTAGCATCATCTATTACTGGTAATAACTCAGTTTGTGGTGAAGGAGCGGAGATTATTTTGTTTGGTACACATTCGGTGTGTATGGATATATTTGAAGCTAGTCCAAGTAAAAGCTGTACTTATGAGATGCCTAAGAGTGAAGTTGAGACACAAGTGAACGTTTCCAAAGATTCTTGTGTGGCAGTGTCCAAGGAAGGTGCGGAACCATGGCGATTTGTAACTTACACTGAAGCTAGTCAGCTTTGTGCTCGTGACGGTAAGCGGCTGCCGACGGCTGAGGAGTGGTACAAAGTGGCACTTGGACATACCGATGTAACAGCTTGTTTTACTGCTACATTGGCTAAGACTGGCGCTAATAATTGTGTGACTCCAACTGGTATTCATGATTTGGTGGGTAATGTTTGGGAGTGGACGGCTGACACTGTTACTGGTGGGATGTATAACAATAATGAACTACCAAATTCTGGCTACGTGGCTTTAGTAGATGGGTCGGGGTTGGTAATTGAAACAACTGAGACACCAAACCCACAGTTTGGTGAAGATTATGCCTGGATAGATAAGTCTGGTGTGCGGGGTCTACTGCGTGGCGGATTTTATGGTAGTGGGGACGACGGCGGTGTGTTTGCTCAAAACATCGCGGTACCACTTAACTTTACCGCTACTGGTGTTGGCTTTCGTTGTGTAAAGGATGTGTGGTAGTAGCTTATTCTGACGGAACGGTACGATATACTTAGTCTATAAAGTTATGAAACGGCTGCTCAAAAATGGAGCAAGATTTTTACTGGTTACTGTTGGTATTGTCTTACTGACCAGTTTGGCTATTAATGCGTCTGATTCTTTAACTGGTAATGGTGGGAATTTTTTGGCGCAGTTGGTGGGAATAGAACAATCAGTGTGTCCAACGGGAATGGTACATGTACCAGCCGCCCTGACGTTTTCGTGTGTGGACGAATATGAGGCGACACCAAATAAAGATTGCCCGGTCTCACTGACTGCTAGTCAGCTAGACACCGATATCAATCTTGGACAAAATACTTGCATGGCCGCAAGTCAATCTGAGCTACAGCCGTGGCGGCATGTTACTCGTGAACAGGCAGTAGTGCTTTGTACTAGAGCTGGTAAACGTCTACCCAGTGCGGCCGAGTGGTATCAAGCCGCTCTTGGAACTGAGGCTGGTGTCTGTAATGTCAGTAGTGGAGAAGTTGCTACTGGAGAGCAGTTTGCAGAATGTCGTTCAGCTGTCGGAATTAAAAACGCGGTGGGAAATGTCTGGGAGTGGGTGAGTGACGATGTAATTGATGGCATGTATCAAGGTAGGAGTCTTCCGGCCACTGGATATGTAGCGCAGGTTGATGCTGGTGGCGTGGCTACAGTGACTGGTGAAAATTTAACCGATGAAATGCTCGGAGGGTATTTCTGGTCTAAGGGAGAAGGGGCTTTTGGGATAATCCGCGGCGGGTTTTATGGTAGTAAAGCGGATGCGTCGTCATATACTATGCACGCCTACACCGTCCCAACTTTCCGTGGGGCAGCCGTCGGCTTTCGCTGTGTGAAATAGTCTAATTCTGGTATAGTGTCTGGCCATGAAATTAAACCCCTCCACAATTGAACAAGTGAACATACCAAACACCCCGTACCGGTTTTTTGTACATATAATTGGTAAACACAAGGGCTGGGCGACTTTGGCAGTGCTCGCGGTAGTGGTAGCGGCTGGAGCCAGTGCCGCTTCAAGTTACTTTTTTAAGTTAATTATTGATGCAGTTGAGTCGTCTGACCTCGAGGCTGCTTTGATGTGGGGACTTTTGTATCCGTTTTATATACTCATAACTCAATTGGTATATCGTATTAGTGGTTATGCTGGAGCTCATCTAACAAATGACAGTAATAGAACAGCCACCAATGTCTTGATGTCCTACATCTTAAAGCATAGCCATAGCTACTTTATCGATCGCTTTGCTGGTTCAATTAGCAATAAGATAAAGAATGTCACTTCAGCGTTTGATGAGATGATTCCAGATATTTTGTGGGCACACCTTAATGCTGTGGTGGCGTTTTTGGTGACCTTTGGATTGATTCTAAGTGTAGATTTACAGTCTGGCTTGATATTTGTTGGGCTGATTCTTTTGTTATTAGCAGTTAATCAACGCTTTTCAAAAACTAAAGCCCTGGTGGCTAAAGAAAATGCTGCAGCTGGTTCGTTGTTACAAGGCTACTTAGTTGACGCTCTTTCAAATATTCATACCATACGACAATACGTGCGTCGGGACTTTGAATTTACTGAAGTGCAAAAGTTAACTCAAAACAAATTTGAGAAAGGAGTGAGAAATTGGCTGTATACGGAGAAGCTACTTACCGTAAATAGTTTAATATTATTCGTATTTGCGACCATGATGTTTTGGCGCTTAGTTACACAGTGGGGTGAAGGAGTTGTTTCTACGGGAGAATTTGTGCTGGTGTTAGCGCTTATGTCTAACATTACCGGCACACTTCTTTTTATTGGACGAGCCTTTAACGCCACCGCTCGAACGGCCGGAGAATTACGCGAGGGCCTTGATGATATTTTGGTTCCTTACGAGATAGTGGATGTAAAGGGTGCCAAGCCGCTAGTGGCAGAAGGTGGGCAGATTGAATGGAGTGACGTCACCTTTAAGTTTGGTGAGTTAGCGGTATTTGAGAACTTTAACCTCACTATTAAACCCAAGCAGAAACTTGGCTTGGTTGGTTCGTCTGGAGCTGGCAAGAGTACGTTTGTATCACTGCTTTTACGTCAGCATGATATTTTGGCTGGTCAGATAACTATTGATGGTCAAGATATTTCAACCATCACTCAAGATTCACTTCGTGAAGCCATTGCGCTAGTACCGCAAGAACCATCTTTGTTCCATCGGACTATTAAAGAGAACATTGCCTACGGTAAGCCTGAGGCAACTCTAGATGAGATTATTGAAGTAGCCAAAAAAGCTGAGGCTCACGACTTCATTATGCGACTGCCGTTAGGGTATGACACTTTGGTGGGTGAGCGTGGGGTGAAGCTTTCTGGTGGACAGAAGCAGCGGGTTGCCATCGCTCGGGCGATGCTTAAAAATGCTCCAATCCTTATTCTTGATGAAGCTACTTCAGCTTTGGATAGTACTAGCGAGCAAGCAATTCAAAAGGCGCTCCACACACTAATGGAAGGGAAGACAGTAATTGCTATTGCGCACAGACTCTCAACTTTGCGCGAGATGGATAGAATTGTGGTTTTAGAAAATGGTGAAATTACTGAAGATGGTAACCATAATGAGTTGCTAGCCAGGAAGGGACACTATGCGCAATTATGGGAGCACCAGGCTGGCGGATTTATTGTTGAATAGTTGTGCACGAGCCTTGGTTTAGGGCACTGCTTCACAAGGTATACTATATAAGTAATGACCATAGTGGCCAAAGCTTGGGCGTTTTTCTTCCTCTGCCTCTCACTGGTGCTTTTGGTGGTGTATCTAATTAATCCCTCTACTCTCTTTGCTCGCAATATCACACAGTATAAAGACACTATTTCTGATTCTGCTCCAGAGTTTGCTTCAAACCATACTTTGGCGTTTCGTTTGGGTACTACTATTTCACCGGGTGCATATATTGAAGTAACGCCACCGACTGGGTTTGAGGTCTTGGGTACAAGTACGTTTGTGGCTGAAAGAAACGTTGAGTTATACGTGAACGGTGCGCTGCGTGATTCTAGCGACACGCTCTCGGCCAGTACTGACTTGGTAGAAATTTTCCCTGGTACTCCTGGGATGATTCGTTACACTTTAAATACTTCTTCGGGAATTGCTGAAGGTGCAAATCTTGAACTACGTATCGGCAACAATACCTCAAAGGCATTAGAGTACAGTGTGGAAGTTAGTACTACCACTGGAACCACAACCACTGAAGCTGATATTAAACCAATTATTAACGATACCAGTATCGGCACTAAGGAGGTTTTGGTAGAAATTTATGATGGGGGACTGGTGGCTGAGGCAGGTTTTTTGATTGCGCTTATTGATCAAGTGAGTGTTGGTCCGGCTGACACTCGTGAAGACATTCCGCCGTACCGTTTTAATGGTGCACCAAGTAGTACAGTGACGGGTGTGACTCTAAATGTGGAACTATTTCTTGAGACAGATGAATTGGCGGTTTGTAAGTACGATCTGGTAGCAGGAACGGACTATAATAGTATGCCAAATACCTTCACTGGTACTGGTCTCATTTACCACACGATGGTGGTCGCCGTCACACCAGAAACACAACATACATATTATGTGCGTTGTGTTGACGATGAAGGAAACTTCAACACAGACGATTACATAATTACCTTTTACGTAAGTGCAGTTCCGACTGGAGAATCAAATACTGACGGAAACGTTGATGGTGATGGTACTGGATCAGGAAACGAAGGAGGCGGTGATGGTTCTGGCGGTGGCGGAGAAACTGGTTCATCAGACGGTGTAGCACCTACAGAAGGCGGTACTTCAGGAGGCGGTGGATCAGGTGGGGGAGGCGGCGGTGGATCAGGTGGAGATTCTGGTAGTACCGCTGGTGGTGGATTTGAAACATCCGATGCACCGTACCGTAGTGGTGACGCCCGAGTAGTTATTAGTGGTTACGCTTTTCCGGGCAGTACAGTTACTGCCTTAGTTGATGGTAAAAGTGTTACCACCGATAGAGCTGATAATAGTGGTAACTACTCAGTTACCATAGATGCTATTGCTCGTGGTGTATATACCTTTGGAGTGTATGCCACTGACTCTGCTGGCACCAAGTCATCAACCTTCAGTACCTCATTTACTGTTACTGGTGCACGTACTTCAACACTTTCAAACATCAACCTGTCACCGACTGTGAAGGCGACACCAGATCCGGTTAATCCTGGGCAATCATTGACTCTAAGTGGTTATGCGTTACCAAACTCAACGGTGACAATTGAAAACGAGAAGGATAAAGTGGCGGCATCAAGACAGAGTTTCACTGCTACCGCAGCGGGCAATGGCTCATGGTCAATTAATGTACCAACTAGTGGCTTCACTAACGGTACCTACAAAGCTCGTGCCAAATCAGCTCAGACTGATGGTGCTACTACCAATTTCTCAAACTACACATTATATGGAGTGGGACAGCAGGCCACTAGACCAATTAATGCTGACTTAAATCGCGACAGCAAAGTCAATCTTACCGACTTTTCTATTCTTCTATTCTGGTGGAATACCAATGGAGGAACTTCTAATCCATCTGCTGATATAAATTCTGATGGAAAAGTTAATCTGACGGACTTTTCTATTTTGTTGTTTAATTGGACTGGGTAAGAATAATCACCTTGGTGAAGCGGCGGACTCGACGGCGGACCACATACCCTATTTCCTCTTTGCAGACCTGCTTTCGCAGGCCGCTACAGCTGACCGCTCCCTTGGGGGTCGCGGCTCAGCTAAGCGTCTGCGTAAGTTCGCAATAGTCGACGCGTTGCGTCTCGTTTGCTCACTTGTGTGGGTAACATACACAAATGTAAATTAAACAATACTATAATGTAGTGGTATGTCCTTTCTACAAAGACTAAAAAATCGAGGAGTCCGTTCCGGGCAAACTTCCTTGCAGTCTGAATCCGAGGAGACAGCTGTCGACAAAGTCGCACAGCTGAATGTTGATGTCTATCAGACTGAAAACAAAATTGTTATTTACGCCCAGGCCGCTGGAGCTGACATGAACGACGTCAATGTCTCGATTGAAGGCGATGCGGACATTGTACTTATTGAAGGGCGACGGATTCGTCCTGAGTATATTGTATTTCCTAAGAGTAAAGAACAAGGTGCTTACTTCGCATCTGAATGTATTTGGGGAGATTTTTATCGACGAATTATTTTGCCTGAAAGTGTAGAGATAGAAAAGGCTGAAGCAAAAATTAAAAACGGCGTACTGATTTTGGTTCTTCCTCTACTCAAATCTTCAGAGAAAGAAAAAGTACGTTTGCGAGTAAAGCAGGAGCGTCGTCAACCAAGTAGTAAATAAGTTCTTCAAGTACCTTGATACCTATGCAAAAAACAAAAATTAACACCATTACGTTTTTTAAAAACTTTTCACTAGTTATATTAGTCGCAGTCTTCTTTTTTGTTGGTACTGCTATTGCCAGTGCTGCCACTCTGCAGCTAAATCCAAGTACAGGTTCATACAGCGCTGGGCAAACCTTTACTTCATCATTGCGGGTAGTGCCAGCTGGGCAAAATATAAATGCCGTTGAAGCCACCCTTAAATTTGATCCAAGTGTCGTCTCGGTGGTTAGTATCTCAAAAGATGGATCAGCCTTCTCACTCTGGACTGTTGAACCATCATTTTCAAATAGTGCTGGAACTATCACCTTTGGTGGCGGAAGTCCTTCACCGTTCTCAGCTACTTCAAACCTAGTTAATATCACCTTCAGAGCCCTTAAGGCTGGCTCCGCTTCAGTAAGTTTTACCGAGGCTTCAGTATTGGCAGCTGATGGGCAGGGAACTAATGTATATCAGAATTCTAGTCCAGGAACATTTACCATTGCCGCCGCTTCTACTCCAACTCCGACACCAACTACACCAACTCCAACCCCGACCACCCCAAAGCCAGAAGCAGAAGATGATAGTGAAGAGGCACTCATCTTTGGAGATCCACCACGAGCACCGGAAATTGGTTCACCAGCTTTCCTTGATCCAGAAGTTTGGTATTCTAATACTGAAGGACTATTTAGTTGGACACTGCCATTTGACGTAAACGCAATGGCGATTGAAATTGCCACTTCAGCTGACAACGTACCAAATTTAAATGAAGATGCGATTCTTGAACCGCCAGTAGATGAATTTAGAATTACCAAGGACATAGTTTCTGATGGTATTCAGTACCTCAGTATTCGATTTAAGAACCAGGTTGATTGGGGTGTTACTTTGAACCGAAAGCTACAGATAGACACGACTGCACCAGAAAAGTTTGAGATAGTTATTAGAACTGGCACCACACCGTCTGACTTCCCACTTCTAAACTTTGAAGCCCAAGACAAGACTTCAGGAATTGCGTTCTATGAGCTAACCATTGCTGATAAAGAACCGTTTAGAGTCACTCCAGACGAAGCTAGATTGGGTTACTTACTGCGAGAACTTGAAGATGGTACTTACACTGTAAAGGTCGTAGCGCACGACATGGCTGGCAACAAGCGTGAGAGCACTAAGCCAGTTCTGATTACCGCAGGATGGGTGAAACCAGCTGAGGTGGTAGAAGAAAAATCATTCTGGGATTTCTTTACTCCAGCTAATCTCTTTATCTTCTTCCTCATTGTTATCATAATCCTACTCAGCATCTTTATTTGGTACGAACGAAAGCAATTAAAGATTAAGGAAGAAAAATTGCGACGCGAGACACGAGAAGTTCAAGACCAAATGGAGAAAATCTTCTCAGCGCTACGTGATGAAATCTACGATCAAATCAACATGATAACCAAGCGAAAGCGTTTGTCTAAGAGCGAGAAGGAGGCCGTTGAAGGACTCAACCAAGCACTCGAAGTTTCCGAGACCTTGATTGAAAAGGAAATCAATGATGTAAAGGCAATATTGAAGTAATTTCACTCTTCAATCCACATAAATGATATTTATACCGCGCGTTCCGAAAGGAACGCGCGGTATAATATAATAAACCTATTTCTGTCTTGGGAAGACAGAGGGGTTGTTATGTAATGTATTTAAAGGCTTTTTTCACTAAAACTACATTGTGGTCAGTAGCGGCTTTTTGCCTACTTGTGGGTGTTTTTGTGTACGCCACAATTGACCGTACGGTCTACGTTACTGAACAGCTCGTTGTGATTCCTGATACGGTGGTGTCTGATACTTGGCTTGGGGTGGAAAACATTCTAGTTAGTGACATATCTGGAGAATCTTTGTACCAAGAATTTACACTTTCAAACGCTGCCGTGCTGGATGAGGGACTTATGAATGCAAATCCACCAGCAGAAACTTCTGCTGATAATTTGCCAACAGCTGAAGTTGGTGCACCAACAGAAGGTGAAAATAATAATGGCGCTGCTGATGACTCACCAGTAGTGGAAGGGGATGCAGAAGTAGAGCCAGCTCAAACAGATGCTGGAATTCAAACAGATGAAAATGCGACAGTACCAACTGACGGAACTACAGAGGAGGTGGCACCGGTACCGACTGTGGACGAGGTTGAGACAGCCCCTGAACCCGAGACTGTATCTGAACCAGAGCCCGAGCCGGTTGATGAGCCAGAACCTGCGCCTGCACCTGAGCCAGCAGCTGAACCAGAAGTTTCTGCAAACTCAAATTCTATTTATTGGGGTTTGTTACCGTTGTCTACAAATTCATATCGACTTACTCAAGAGACTATTACAGAGGAAGTTACTCCTGCACCTGTTGCGGAAGAGGCAGAGCCTGTAGCTGAACCTGAACCAGTGGTAGATGAGCCAGCGGCTGAAGAGCCTGTTGTCGAAGAAGTTCCGACAGAAACAGCTCCTGAACCAGTGGTTGAAGGGGAAGCGACAGTAGAGGTGGAGACAGAACCAGTAGTTGAAGAAGAACAGTTGCTAGACACTACAGAAGAGTCCTCTAATGAAGAAGGCTCTGAAACAGGGGTGGAGGGGGATGAAGTATTAACTGAAGAAGAAATCAATAATGTTGAAGAAGGTGAAACGGAAGAGGAGTTTGAAGAAGAAATAGTTACAACTATTTACGACGTTTGTGTTGGTAACGAAGAGTGTAAACTTTACAGTACAACTTTTACTGGATTCTCAGTACCAGAATTTGAGGAGGGAAAGTTTTTGGCCTCAGCGCAACTACGACTATCACTGGCTGCCAAGACCAAGTCATCTTACACAGAAGGTCCGCAGCGGTTTGTGGTTGAGTATTCATATGAAGCGACTGGAGAGTGGCGTACTGCTACCATTATTGATATTGAAGAAGAAATTGCCAACAGTATTAATGGCGACTATTTCCTCGTGTCTCTTGATAAGCCGCTTAATCAAGCTCAGTTGGCCAACCTTCAAGTACGAGTTTCATATCAAGGTGACATCAGTGATCTTGACCGAGCCTACATTGAAAGTCTCTGGCTTGAAGTAACCTCGGCTTCATTTTATGAGGAGACTGATCCTCAGTATCTATCGGGAGCTATTGATTATTCTCGAGATTTGCTTAGTCCAGAACTTCATGAGCTTAATAATCCAGACTTAGATCCGGCCATGAGTGAATTACCATCATTTACTCTAAGTTATTCTCCACAACAAAACTTCATCAAGCGTGCTCTGACCGCCGTATTTAGTGAAAACGAATACGCGGTTGATTCGGTACGAATTATTGATGCTTTAGGTGATGTCATCACCGTGCCTGTTGATGTTGAGTATTATGACGATAAAACTTGGACTGTGCAGTTCTTGGAGCAGCCGCAAAAGATGGTGCCTGGAAAATACACGGTGGAACTGGTCATTAACGAAAACGAAACCCTATATACAGACAGCTTTGAGTTTTACTGGGGAGTGTTGGCGGTCAATACCACTAAGAGTATGTACTTCCCAGGCGAAGATGTTACTTTGAACTTAGCTGCCCTAACGGAAAAGGGAGATACTATTTGTGATGCAGCACTACTCCTCAAAGTAATTGATCCGTCTTACACAATTTCTGAAATTCCGGTGGAACAGTCTGGTGCTTGTGGTAAAAACAACGTCACTGACATCCCCGACTACCTAGCGTACTTTAACGATGCCGACGAACTCGGAGAGTACACCATTCAACTTCAACACTTAAATCGTGAAGGGGAAGTGGTACATAGTATCCAAGATCACTTTGAGGTACGAGAATACATTCCGTATGATATTGAACGAACGGCTCCAACTCGTATTTATCCACTGGCTCCATATGATGTAACTCTTAAGGTGGAAGCCAATCGAGTTTTCACTGGCGATATTGTGGAGCGGGTACCACGTGGCTTTACCTTCATTAATACCAGTGGAGCGGAGGTAGTGACATTACCAGAATACACTGAACTTATTTGGCGTAATATCTCACTGGAAGAAGGTGATGATATTGAACTCTCGTATCAATTTGACGCTCCTGATATCAGTCCTTACATGTATTTGCTTGGTCCACTCAATATGGACGGCTTTACTGAATTACGTCAGTGGCAGATTGCCTCTGACGCTCTTACTGCCATGGGTGTTTTCACTGGTACTAGGTCAGTCGCTAGCACTAACCTCAACCAAGCAGCTAGTCCGCTGCAGTGGAGCGGTTCTGATATTGATCCATTTTATTTTGATCATTCAACTTCAACTAATTCTCACGAAGTCACTTTTAGACAAGCTGGTGATTACTATTTAGCGGTTAATGTACCGCAGGTACGAACTGACGGAAACAGTAGTCGTACCCGTGTGGGAGTTGAAGTGCGAGTAAATGGTGTCCCAGTACCTCAAGGTTTAGGACGAAGTTCATATATTAGAAATACCAGTGGTCACGCTGAATCTTCTGCCTACGCCAACATATTGCTCACTGATATACAGGTGGATGATATTGTCGAGGTGTATGTAGAAGGTCTTACAACGGTTGATGCTGGAGATATAGTAAACGTTTCTGGACAAGCCTCGTTATCCCTTGAGTATGTGGGAGTGGGAGCTGGTGTGTTTGCGGCTACTACTACACAGACAACAAATTCGACTAACCTCAACCAGATAACAGCTTATCCGCTTGAGTGGACTGAAACTCGTCAAGATACTGGTTTTGTGCACTCTGATGCCATTAACCCAGAGCAAATTATTATTTCTGATCCGGGTATTTACCATGTGACAATTAACGTACCGCTAACAAACAACATCGCCCAGACTAACGTTCGTGGTGAAGTGCTCCTCGATGGTGTTCTTGTGCCGGGAGGAGTTTTTGCACAAGGGTATGCCCAAAACTCAGGAACTGAGAGTGATGGAGATTCTTCAATTCACTGGACTGGAGTAATTGAAACTACAGCTGTTAATCAGGTCTTATCTGTTACAGCCGAGCGAGAAGCAAGAGCCGGTACGGTTACTGTAACTTCGGGATTTTTTGGTTCAATTTTTGTGCGTGAATTGCCAGTTGATGATGTACTTGTTCTTCGAGGTACAAACTTGGTTGGTGGTACTAACTGGAACCCGGCCGCTGCGGCTGCGGTTCAGTGGGTCACTGAGGATTTTATGGATGCAACTGTATTTACTCATTCAACTACTTCAAACAGTCATCAAATTACAGTTAATGAAGACGGGGATTATTATTTATCATACAACGATGTTCTTAATGGAGCAGTATTTCGTAGCAATTCACGTGTCGAAGTTCTTAAGAATGGTACACCAATATCAGGAGCGCAAACAAAATCACATTACATTAGAAATCAAAACGGCCATACTGAATCTTCAGGTGCTTTAGCTATTGTACTTCAAGGTCTTCTAAATGGTGATGTTATAACTGTTACAACACAACAAGAAGCGGCCGCTGGTACGGTAAATGATACTAGTGATGCGATTATTATGATGTGGAAGAAAGCCACTCTCGATCTTCGTCCAGATGCTCCAGTCACTACTACTCCGTTTGATAACATTCGTTTCGCTTCATCGACTCCGCACTTTGATTTTTCTGCTACTGACCCAGACGGTACTTCAGATATTGAATATGAATTTTCAATTGCTACCAGTACTGGCTTTACTGCTTCAACCACCTTTAATTCAGTTACTGATAGTGAGTTCTTTAATACCTCTTCGTCCACAGATACTTCACCATTTACCGAAGGGAATACCATCCGACTTCAACTTACTTCTGGAGATGTTTTGTCAGACCAGACAACTTACTATTGGCGCGTCCGAGCCAAGGACACCACTGGCTCGGGCGAATTCAGTGATTGGTCTACTACCAAGAGCTTGACGGTTGATATGGCGGCCCCGGCTGATAGTTGGTTCCAGTCCTATAGTGGTCAATTCGAGGGAGATTCTTTGGTCGGTGCGTCAAGTAATAATGACCAAGTGCAGGTTGATGCTAGTGTCAGTTCAGAAGTTTTGATTGCTTATGGAGAGGGGACAAATACTACTCCTAGATATCGCTTCTGGAATGGTTCTTCTTGGGGTCTTGAGGGCGGAGCACAGACAGTATCTGGAACAATTAACTGGGTACGCACTGCCGCATCTGTAACTCGTGATGAGTATGCGCTCATTACGCTTGATTCTGCCAGTGACTCATTTGTGCAAATTTACAGCGCCTCAACTTCAGCTTGGGGTAACCAAGTGTTGATGTCACCGGCAGTGACTGGTCCACAGTATCGTGGAATAGCGGTTGGCTATGAAAGCACATCAGGCGATTTGATGGCCATATCATGTACTAATAGTCCAAATCCAGTTTATCGTATTTGGAACGGCACTACTTGGTCTGCTACTAGTACCATTACAGTTAGCTCACTTAATAACTGTAACTTCCTTGAGCTGGCTTCAGATCCAGCTTCAGATGAAATGATTTTGGTAGTTCGTGATACTGGAACTCAGTATGAAGCCTTGGTGTGGGATGGTTCAGCTTGGGTTGAGAGTCGAGTAATCGGTTCATCAGCAAAAGTAGCGCGTGAAGGTATGTCGGTAGCTTATGAAGCGTCTGGAGACCAGGCTGTTGTTATTGTTAGTAATGGAACGGCAAATAGTTTTGCCTATACTACCTGGAACGGGGTTGAGTTTAGTACAAATGATACTCAAACTCTCGGTAATGACTTTGAGTTTGGACGTTTGGCGGCTGATACCGACTCTGACAATTTAGCTCTTTGTTATATTGATGAAGATAATGACGTTGGAGCCATTCGTTGGAATGGTGGAGTGTGGTCAGCTACTACTGAGCTTGATACTGGCGGTAATATCGATACTGGTCGTCCAGTGGATTGTGAATTTGAAACTACGGCCGGACGCAGTGAGTACTTAATGGCCGCTTACAGTGACACTGTTAATGTGCGCCATCGCTCCGGTACTTCGACTGTGTATTCGACTGAGGCAACAATCGGCACAATGGAAGACTCTTTCTGGGTGCAAACTGAACGAGCTGGTGACGGTATAGTTCTAGCGGTTGCTCTTGATGATACGGTAGACAACCTAAATTCTTCATACTGGAATGGTACGTCATGGGCAGCTCAAGATACACTTGAAACCAGTCCATCATCAGTTATTGCTTCTCCGTACGAAATGTATGACATGTCTGCTAAGCGTTTCCAGTTTGCAGAAGGAGTAGTACAAACCCCGCCTATTAACTTTACTGATGTTCCAAACCAACCAACTTGGGGAGATATAAACTTTAGTACTACTGAACCGTTTGGTACGGATGTTTTGGTCCGTGTTAAATATTCAAATGTTGGCACTTGTGATGCTTATGTTCCGGATTTGGCGTTGCCAGGCAACAGTACTGGCTTTGACGCTGCTAACTCACCAATTGACTTGGTTTCAGTTTCCACAACTACCTATGATCAAATCTGTCTTGAGGCCACTCTTACCACCCTTGGTGATTCATCTGCTTCGCTCGATGAGTGGACCTTGGCGTGGGTGCGACAGCCAAAACTAATTCAGAATCGCTATCGCTGGTATGTAAATGGAAGTTTCTTAACACCAACTGACCCGTGGCCAGCCGGGGTGGATGATACAGCAGAAAATACCTCAATCAATTCTTCAATTGCCATTAATAACAGTGAAGCTATTCGTCTGCGAATGTCACTCCAGGGCAGTAATGTTGAACTCCCTGCTTTTGCAGAAGCGTTTAAGTTGCAGTACGCAGAAGGCTTTACTTGTAGCAATGCCTTAACTTGGCATGATGTTGGCGACACAGCTTCAACTACTGCGCTTTGGCGTGGGTTTGAAAACTCAATTGTAGGCGATGATTGGTATAGTGCTAGCTGGGGCAAGCGAGTCAAGGTTATTATTGATAGTGCGCTCGTGTCTGACAGTCAAACTAATTTCCCGGTCTATCTAAACCTAGCTGATTTCCCAGCAGCATTTTTTGATAACGTACAAGCCGATGGAGATGATATTCGTATCACTCGAGCTGATGGTGTGACTGAAGTACCGTTTGAACTTGTGACCATTGATACTTCAGCTGATACTGGAGAACTACACTTCAAAGCTGATGTGTCATCTACTACTGACACCTCTTTCTTTGTCTACTATGGTAACGGTAGTGCTTCTGGTTATTCTAATACTGCTACCTATGGTCGTAATAATGTATGGACCAATGGGTTCTTGGCTGTGTACCATTTGGATCAAAGTCCGACAGCTAGTGCTCCACAGTTTATCGATAGTACAGGCAATAATACTGGTACAGCCGTGAACCTAGAAGCCGGAGATAGGCTTACTGGAGTGGTTGGCCGAGCCATTGATGTGGATGGAGCGGATGAGTACATTGATACCAACATAAATCAGAATGTCCTACGTTCAACTTGGTCTCTTTGGATTAATCCAGACGGAGCGCAAGGAGCTTACGACGGTGTCATGATGTCACGAGGAACTCTCACTCACGGTATTAACATAAACAGTGGAGCTAATAGATTAGGCTACCACTGGCGAGACGCTTCAAATACCTGGAGCTGGAATGGAGGGCCAATTTATCCAACCAATCAGTGGTTTATGGCTTCTTTGGTGATAGAACCATCTCTGGCTACGCTATACGCACATACTGGTGGAGGAGTAACTAGTGCTACCAACGCTGTTACCCATGCTACAGCTACAGTTGATGCACTTGATATTGGACGCGACCCACTCGGCGGACGTTCATTTAACGGTATAGTAGACGAGGCTACTTTGTCTAGTGTCGCACGCAGTGCTTCTTGGTTATCGACAACATATAACAACAAATCAAATCCAACCGGCTTTTATAGTGTGTCGAGTGAGGAGCTCATTAGTGACGGTCGCTTGTTGCCGTCAGTGGTTTTGTCTGAATCAGATGTTTCTGAAACCTACGAAGAAGAAAATCCAACTCGTGATAATCAAAATACACTTCCAGTAGGGGATGATGCTGAGTGGGACTTTGTCCTAGAGAACAACGGTGCTACCCCAGCCACCAATTACTGTTTCCGGTTGGTGTATGAAGACGGTGCTCTTTTGAATACCTATCAAAACTATCCACGATTAATTACTAACGCTCCGCCACTGGTGCCGACACTAATTGCTCCATTTGATAATGAACGATTGGCTTCCACTACACCATCGTTTGAGTTTTCAGCGGACGATGAACTTGAAGATGAGGTAGCGTACGAAATTCAAGTATCAACTGACTATGCTTTTGGTAGCACGGTAATTAACAACAATTCGGTTGCTAGCTTCGCTTTGTTTACAAACTTGATTCAACCTTCTGAAAAGGGTCAGTTTACTAGTGCTGATACTATTCAATTTATTTCACCAACTGCTTTATCGAGCGGTACTACTTATTGGTGGCGAGTGCGAGCTCAGGATCCAGATGGTTCAGGTTCTTATAGTGAGTGGTCTACTCCAGAAAGCTTTACTGTGACAACTGGAACAACAATTACTACTTGGTACCAAACCACAGGCGAGCAGTTTGCTACTAACAACTTGCTTGATGCAATAGCAAACTCAGGTGATACCGGTATTGATTCTGGCTTTACGGCGGCAACTACCACCAGTACGGTCATTGATTATGACGATCGTGACACTGGAAACGCTTGGGGAGATTTTAGTTTTACTCATAATGTCACCTCAGGTTCTATTCGGTATCGTGTTGAATATAGAGTCTCTGGTGAGACGTTTGAACTGGTGCCGGATGTAGACCTGGCTGGTAATAGTACTGGCTTCACTACTTCACCGGTTTCTTTGGCTGCACTTAATACCACTACTTATAACGAGCTCCGATTAGTGGCGGTATTGTCTGGTAACGCAACGTTACCAAGACTGCAGGACTGGACAGTGACTTGGAGTGAGACGATTGAATCACCAACTCATGTTGATCCATTTGATAATGCTAAAGTCTCTACTACCACTCCGGCCCTTAAATTCTTTACCTCTGATCCAGAAAATGAAGATTTACAGTACGAAGTGCAACTATCAAGTACTTATGACTTTGCCTCACCGTCAACCTTTACTTCTGGAGTTGAAGCTGGATTTAGTAACACTGAAGATGCGCTCGACACCTCTCCATTTACTACTGATGAGCAAATTCAGTATTTGGTGCAAACACCACTCACAAACGGTAATACTTACTGGTGGCGTACCCGAGCTCGTGACCCACTAGGCGCCAACAGTTGGTCAGACTATTCAACTCCAGAAAGCTTTACGGTTGATACATCAATTACTACTTCAGTCTGGTATCAAACAACCGGTGAACAATTTGAGACAGATGAGCTGGTAGATATTGAAACTACAGCTGGGGCTGCCCAAATTACTTCCACTATTACTGAGGTGATATCTGTCTATGGTGAAGGTACTGGTCAGTCGCCGCAGTATCGTTTATGGAATGGTACTAGTTGGAGCGCCCCATTTTCAGCGCAATCAGTTGGAGCACAGATTCGTTGGCTCGAACTTAAGGCTTCACCAGCTCGGCCAGAGTATGCGCTCGGAACTTTGGGTACTGACCTAGATGTAAATTTCCAAATTTACAACTCAGAGACAGATACCTGGGGTGATGTGGAAGAGCTGCAAACTAATAGTGTCGCAACCGATAAGCGTACCTTTAATTTGACCTACGAGAGTCAGTCAGGAGATCTATTGGCTGTCGCCTGCAATGGAACTGAGGCGGTATATAGTGTTTGGAACGGTACTAGTTGGTCTGCAACCAGTACTCTTTCACTAACTAACGCTAATAACTGCGAATTTGTGCAAATGGCATCAGACCCAACCTCTGACGAAATTATAGTTGTCTTTAGGCATGCTGTTACTAGTGCTAATGACTTTGAAGCCTTTGTTTGGAATGGTAGTTCATTTGGTAACGCTACTCAATTTGGTGAGTTGGTGCAGTCTGCTCATGAGGGTATGGCAGTGGCTTATGAAGAGTCGGGTGGACAAGCGATTGTGGCAGTTTCAAACGATGCCAATACTACACTGCTCTACAATATCTGGAACGGCACTAGTTGGTCTGGTACAGCTACCCATGCTCTAGGTGATCACTTTGAGTGGGCAACTCTGAAAGCTGATGTTGGTACTGATAGATTGGCTTTCTGTTACCTAGATAACGATACTGATGTGGGAGTACTAATTTGGGATGGTTCCGCTTGGAATACTGTCACTGAACTAGATATTGACGGCAATGACATTCGTGGCCGGGCTATTGATTGTGAGTGGCAGGTCGGCACTAATGATGGGGAATTGGTCGTTGCGTATTCAGATACAATCGGTACTCGCTATCAGACCTACAACGGTACAACTTTTTCTGGTGAATTTAGCTTATCAATTATAAATGACACCTTCGAGATTAATACGGTACGAGCTGGAGACGGACTTATCCATCTCTCTGCCTACGATGATGCCCTAACTCCAGACCGCATCGATCATAGTCGCTGGGATGGAGCTGCTTGGTCAACCCGCGAGCGGTTCTCAGACAACGCGTCTCTAAATAATGTACTTCCGTACGTCGGTGGCGTTAGTATGGCGCCGCAGATTTATCCAAACTTTGTGAGTGGTTCAATTCGCTCTACCCCAATTGCTTTTGCAGATGGTACTGGTCCGCGTTGGGACACAGTTTCTTGGAGCGACACTACCCCTGGCGCTAGTGAGATTTTGTATCGTTTGTACTATGAAAGTGCACCAGGAGTGTATAGTCTAATTCCTGATATTGATTTACCTGGTAACAGTGCTGGTTTTGTAACTTCACCACTAGATATTTCTGATGTAAGTCGCACTACCTACAGTGTGCTACAGCTTGATGCACAGTTTGCTTGTGTGACAGGCGATTGTCCAACTCTTCAGGATTGGTCTGTGGCGTGGTCTGAAGGAATTACCATGTCTGGAACAGCTAAAGAATTTGATGGTATTGCTTCCACTACTAGTGGCACAGTTGGTGTAGCGGTAAATGGCGTGATTCAATCTGGTAAGACTGGTGCCATTCAAGCCAATGGTACTTGGTCAATTGCTAATGTGACGGCCTTCCCTGGCGATACCTTGGTGGCCTTTGTCGACGGTGCCGCCGACGCTGATGAGGCTGTTGGTATCGCTACCTATGATGGAGTTGGAAACGTGACTGGGGTGGAACTTACTAAGCGTCACGTGACGATTGGTTACAGTAGTGTGTCTACTACCACTATTGCCGGCTTTGCTGGTTACGATAACGCCGACGACGAAGATATCTTCTTTACAGTTGGAGCTGGTAATGCTTTTGCCTTATGTGCTGAAGTGGCTTGTGCTGATGGACAGCTAAAAATTAAAACTGGAACTACTTTTATACCTGGAGCCACTTTAACTACTCACGACTTCTTGAACCAAGGTTCTTTTGAGCCGGCCACAAACACTGTGCGGGTCAGTGGCGGTTGGGATAATCAAGGAACATTCGTCTCTGATACTTCAACTGTTATTTTCTCAGCTACATCAACAGCGGAATCTATCACCACTTCAAGTAGTACCCTTGGCTTCTATAATGTCACCTTTGGTGAGGGAAGTGGCACTGCAACTTGGACTGTGGCTAAGCCACTCTCGACCACCAATAACTTGGCAGTCACTTTTGGTACGCTAGCGCGTGGTACGTCAACTATTGCCATTGGTGGCAATCTACAAGTTGGTGCCACTGCTTACTTTACTGGACTGGCTACTACCACCTTTAATGGTAGTGGTAGTCATACTTGGTCTGATGCTAAGTCAGCAACCACAAGTAGCAACGTTGGGTACGTAGTAATTGATGGTACTACTAAGACAATCACACTGGCTGGTAACGTGGGTGCGCAGTCAATCACAATCGGTGCTGATGATACGCTTAATGCGTCGGGTTCTGGCTTTAATATCAATGTGGTTAGTTCTTGGATAAATAATAACGCTTTTATTCCACAAAGTGGCACCGTTACTTTTGTGGGTACCACAACTGGCGTAATTGCTCGCGGTACTTCGTCCTTCAATAACCTTGCCTTTACTGGAGTGGGTGGTAACTGGTCATTCTCAACATCAACCTTGGCTCTTAATGGTAACCTAACTATTGCTACTGGTACTGTGACCTTCCCAACTGGAACTACCACTATTGCTGGTTCATTTAGCAACACTGGCGGTACCTTCTTGCACAATAATGGTGAAGTTCGAATGACTAGCACCGCTGGTGGTCGGACCATTACCCAAAGCGGTACGCCATTCCTAAATGCTTTCTATGATTTGGTATTTACTGGCAGTGGAGCGTGGAGTTATTCTGAGGCATCTGCTACTACTACCCGTAACTTCCGTATTCAATCTGGAACAGTAACGCTTCCAAGCAGTACCTTAACTGTGGGTGGTGATTATTCAGTAACTGGTACTGGTGCCTTTATTCATAACAATGGTGAGGTAATTCTGATTGTACAAAATACTAATTTTGTTCGAGGTAATGGCTCAAACTTCAACAACTTGCGCACTACCGGCTCAGGCTCAGAGGGTTGGTATGATGACTCATTTAGCTACCGGATTCCTATAACAGTTATGGCTTCGTCAGCAGCTGCGACATTGACTGATTATCCAATGTATATAGATTTATCGACTTTAGGAAATCAATTTTTCCAAAATGTTGGTGCGGCCGGAAAAGATATTCGCGTCACCAGTGCTGATGGTGTGACTGAACTTCCTGTGGAAGTAATAAATGTGAGTACGAGTACCCAAACCGGAGAATTATATTTCAAAGCTCCTACCTTATCATCAATAACCGACTCAACCTTCTATATTTATTATGGAAACCAAAGTGCGATAGCGTATGCGGAGAATGCTACCTACGGTGCACAAAACGTGTGGAGTAATGGCTATGCTGCGGTCTACCACTTAAACGGACTGCTAGATAGTACTGCAAATAATCGGGATTTGGTGGCAGTAGGGACACCAACTTTGTTTGGTAATTCAGCCTATGAATTAGATGGAAACACGGATTTCTTGCGAATGCCAAATAATTTCGGATTGTTTTCTGGAGCAGTTGATTTTACGACCGAAATTAGTTTTGATGCTGATGCGGTCGCACCATCTACTGATTATTCAACAAGTCCGGTACTCATGATGTTTGGTGATGAAAACAATGCAATGCTTACCTTTGGTGACGGGTTGCCTGGAAATACACTTGGCTTCAGGTACCAAGGCTGGGTTACGCCGGTAAGTATTCCAAACATTCAAATTGATACTCCGTATCAGGTAGGGTTGACGTATGATCAAGGTGGAAGCGGACTAGCTATGTACTTGAATGGAACATCTGTGTCTACCGCCGCTGGTAATATCACTGTTGCTGCAGGTACATTTGACAGTATTATCGGAGGAACCAATACAGCTGATGCGAACCGCGCCTTTGATGGAGTTGTCAGTAATGTACGAATTTCTTCAGTTGCTCGTTCTGCAGCTTGGCTACGACTATCAAATATAAATATAGTTAGTCCTACCAGTGTGTACGCAACCAGCAGTCAACAAGGAATAACACTGAGGACATTTGCAGATACGAACGTAACGGTGTTAGGTAATTTGGTTCATGATCTCGGTGGTGATGTAGTGTATCCAACTGGAGTTCTTAGTGTCCAGGGGTCATTTGATAACAATGCTACCTTTGCAGCTAATAATGGTACCGTAAGATTCAATTCAACATCTGGTGCTGAAACAATTGATGCTGGTGATTCTTCATTTGCCACCCTTACCTTTGATAGCGCAACGGGTGACTTTACGGTAACTGAAAATGCTACTGCGACGGTAGCAATTAATCTCACTAGTGCAGAGCAGTTTACTCTAGCTAGTGGACGAACTTTGACTTCACAAGGAACATTTACTCATGCGGCAGACGGTGCCAATACCACCTGGACTGGTTCAACCCTTCGTCTGTTAAGCGGTACAACCGTAACTTTGAATGCCAAAACTCACGCTGGAGATGTGTATGGCACATTGGAGTCAGCCAGTAGCACCTTGGCAAAAATGTGGAATTCAAGTGCTACCACTTACATCACAAGTGGAGCCACTGGAGCAATTTACTCACAAGACCACGCCGGGGTGGACGGTGATTTGAATATTTATGGTAACTACACTCGTAGCAGTGGCACAGAGTATTGGAGTTATGCCACCGACTTCGATGGTACTTCATTAACTGGCACAGAGCGACAAGTTGATGTACGGGTGGCTTCAAGTTCTGTATTGAACATCCAAGCCTCAACACTGTCAGTGGTGGGAGGATCTAGTGCCACCACGACAGTAGATGCAGTGGCTGGTGCTTTTGCGATTACTGCCACAAGTTCAACTTTTAATAGTTCTTACGCTTCATTTGCTGGTACTGGTGTAAGTGGACTGTCTCTAACCGGCTCAACTACCATCGGCACCTTTGCCAGTACGGACTTTAATGTTGTGCCTGGTCGTTCTGGTATCACTATTGATGCTTCAACTATTAATACCAATCCAGCTGACCAATTCTTTAATGTTAACTTTGCTACTACTTCAGCTGGACTTGGAACAAACGTCACTCTCACTGGTTCACCAGCTTCATACGTATGGTTTAGAAACGGAATCGGTAATCTATATGGAGAAGCGTATGATGCTGGTGACGGTAACCCAGGCTCAATTCGCTTTGATGATTCATCATACTTAATCACGGTGTCAGGAGTGGTCTATAGTGATGCTGGAACCTCTGTAATGGGAGCACCAACTTGTGATGGTGTAACACCAAACGTTCGAATTGTGATTGATGGTGGTACTTACACTGACGCGGTGTCATGTAATGCCAGTACCGGTGCATATACATTTAACAACGTTGCCTACATCGGTGACCCATCAGTCGTTGTGTATCTAAATACCAATGGTGGCGCTCGCGGTGCGGTGGTGTCAAAGACTCCAACGGCTAATATCACTAACTTTGATATTTACGCTAATAGAGTCATTGTTCGTCACGAAGACATATTGTCAATCACCATCGCTGACATGATTGATTATGATGGTAGTGACGACACTGATATCCCATTTGTGGCTGCTGTTGGCAGTCCAGATACGTTGACCCTAAACGACAATACTGAACTATATGTATTTACTGGTAAGACCTTCACTCCAACTGGTAACCTAACTCTGCTTGGAAATGGCAATGCCAATAGTTATGAAGGAACTTTGCAAATTGGTGCCAGTGCTTCATTTGTAGCAACTAGTACAGAGACTCATACTCTGGCCGGAAGGTTGGTGCTAGCTAGTACTACTTCATCATTTACAGCGGCGTCCTCTACCTTTGTCTTTAACGCCACTACTACTGGTAAGAGTATTACTGGTACCAACCCAATCACCTTCAATGAAATTCAATTTACTGGCGTGGGTGGTGGTTGGAACATTACTGCACCACTCATCGTGCAGGCTGATATGCAGGTAAATGCCGGTACTGTAACTGGTACAAGTGATGTCACTCTACAAAATGGTTCACTTTACGGAAACGGTACACTTTCATTTGGGTCTGGTACTACCACTATTGCCCGCACTAACACCTTTGGTGGTACAACCGCTTGGACACTAAATAATCTAGTTCTTGGAAATGGAACAGTAGTTGGTACCACCACACCAGCCACCACTGCTACTACAACTATCCTTGGTCGGTTAACTATTGCGAACGCTCACTTCTTAGATGCTGGAGCAACAGTATGGGACTTGGCTGGTACGGGAACGGTGTTTACTGAAACTGGAACTTTCCTCGAGGATACTAGTACCATTCGCTACAGTGGAGCTGGTGCCAATGTACTTTCAACCAACTACTACAATCTTCTAGTGTCTGCTGGGGTTGGTAGTGCTACTTACACTGGAGTTGGTACTGGTATCTTGGTGCTAAATGATTTAACAGTGGGTGGGGGAACTAACTCAACCTTCACAGTAAATACTACTGACCAAGTACTTGAAGTACGTGGTGATGTAAATATCAGCACTAACGGTACGATGGAAGCCAGTAACAGCGCTCTCTTTACGATTCAAGGCGACCTCACTAACGACGGTGTGCTAAATGGTAACAACGGAACTATTCTATTTAATGGTACTGGTACTTCAAATATTGCGGCCGGAAACGCCAATCTCAGTAACATAAACATTAATGGAACTGGTGATTACACTGTAACTGAGAATGCAACCAGTACTGGTAATTGGAGTTTGATCGCTCACAATAACTTTACTGTCAGCAGTGGCGCTACCTTGTCTGTTGGTGGTACCTTCCTTAATAACATTGCTGGTGCTAATACTACTTGGACTGGTTCAACTCTCCATTTATTTGGAACTGGCACTTATGAAATTAATGATTCGGCTACAAGTGATACTTACGAAACTTTGTCTGTAGCAGCCAACACTCATATTCGAATGTGGAATTCAAGCGCTACTACTTACAACGTAAACGCGACTGGCTCACTATATTCACAAGATCATGCTGGTGTGAACGGTGATGCTTATGTTTATGGAAGTATGGTACGTACCTCAGGAGATGATTACTGGAGTTACGACCAAGACTTTGATGGTAATGACCTTACTGGTGGAAGTGAGCGACAAGCTCATGTCTACTTCGCTAGTGGGGCTAGTGCACTCTGGTCTGGCACTTCTTCACTTTCAGTAATTGGTACTTCAAGCGCTACTACCACGATTGAAAATCAAGGCAGTGGTACATACGGAATAACTATTGGTACTGGTGCCACTACCGAATGGAACGTCGCTCAAATTAGAGACATCAACGCTTCTGGTGTGGTATTTGCTGGAGCGCCGACGGTGGTTGATTTCTCACGCACTGATCACTTGGTTGAAATTAATAGCGGTACAGCTATTACCGTTGGTGGTACTGTTATTAATGCCAACGAAGCCAAAAACTTTACCAACAACATCTTTAATGTCGGAGGCGGCGCGACTTCTCCAAAGAACGTAACCGCCACAGGCACTGCCATTAGCTCATGGCGCTTCACCAATCACACTGGAAATATTGCCGGAGAAGCCTTCGACGATGATCCGGCTGGCGATCCTGGATACGTGGTTTGGGATGACTCAGCGGCACTCATTACAGTGTCTGGAAATGTCTATAGTGATGAAGGGGTGACAGTGTCTCCGGAATGTGACGGTGTAACTAACAACGTGCGCTTGGTGGTAGCTGCTTTGACCACTTATGACACTAGTTGTAACGCTACTACTGGAGCCTATAGTATTCCAAGTGTGGCTTTCAGTCCGTTAGACACCCTCACTCTTTACCTAAATGGAGAAACTTCAAAAGCGGCAAACGTAAGTATTTCACCAATTTCTTCTATCTCGACTATGCACCTCTACCACAATCGCGTGATTGTGCGGCATGAAAATACTGACCCAATTACTATTGCCAAGATGGCTGTGTGGGATAGTAGTGATGATGCTGATATTCCATTTACAGCTGTTGACGCTGGCACTGATACCTTGACTCTGCCCGCTAACACTAAACTTATTGTTTGGACTGGAAAGACATTTGAACCAAATGGTAACGTCACTCTTAGTGGTGGTGGACTTGGTGATGCTTGGGACGGTACTCTTGAGGCCCAAACCAATGCTCGCTTCCGAGCTAAGGGGACTGAGTCACACAGTGTGGGCGGTAGTGTCATCTTTGGTACTGGTGCTGAGTTTGTATCAGGAAGTTCAACTCTCACTCTCACTACTACCGGCAGTGGTCGAACCTTTGATGTAAACGCTAATACATTACACAACCTAACCGTTTCGGGTTCTGGTAGTTACACAATAACTGACGCTACTCTAACAGCCGCTGGTACCTACGCTCAGTCTGCTGGAGCGGTGACTTTCCCGACCGGTACAACCACTATCGGAGCCACCTTTAATGCCACTGGTGGTTCATTCACTAATAACGGCAGTCCATTTGTCTTTACTGGAACAGGCGCACAGACAGTACGATTCAATAACTCAACAGTGGCTTCGCTTGCTTTCACTGGCGCCGGCACCTTTACCATGTCTGACACCAACGCCACTTCAACTGGCTCAGTTGTTATTACAGCTGGTTCTGTGACACTACCAAGTGGAAACTTTGCAGTGGGTGGTAGCTTTGAAAAGAGAGCTGGTACTGTCACTCACAATACCTCAGAGATTATTATGACCTCAGCTACAACCGCTCTTCTCACCGCTAGTTCATCTGACCTCTACGCCGTTAACTTTACTGGCGCTGGAGCGTTTACTATCACTGATGAAAACATCACTTTCCTTGATTCGTTCACAGTGGCTAATGGTTCAGTACAAATGGCTTCAGGTACCACGGCTGTCGGCGGATCATTTACTGCTACCGGCGGTACCTTTACTCATGCTACGGGTACAGTACTCTTTAATGCGGCTGGAGCAGGACGAACAATCAACCCAGGAGCCAACACCTTCCATAATCTTCAAATTGGAGCACCGGCTGGAGGCTACACACTCTACAGCGCTACTACAACTAATAACTTCACAATTGCTAGTGCCAACATCCTAACTGTAGACCCTACTGCAACTGTGTATGTAGGTGGCGTCTTCACAAACTCAGTTGGCGGTGCGGGCACAACTTGGACTGGCTCAACTCTTATCCTTGATAGTCAGACTGCTTACAGTATTAATAGTCGGACTAACAGTGGTGATGTGTATGGCACTCTTCAAATTGGCGCTGATACCGACATCAGAGCTTGGTACAGTAGTGCTGCTTCAATTGTGGTCGATGATAGTAGCTCACTCTACTCACAAGATAACGCCAACGTAAATGGCGCACTGTATATCTATGGAGATTTAGTATTGGCTACTTCAACTGAATACTGGAGTTATGCCAATGACTTTGATGGTACGGCTCTAGGTGGTAGTCCACGAGCTGTTACTGTCTCTCACGCCGCAAATGCCACCACTACCCTTACTTCTGGCACGTTACAAATAATTGGTGCTAGTGGTTTTGAAACAGTCATCCAAAATCAGGGTTCAGGCACATACGCTATGGAAGTGATTGGTGGTACGTTAAACGCTGAGTACTACGAGTTTGGTGACTTAAATATTGAAGGACTAAAACTTCAAAACACCCCAACTATTACTGAGCTATCAAATGGTCTATTTGATTTGGCGGTAGACACTGGTTCACTCATCACTCTTTCTTCTACGACTCTAAATGCCAACCCTTCAAAGACGTTTGATAACGTTGGCTTTACTGCTACTACTGGTATTTCAGGCTTCAACATTAACTTGGTCGGAGAGACAACTAACGCTTGGCGTATTACCAACAACTACGGAAATATTGGTGGGGAAAGTTTCGACATTGACGGCATTGATGCTTGTGGATCAATTCGCTTCGATAACAGTGCTTGTCTCTTGACTGAACAAACCCAAGTCAGGTGGCGAGCTGATGATGGCGGGGAAGGAGCGCCTGATTCTGAATGGTTTGATCAAAGCTTTGACTTCCGCACTAGTGTACGAGTGTTAAATAATGATAATCAAGCTTACGCCAGTACAGCCGTTAAAGTAATTATTCCGTATGACAGTGCGATGCAATCTGACTTTGAAGACTTACGCTTTACTGGGGATGATGGGCAAACAGCAGTACCGTTCTGGTTGGAGCGTTATACAGCTAGTAGTGAAGCACAGGTTTGGGTATTATTGCCAACCTTGCCAGCAAGCAGCCAAGCCGTTGTCTATATGTACTACGGAAGTACTACCGCCAGCCTGGCTAGTGATGGAGCCGCCACCTTCGGAGCGTTTGATGACTACGAAGACAATAACATCACTGAATACTCTGGCGACACCACACTCTTTACTACGGTAACTTCACCAGTCTACGGAGGAACCTATGCTCTGCGTCCTTCAAATACTAGTGGTCGTACTACTGATGGTATCTTCCGTTTCGATGACACCGTTGCCCAAGGTCAAATCATTCGCTACATGCAGTATGTCGATACAACGATTGGGGCTGGTAGCGGTGACGAGCCATGTACACTCTTTGGTGTGCAGTCTCCTGGTACTACGAACCAAAACTACGCAGTTTGTCTTGAGCAGTTTGGTACTGATCGTATTTCTATATCAGAAAATGTAACTGATAATGATACTTCAGGAACGGTCTTGGCGTCTTCAACGGTCACATATTCAACTGGCTGGTACGAAGTGGAAATTGACTGGCGAACAAACAACACTATGACTGCCGCTCTCTACAACGCAGCTGGCACATTGGTGGCAAGTACTACTGCTACGGATTCTTCTTACACTTCTGGTGGATATGGTTATACCTTCTGGTTCCAAAACGGCGCTTGGGACAGCTTTACTGCTCGCCCACGGGTCGCGACAGCACCAGATGTTTTCCTTGGTGCCAAACAAGCCAATGGTGGAGCAAATTGGATTTCATTACAGAATAGTGCTGGTAGTGCTGTGCCAAATGATGTGGTTCGTCTCCGTGTCGCAATTGAAAACGGAGGACTAGACGTAACCGGACAACAGTATCGCCTTGAGTATGCAGCCAAAGCGGCAGCGCCAACTTGTGAGTCGGTCAGTAGTGGTTCATATGTAGCGGTTCCAAACCAAGCCTCATGTGGTAGTTCACCAGTTTGTATGCAGACTTCTAGCTTCGTCAGTAACGGAGCGGTCACTACTGACTTGTTACTAAATACCGATGGTACTTTCAGTGCTGGTGCAATTGTAACCAGTCCACAGAATGAAACAGCTGGTCTTGATGTTAATCAGGATTACTACACTGAACTCGAGTATGTCTTAACTCCAACCGTAAACGCTACCGATAATTATTGTTTCCGTGTTACTAATGCCGGCACTACACTCGACTTTTACTCCAAGATTGCAGAGTTAGGTCTGCAGTTTGATCCAACCTTTGGTGCCATTAGTCTTAACGGTGGATTACCAATCAGTCTGGTACCTGGTACTACCACAGCCGTAACTGTGCTTGGTACAGTCACTGACTTTAACGGAACTTCAGATATCACTAACGCCACCGCCACTATCTACCGTAGTGGAGCAGGAGCTGCTTGTACAGCCAACAACAATAACTGCTACATCGCTTCAACCGAAAACAGTATGTGTGCTTTCACTAACTGTGCTGGTAATAGTTGTGACTTATCATGTACTGTCGATATCTTCTTCCATGCAGATCCAACCGATGCTGACACCTACGAAGGGGAAGAGTGGTTGGCCTTTGCTGAGGTGGAAGACTTTAGTAATGGCTACGACTTCGCTTCAGCTCCGGGAGTTGAACTAAATACCCTCCGCGCTCTCTCGGTAGACTCACTTATCAACTACGGATCACTAGCAGCTGATTCAGACACTGGATCATTTAACCCAACCACGACAGTAACCAACCTCGGTAACGTGCCAATTAACATCGATATCGAAGGCAACGACCTCACTGACGGTGCTTCATCACAGATTACAGCTGACAACCAAAAGGTTGCGACCTCAACCTTCACCTACAATGCCTGCATCAGTTGTCAGCAGCTATCAACTTCAACTCCGGTTACTCTTGGAATTAATCTTAGTAAGCCAAGCACGGTTTCACCACCAGTTGAGACAGAAGTGTATTGGGGTATCGCTGTGCCATTCACTGCCAGCAACGCAGCGCACACTGGTACTAACATCTTCACTCCTATCAGTGTTAATTAGAGTGTTATGATACTAACTATGAACAAGGTACAAAAACTCCTCACCCTCATCTTGGTAATTACCTTGCAGCTGGCTACCTTGCCGACGTCGCTTCTAGCTCAATCAAGTGCTACACCGCCAGAAATTAGCGATGTACAAGTCACTGGTGTGACCGATAGTGCTATG
Source organism: Candidatus Kaiserbacteria bacterium RIFCSPLOWO2_01_FULL_45_25 (assembly GCA_001781415.1). GTDB lineage: Bacteria > Patescibacteriota > Minisyncoccia > Phycocordibacterales > UBA918 > OLB19. Next base: position 121,583 of record MFLT01000001.1, read on the forward strand.
ACTATTACTTGGGAGACAGATGAAGATGCTGACTCTTCAGTAAACTACGGTTTGCAACCAGACCTTGGTATTGTTCGTATTCCAGTGCCAGATAGAACTTCACATTCAATTACGCTTGATAATCTTGAACCTGGACGTACTTATTATTTTCGGGTTATCTCGGCTGATGAAGATGGTAACCAAGGAATTTCGGCTGATTACAAAGTTGAAATGAGTGGCACTCCACAAACCGGCGACGGTCCTGGACAAGGTGAATCTTCATCTGACACCACCTCATCAACACAGACACCTTCAGTGCAAGAGATTGTTGAGCAAATTAACGAAATAACTAACCCGCAGCAGCTACAGGAAATTCTTCAAGAAACCGTTGAGGCCATTCAGGGTATTACTGATGACTTGACCATTATTGGTCCGCCGACAGTTATTCCCGAAACTACTACCGCCCTTATTAGTTGGACTACTGACCGCGAAGCTAGTTCTGAAGTGCAGTTCTCACCATCAGCTAGTTTTAATGGTGGTACCTACGCCTTCTCCCAAAAATCTACTGGTGATGTAACTACTGATCATGAGATACGAATTATTGGACTAGAGCCATTTACAGAGTACAGCTTTAAGGTGCTTTCAACCGACGCTTCTGGTATCACTGGAGAGAGTCGCAATTTCACTTTCATGACCAAAGCTTCACTGCCAGAGATTCGAAATTTGCGAGTTCTCAAGGTAGAAGAAAATGCAGCTACACTAGCTTGGGATACCACCGTACCAGCCAAAGCCTTGATTGAGTATCAAGATCAAACTACCGGCGCACAAAACTCCGTCGGTCGTCCAACTCTGGCTACTTCACACCAAATGCGTTTGGCGGACCTAACCTTAGGTACTCGATATGTGGCCTTTGTGATTTCTGAAAACTCTGGTGGCGACCGTGTTCGTAGTCAGCCAATTCAGTTTATTACCGTGCGCGATATTGCTCCACCAATTATTTCCAACGTCACCAACGAATCAACACTTTTCCCAGGTAGTGAATCACGAATTCAAACTATTGTGGAGTGGGCAACTGACGAAGCAGCTTCTTGTGAAATGACTTATCGTGAAGGAGTAGCAGGTGGAACCGAGCCAACTGTTCGTGAAAAAGAAGCTCTTGAATACAACACCAGTCACGTTGAGGTAATTGTTGATTTTGCTCCAGCAACGGTGTATCAATTCTGGCTTAACTGTGATGACGAAGCAGGGAATACAGTCCAGTCAGAAAACTTCGTACTCTTTACCCCAATCCAAGAAAAGAACATCATCGACCTGATTCTCGAAAACTTCCAGAGTACCTTCGGTTGGGTGAAAAATATAGGAGGTGGTGGTTAGGCGGATTAAAGTGATACTGTACGATTTCGCTGTGCAAACACTAGCAGCCGTTGCTCCCTTGTGGGTCGCAACGGCTTGAGTGTTTGACTACGTAAAATATAGTCGCCTGACGGCTCCTTATTTCTACGCATCGGTTGGGTGAAAAATATTGGAGGAAACTAGCCCTGCGGCTAGTTTCCTCCGGTCCCCGCGAGAGGCGGGGACTTTCCGATGTCGAAGACGAGGAAAGAGGAGGGTCGAACTCTATCTTTATTACCCTGTGCCGCGAAGTGTCTTAGTTTTTCTCCGTCTGCGGCTAGTTTCCTCCGGTCCTCTTGGCAGGACACATATAGTATTTTCTCCCTGCGGGGTCGAAACTACTATTGTGTCTGCATAAGTTCGTAATACTCGACACTTCGTGTCTCGTTTACTCACTTAAGAGCAAGGACTCCCCGATGCTGCTAGGCAAGGGGGCAGGACACATACCCCATCTTCTCCCTTGTGGGTCGAAGCGGCTTCTGGTGTTTTACATCTCCTTTCTTATCAATTTAATTAACACAATATAGCTAGTCAAATAGTACGGTTAACCGTACTATTTTATTTGGTATGACTAATATTTCAAAAAACAAATTGCCGGAAGAAGATTTCCAAAAACTATTTAAAAAAATGACGGAGATCATGACCAAAGCACAGCAAACTGATATAGAAATATTTTTAAGTGATCTACTAGGTAAAGAAGAAAAAATCATGTTGGTAAAACGCTTCATAGCTGTTGTTATGCTCTGTGAAGGAAATTCTTCCTACCGAATTTGGCGAACACTTAATATCAGTCCTTCAACCGCAGATAAAATTCGTCTAGATTATGTGTCTGGCAGGTACAGAAAGCTCACTTCTTTATTTAAAAGACAGCCAAAAAAATACCACAGACTATGGCAAACTCTAGAATTGGTTCTCCAAGCTGGTTTACCACCCCGAGGCAGCGCCCGCTGGAGCTCTTTACTAAGAAGTGTTAGTAAACATAAATAGTACGGTTAACCGTACTATTTGTTAGCCCGCTTATTTACGTCAGGTCACATTTAGTTCTACAAAGGACCGGCCTAGGCAAACTGCCTAGGCCGGTCCTTTGCTCGTTCTTACGTGGTGGATGATTTAGCTCAGTCTAGCCAGATGGGGATAGATACCTACGTAGTACTGTCATAGTAATGTCATAATAGACACATGGCCAAGCCGCTGATTGTTTGTCGTGACCTTTCGATTATCTACAACAAGGGTAAGTCGAATGAATTTAAAGCTCTCCAAGGTGTAAATACTGATATTTACGAAGGGGAGTATATTATTCTGTTCGGCGCTTCTGGATCTGGTAAGTCTACCTTGATGTATTCAATTCAGGGTTCACTTCCGCCAGGAGAAGGCACACTCCTGATTCGTGGTGATGATATTTACTCGTACCCACCGAGTGAGCGTGTTTACTTCCAACGTTACGTGATGGGAATTATTTTCCAGTCCTTCAACCTCATTGGTTCACTTTCTGTGCTCGACAACGTTGCTCTGCCAATGATCTTCTGTGATGCAGACAGAACTACTCGTGAACGACGTGCTCAGTCTTTGCTCGAACGTTTCGGAGTGGGGCATGTATCACACAAGATTCCCGCTATGCTTTCCGGAGGTCAGCAACAACGTGTGTCAGTAGCTCGCTCGATGGTTAATGACCCAAAGATTCTCCTGGCCGACGAACCAACTGGAAACCTTGACTCCGTGTCTACTCAGCAGGTAATGGACAAAATTGATGAGATTAACACCTTCGATAGACGAACGATTATTATGGTGTCTCACAATGCGGCTCACCTTAGTTATGCGCACCGTGTGTATTATCTCAAGGACGGTTTTGTCGTACGTGAAGTGGTAAACCCACAGCGAAAACAAATTAAACCGGTGCGTGAAGGGGAGACAATTGTAACTGAGCTTGAGCAACTAGCTCGTCTATTTCCATATGACTCAGTTGATACGCTGCGAGTGAAGAGTATGGTCAACTATTTGACTCAACAATACACATACGACCAACTGATTCGTTTGGAGCACGCTATCTCTTTGTTTATTAAAGGCAAAATTAATAAAGACACTTTCATTAGAGCTTTAATATTAAAGCTTGAGCAGGGTGGAGTTGAAATTGAAGAAAAAGAAGCCAAGCGGATGGCGCATACGGCTGAGCTCCTTATGCATCAGGCCGATGACATCCGCCGTTTCCGTGCCAAAAAAGACAACGATGATATTTTCTTCAGTCAACACAAATTGGCAGAGCGACTGAAAGACCACTTGCTCCATACTCATGGTATGAATTTATCAAAAGAGCAAAATGAAAATTTGGTTGAAATGATTGCTGACCGAGTAACGGGTGTAGTTGAGGAGGCGCAGTTTAACGAACGACTCATGAAGGGTGTGCGTGGTCGTGGCTTGGCACTTGATACTAAGGAAGCTGATGGACTTACTCGTTACTTTGAAAAAATTATTGCTCAAGGTGTTGATGTTAGTTATAAGAGCTAAAGCAGAAACAAGGAGCGCATAGCGCGACTATGTTTTGCTTAGGCAGACACAACATCAGTTTCGACCCCGCAGGGAGAAAATGATGTATGTGGTCCGCCAGGTACTCAGTATTTTCATTAAGGGTAATAATTTGTCATCAATTTGCCCCTCCCTAGGGCAAATCGCTGGAACTCGAGGTCTTGCAGCTAAGTAAAGGTAATAATCCGACCTAAAAGATAATAATTCTAAATAGTTGTTTTTCAACCGTGAATAGCCGTCAATCAAGCTTTGGTTCAATGCTACAATTAGGCTTAAATATGAGCGTTGGGTCGTTCCAGGAATTTTCTCTAGGAATTGAGAAAATTCGGAACTAAATTCAATATAATCGCTACGCTCATTATTTCATTTAATGAGAATTCAAGACCTGGCACAACTTTCAACTCGAATGTTTAAGACAAACCCACTTCGTACGTGGCTTACTATTCTTGGTATGGGAGTAGGTACTGGTGCCGTGGTGGTGTTGGTGGGCCTTGGGTTTGGTTTGCAGAAAATTATTCTAGAACAAATTGTGTTCGGTGAGACACTGCTCTCACTCGGTGTGTCTGCTACAGGTGCACAGAATTTAAAACTCACAGTTGAGACTGTGGATGAATTTAAGCGTTACGAAGAAGTACTTGATGCTGCGCCGCTAGCTCGCTTCCCAGCTTTGGTAACCTACAAAGGTCTAACCGGAAACGTTTTCATTCAAGGTGTTGAGCCTCCTTATTTGCGTTACGCTGGTGTGACAGCGACAGAGGGAACTGTCTTTACAAACGAAGATGCTGGTGACACCTCGAGTATAATGCTCTCTCCTGCGGTGCTTAAGCTTTTTGGTATTGATGATGCAGAGTCATTTGTGGGAGAGAAAGTTTCATTTCGACTTCTAGTTCCAGCCGAAGATGGTAGTGACAGTGTGGTTGAAGTTCCAATTGACAAAGAGTATGTCGTGCGTGGTATCACCAAAGAAGAAGGAGTTCTAAATGCCATGATGATGTTACCCGAACTCCGCAACCACGTCGGCATCGAAGAGTACGAGCGTATCCAAGTGCGTGTAAACTCAAATGAAAATCTACCTATTGTTGAAGCGCGTTTGATTGAGGCTGGGTATCGAGTGACAGCGCTGTCAAAGACGGTGGAGCAGGCTTCAAAAATCTTTCAGGGTATTCAAGCGGTCCTCGCTACCTTTGGTGGGATTGCACTTTTGGTATCTGCTATCGGTATGTTTAATACCATGACAGTGACCTTGCTTGAACGTACAAAGGAAATTGGAATTATGCGTACTATTGGAGCGTCTCCGAAGGATGTAAAAAATCTCTTTATTTCAGAATCAATTGTGGTGGGCTTTATGGGGGGCTTAAGTGGAATTGTGATGGGAGTAACCTTCGGTGTCATAGTAAACGTCTTCCTAAATGTCATTGCTGGCCAGTTTGGTGGGCAAGCAGTGAATCTATTTTCCTTCCCAATTGTCTTTTTGGTTTTCATTGCGCTGTTCTCTGCAGCGGTAGGGTATTTAACAGGAGTGTTTCCAGCTAGACGAGCTTCAACCCTAAATCCTTTGGACGCCATTCGCTACGAATAAACTGTTCATAAAATTGTGTATAACTACTGCGTAACTATACGCCATATTAGTTACAATAGTATATGAAGTAATATATTTATAAATAGTTCATTATTATGTTGTACAACCTTGAGGAAAAATCTAACTATATTCAAACAGCCGGCAAAATCACCATTGCTGCGGCTTTGTCTGGTATTTTAGTTTTTGCCTTTGTGTTTCTTTTTAACGCAGGCAAGACAGAGTTATTAAAAGTAGAAGCTCAGACCGCGACCACCACTATTACTGTGCTCAACACCCCTCCAATTTGGGTTGACTTAGCAGTAGAGGAATTCGAGTCATCAACTAACACACCGACCAACTCAGGTGATGAAATCTCTTGGGTTGGACTAGCTGACAACTCTGGTGGCGCACCGTACTTCCTTATTGTCTGTAGCGGTAGTGCCACTCCAACTCCAACGGCTGCCGCTGACTTAGGTAGTCTTGGTACAGCACCACCGGTCTGTACTAGTGGTGTGCAGTGGGGAGTTTCAACTGCCACTGTTGCATCAACTCAAGCTCGTGTCTCTACCACTACTACAGAAACCGGAGCTTTCTCTGGTGAGGTCCTCGATTGGTACGCTTGGGTATGTGACGACGATCCTGTGAACCCACGCTGTAACAACACATCCTCTCAAGGTTTGAACGCAACGAACTCATCTCCATTTCATGTGAACTTCCGTCCTACGTTCACAGCATCAGGAAGTGATTCTCCAGCTGACCCAGGAGAACTTCTAACTTTCTACTCAACATCTAGTGATGCCAACGTAGTGCGAGGACCAGACAACATCTTCTTGTATGTATGTAACGGTAACGACTTTGTTGCATCAACACTAAGTTGTGTCAGTGGAGTGTTGGCAAGTACCTCTGGCTCAGTCACTAGTGATGCCTCAGCTAGCTTCACTCTACCGTCAGTATTCCAGGATGATGACTACGATGCCTATGTGTTCGTTGTTGACCAATACAACCATCCTGCTACCGGTGGAGCACATGCAACTAACGAAGGATTCACTGTTAATAACGTAGCGCCGACTGTTGCTGGTGGAAACATCTCAATCAACAATGGTGGAACTATGTCACTAACAAATCCGGCAGGAGAGACAACTGGTTTTAGTTTGGAGTTTGAAACATCCGATGCTAACAGTTGTGAGAACACTGCCACTACCGATGAAATTGTTTCTTACACTGCATCATTGTTTAGAAGTGGACTTGGTACAACAACTTGTACGGGACTTCCAGGTTCATATGACCCAAACAATTGTTATCCAAGTTCAGTTGCTACAACCACTTGGAACCTAAGTTGTACTGCTTCAAGTACTTCTTGTGGAGGATCGTCCGATCCAACAATGGACTGGTCATGTACCTTCCCACTCTGGTTCATTGCAGAACCAACGGATGCAGACTCACCATTTTCTGCTGAAGGTTGGGTAGCAGCAATTGCTGGAGTTGATGATAATAACGCCACTGGTACCGCAACAATTGGTACTACACCGGTCGAGCTCTTCAGTTTCCCAGCCATTGACCTCATTACAGCTGAGATTCCGTATGGTTCTCTTGAGCCGGGTGAGAACACTGGTACTCTAGACGCTACTACCACAATCTTGTCAGTTGGTAACACTGGTCTAAACCAAGAAGTAGAAGGAGAGGCTATGTGTCCAGGCTTCGCGGTTGGTAGTCCATGTGGTAATAACTCAACATCAACTATCCCAGACTTTAGTCAGGAATTTGCCACAAGTTCAGTGGGGTATAGTACAACTGGTCTAGACTTGTCTTCTACCACACCTCAACTGCTATTGCTCAAAGTTCCAAAGACAACTTCAACTTCAACACCATCACAAGGTGTGACGTACTGGGGTATCGAAGTTCCAATTGCGATTACTACCGCTGGTGCCTACACAGGACTCAACACCTTCTACGCAGTAACCTCAAGTGGAACCGACTGGGGAATCTAATTAAACTAAAATAGAAGTAAACAACAGCCACTGTTATCCATACAGTGGCTGTTGCTTTTTATTCATTAATTTTCGATAATGAATGGGTGCAACTAGCTCGCGTGATTGTTATATGAAAAAGATAGTAACTTTATGTTTGCTGTTTTTTGTGCTCTCTGCCGATATCGCGAGTGCTGGTTTTGGTATCACTCCTCCTTACGTACGAAATACGAGTCTTACGCGCAACTCTACTTATGAACAACAGATTCTTTTGGTGCGAGGTAATCCAGACGTCCCACAGAAGGCCCAGGTGACCATTGACGCCCCAGAGATTATTGATTGGATAGAGATTGTGGAAGGCGATTCAGTTCCATTGCCACGAGGCGTACAGAAGGTCCCAATGACTGTTCGAATAAAGGTACCAAGCGATGCTGACTTTAAAGACTACAATGGTACCATCCGTATCAAGACAGTTCCTGATGATGATCAGGTATCTGCTGGTGCTGTTAGTATTTCACTTGGAGCTCAGGTGGATATTGCTCTTACTGTAATTGATAGAGAGATTCTAGACTTCAGAGTTAGAAAGATTGACGTAACAGATTTGAATGAAGGTCATAAACTTGGCTGGCTATATTTCCCAGGTAAGATTGATTTTTCAATGTTGATTGAAAACACTGGTAACGTAGATAATTCACCATCAAAGGTTGAGTTCAGAATTTTTGATTTCGCTGGTAATGTACTCCTTGAAGAAACTCAGAATAAAAACAAGGTACGTAAAATTGCACCATACGCGACTGAAGAAGTATTTGCGGAAATACCAACACGACTACCAGCTGGTAATTACATCGCACGATTTAAAGTCTATAACGGCGAAGAAGTGAAACAGGAAGGAGAAGTAAGTCTTAGTGTGTTGCCATACGGAACATTGCAACAAGCTGGCTTTGGTTTCAGCGGTCTTTCTGTAGCACACAAAATTTCTATCCTACTTCCAATCCTAGCGCTAATAATTCTAGTACTATACATTTTCTATAATCGTCGTTTAGGACGTCGTCGAGGTGAATAGTCTTATGTATGCCCGACTTACTTTTTTTGGCATAGTACTGGCGACTGTCCTCCTAATACCTTCTCTAACAGCAGCTCAGGCAATTTTGACTGGTACTGCTACAACTACTCTTACCTTGAGTATTTGTGGTAACTCGTTGGTTGATGATGGTGAACAATGTGATGTACCCGGAGAAACCGGCGTTTACAGTACCTCAATCGCTGGCCGTCAATGTAGTCTGTCTTGTAACTTTGGTCCGTACTGTGGTGACGGGGTTTTGCAGACTTCATTTGGAGAGGAATGTGACGATGGTAATAATGATGACGCTGACTTTTGTTCAGCTATTTGTATAATTGAACCAGCTGGTTCTGGAGGAGGTGGTAGTTCTGGAGGAGGTAGTGGCGGTGGCGGTGGTAGTGATACCGAACTAGGTGATACTGTCATTAGTGTAACTGGACTCGCATACCCTGGCCGAACAATTAATATTTTGCTCGATACTGAAAATGTCGGTAGTGTGCGGGTTGGTAGTGATGGTAAGTTTGACTTCACAACTGACGCTTCACCTGGAACTGCTTCACTGGGATTTTGGGCGACTGACCAAGGTGGCACACGTTCAATTACTCTTAACTCTACCTTTGACGTAACTCAAGGAGCGGTTACAAACATCTCGGGAATTATTTTGCCGCCATCTATTAAGGTATCTAGTGCAAATGTAAATCCAGGTGACATAGTTACTGTTAGTGGACAGTCTATACCAAACGCCCGGATAGAACTACATATTAATAATAGTGAAAAGATTGAGACCACAACCTCTAGTGCCACTGGTCTTTGGACTATTTTGTTGAATACTACTTCATTGCGTGTGGCTGAGCATACGCTGCGCGCTCGCTCAATTGGTGGTACTTCATCACTTGCTACCCAAAGTAGCTTTAGTACGACCATACAGCTCTTTGTGGGGGTTAATGGAAAGGCAACGACGCCATCTGATCTAAATCGTGACACCAAAATTAACTTGGTGGACTTTTCTATTCTTATCTTTTGGTGGGGGACTAACGGCGGTAATTCAAACCCTCCAGCTGACATCAATGGTAATGGGAAAGTTGGGATTGAGGATTTTTCTATACTCCTCTTTAATTGGACTGGGTAAGTAATATTTATCACAACGAGCTGACGACTTGCTTCGCAGGCCGCTGCAGCTGACCGCTCCCTTGGGGGTCGCGGCTCAGCTAAGCGTCTGCGTAAGTTCGCAATAGTCGTAGCTTCGCTACTCGTTTGCTCACTTGTGGACAGGGTAGTATTTATTACGTTGGGTGAGCAGTCGACTCGCTTGGCGTATTGCTTACAACCAACTTAATTTAGAAAATAAATAGTACGGTTAACCGTACTATTTTAGTTTGTAGCGAATAGCAGTGCTAAACATGTATCCACTGGTGGATAATACTACCGCAGACTCAAAGACCAGACTTCGCACTGCGAATGTTTTTATTAAGTAGGCTACTTATCATCGATGATAAGTAGAGGTTGCAATATTGTTTCTGTACAGAAGCTGCCTGTCTATTTGGTCTTTTGCTCACTTCAAACATGCTGCATATTTATTTTTGAGAAAATGGCAATTTCCAATTTGAATCAGACTTCAAAAATGTATTTACTGAGCTGCAGACTTCGAGTCCTGGTGACTTTTCTTTAGAAAATAGAATTTACTGAGCGTTCGATTGCGAGTTCCAGTGATTTGCTTAAGGAAAATAAAGTCACGGGCGGACCGCCACGGTTGGATAAGTAATATTAAGTAGACTCTAAATATACCTGTTAACAGGTATATTTAGAGTCGCGCTGCGCGCTCTTTGTTTCTGCTTAAAAATTCTAAGCACGTAGCTATCCGTAGAGTATTGTATGTAATTAAAACTCGCCGCACATTTTCTTGTGAAAATAGTAAGCTGTAATTTTGAATCATGCTTCAGAAGATAAACTTTACTCAGCGTTGGAGTGCGAGTTCCAGGAGTTCGCCCTAGGACGGGGCGAACTCGGAACAAAATTCGCAATACACCCTTCGGGTGTTTGCTCATTTTTGTGTATAAGTTTGCCTCTGAAAAAAATAAGCACGCTACAATGAGTGAGTACTTGTTTTGGAGGTAAACCAATTAGTGTTACCGCTAGTACGGCGTAGCTGTATTAGGGCACTTCAGCCAAGTGTCTCATCACAAGTATGTTTTGCAGCGCACTTATAAGCGAAGGGAGTGGAGACCCGACGCTGCATGAGTTATTGCTCATTTAGTTTTTTCGGTCGCGACGTCAGATCTAAGCTGAAAAACTAATACAACGTAGAGTATATGTTCAGAACGAATTCAACGTTCACATTACTCCAAGCCCTAACTGCAGTTGTTACTTTTGCAATCATTTTATGGTTTGTAGGAGTACCTTCATTCCGTGCGGAAGCTGCGAATGTCACCTCCTTTAGTAACACGCTCTCAGATTCTGCCCCTGCGGTAGTTTCTAACCACACTCTAACCTTTGTTACACCAACTGGTCTTGCGGCCGGCGAGACAATCTCGATTGATTTTGGTACAACTAGCTTTTCAGGAATCGGTTCTCTGGTCGCGCAGGATATCGATCTAAATGCTAGTGGAACCGAACAAACGTTGATTGATGGTGCAGCCTCTGGCGCAAGTTGGAATGTAACTGCCGCTGGTACCACTATTGATCTCACTAGTGGTACAAGCACAGTTGGCGCTAATGCAACAATTACAGTTGAAATCGGTACCAACGCCACCACAGGCGGTACCGGTACAAACCAAATCACCAATCCATCTGTAGGTTCATACGAAATTACAGTCGCGGTCGGAAACAGTGATACTGGTACAACTCGAGTTGCAATTGTAGATGTGGTAACAGTAACTGCAGCAGTTGAAACCATCTTTGACTTTACAGTCACTGCTGTTAACTCTGGTGGTACCGTCAATGGCGACACCATCACCGCTACTTCAACTTCTACAGCAATTCCATTTGGAATTCTGTCAGCTGACACAGCCGCTACTGCCGCGCAAGACCTTCAGGTCAACACAAACGCAGCTAATGGCTTTGTAATTACTGTGACAACTGACCAACAACTCACATCAGCCACAGGCGCTGATATTGATGGGTTTGCTGATGGCGTGTTCACAACCACCCCTACATTATGGAATGGTCCAACACCTGTTCTTGGGGATGATAATACGTATGGACATTGGGGTATTACCACCAATGACAGTACTATCTACTCAGGACTAACGGACGCCTTTGATGTAACTGGAACTGGTCGTCTGTATGTTTCTGCTTCAACCACACCGGTAGAAGTATTTAGAAACGACGGACCATCTAACGGAACAACACAAGGTCTCGGACTTACTCGAGTCGGATACACCGTAGAAGTTTCTGCTTTGCAAGAAGCGGGAGACGACTACACCGCTACGCTGACATACGTAGCAACACCAGTATTCTAGCCGAATACTGACTCTAAGCTTGGAGTTAAAACAAAAAACCCTATCTCCCACCACGAGACGGGTTTTTTGTTTGTCTGTGTACAGCCCGAATCATCCTTAGCTTACTTTGTTATACTGTACTTATGTTTACATATGCTCGTTTTGCAGCCTTGTTGTTTTTCTTTTCTTTTGGGTATGCACAGGCGGCAACTATTTATATTGATCCTGGGGTAGCGACGCTTGGTCGCGGTGATGCTATTACAGCCGCTGTGCGCATCATGCCAGACGCTTCGCTTGGAGAATGTATTAACGTTATTGATGCTGTCGTTACGTATTCCGAGAACATTCAACCAGTTGATATTTCGATTGGTAAATCTATTTTTAACGTTTGGGTAGAGCCACCAGTTATCAATAAAGATAATCGCACCATCACCTTTGCGGGAGGTATCCCTAATGGCTATTGTGGCCGTGTAGAAGGTGATCCGCGCTTGACCAATATCATTGCTGAAATTATTTTCCGGTCACCTGGTATGCAGGTGGGTGGTGGATCTGATGATACGCAGGCACATGTAGATTTTGCTCCTGAGACGCAAGTCTTGCTTAACGATGGAGCTGGTACTAGAGCTCCCTTGACTACACTTGGTGGTACTTTCACTCTAGAGAAGTCAGCTGGTTCTGATGGAGTGGTTGATGCTTGGCGAGAAGCGGTGAGACAAGACTCTAATCCGCCAGAACAATTTAGTATTACTTTAACTCGTGATGAAACAGCTTTCGCTGGTAAACATTTCATTGTTTTTAGTACTACTGATAAACAAACTGGTATTAGTCACTACGAAGTGATGGAAGAGCCGGTTTTGGAATTTAGTGCCTTTAAATGGGGTGGTGTAGGAGTTCCATGGATAAAAGCCGAAAGCCCATATGTACTAAAAGATCAATCTCTAAACAGTATTATTCGTGTTAAAGCATTAGATAAAGCTGGAAACGAATACATCGCTACCTATATTCCAGACGAATCGCTGCAGACAATTTCAATGAACGAAATTATTACTTACACGGTAATGGGTGTACTTGGCTTTATTCTACTAATAACTATCGGACTACTTTGGTTTATTATTAGCCGCCGTCGCCGGGCTAAGGCTGCTGTGGCCGTAATGGAAAATGAGGCTGATGGATTAATTGATTAATATGACACTTAAACTTAATACAATTTTAGTAGGAGTTTTTCTCATATTTTTTCTTGCCCCGCTTACATCATTGGCGGCTACATTATCTCTATCACCAAGTACTGGGGTTTATACCACTGGCAGCACCTTTACCGTGAGGGCGGTAGTAAATACACAAGGTAAGCCAGTCAACGCTGCGGAAGGAACTATTAAGTTTAATCCAGCTGAAGTCACGGTTGTGTCAGTTAACAGATCAGGTTCGATTTTTAACCTTTGGGTAACTGAACCAACTTTTTCTAATTCCGCCGGAACGATTTCGTTTAGTGGCGGTATGCCTTCTGGTTACACTGGTTCAGCTGGTACAATTTTTTCAATTACTTTTAAAACCACCAATGCCAGTGCTGCCAAGGTAAACTTTACTAACGGCTCTGTTCTGGCCAATGACGGAATGGGTACCAACGTCCTCTCTAGTATGAATGGTGGTAGCTACACCATTTCCGCTGCGTCCGTCACTCCTACTCCAGAAGTAGTTGAGTATGTAGCCCCAGCCAATACCCCAGGCGCACCAGTTATTGAATCAAGTACTCACCCAAACAGCGAAGGTTGGTATACCAGCAAAACAGCCACCCTAAGTTGGAATTTGCCAGCTGGTGTCACTGAAGTTCGTACACTACTAGACGACAATGCAAATTCTATTCCAACTAGAGTCTATGAAGACCCAATTTCAACTATCACCATTGAAGACCTTGATGAGGGAGTGCAGTATTTTCACCTACAATTTAGAAACGAAGATGGTTGGGGTAAGGTCAGTCACTATCGTCTAGCAGTTGATACTGAAAAGCCAACTAAATTTGATATAGCGCTAGCTGAGGATGCAGATGGTGCTAACCCAGCTCAGACACTACTCTTAACGGCTGAAGACGCAGCCTCAAAGATTGCCCGGTATGTGGTCAAAATTGACAACAGTGATGCTTACGACTTCATCGACAGTGAAGATACTGACCGACTAGTTTTGCCGCAGCTAACACCTGGCTATCATTCAGTCATCATTGAAGCTGTGGACGAAGCTGGTAATGGACTGATTAGTTCTTTCTCATTTACCATCGAATCATTTGATAAGCCAGTCTTTACTGAGTATCCAAGTGAGATAAATGAAGAGGTGATTCCGGTCTTTAGAGGTTTGACCCGCGCTAACGCGGCAGTGGAAGTAACTATCCAAAAAATCGGCGCTGAGCCAGTTGTATATAGTGTCACAGCAGATGAGGCTGGAGTTTTTACAGTGATACCGTCTGGTACATTTAGTCTTGGTGTATACGAACTCACAGCTCGCGCTACCGACACCTTTGGCGCACAATCTGAGCCGTCAGATACCATCAAAATTGCTGTGCAGCAGCCAGGATATATTCAAATCGGTTCTTTCTTGGTAAATATACTATCCGTGATTATTCCGCTAGTGGCCATGACCTTGCTCCTTGTTTTGGCCAGTTGGTTTATGCTACTTTATCTACGTAGATTCCGTAGCAAGGTGAGGGTGGAGTCCCACGAAGCGGTGGCAATAGTTTTCAAAGAATTTGCCTCTCTCCGCGCGGTACTGGCTGAAAAGCAGTTAGCCTTGTCGGAGTCGCGAAAGACCAAGAAATTAACGAAGGCAGAAGAAAATACTTTTGCTACCCTAAACGAAGCTCTCCAGGCAGCCGAAAATAACATTCAAAAGGAAGTTGGTGATGTTGAGGGACTGGTAGACAAGAAGTAATTACATATATAAATTTCAGAATATGAATCGAAATCAGATAATTGGCGGTTTGATAGCAGGATTACTTATAGTGTATGTATCAGCTAGTGTAGTAGTGGAGAAGCGGTTGTATGATTTGCGACTCAATACTGATGCAAGTTATGAAGTGCAAGAAGCAGCTGTTGTGGCTACTGCTAAGTTACTAAGTCAGGGTGCAGCCAATGAAGCTATTGCGCAGGTAGTATCTGAGTGCCCATTATCTGAAATGTCTCGTTATGATGATTTACTTTCGTCTTTAGATAAGGGGTTGGCCCGAGCAGACTTAGTGGATCTAGAGACACTCTTTAATCGTTGTGGCGATACTGCCTCTAGTCGTCGAGCTGGTATGGCGCTGCTACTGGAAAAAGAAGTAAGTTATTTAACTCATCTGTCCGAACAAAAAGCTTTGTTGGGATCAGAAGTTGATGTTCAGACGCTAACTAGTTGGCAGACATTGTCACAGAAAGAAAAAGAAATCAGTGTACTTTTTAGTAAACTAGTAATTGCTCAAGGAGAAATTATTAAAGCTTTGCTTAATAACGTAGCTCCTACTGAAATTACCGTAGAAAATATTCGCGCCAGTGCCCAGAAGGTGCGTGAAGATTTGAGTGTGCTCACTGGGGAGGCTTCAGCACTTCGCAAGACATTAATTAAATAGCCATGAAGCGACTTGTGCTACTGTGGCAAAAAATATTTAAAGCCAAGGCGGTGCAGAAGCCGACGGTGAAATACATGTTTCCACTAGTGCTGGGCTTTGCGGCTATTTTTGCGGCTTCGGTAGTTTCAACCGAAACGTCATACATTAAGCTTGTGCCGTCAGCCACCTCCGTGCTCCAGGGTGAACGATTTTCCATTGAAGTATATGCTTCTGCCCATGTTCCAGTAAATGCACTGGACGTCACGATTGATTTTTCAAAAGATAAAGTTGAGATACTGTCCGTAGACAAGTCACAGTCGGTGCTTACCATCTGGACACAAGAGCCAGAGATAACTGCAAATACCATCAGCTTTGGCGGGGGCACTTTTAGACGAGGCTTTGTTGGCGAACACTTGGTCGCTACTATTAAGGCAGAAGCTAAACAAACCGGACAAACTGAATTTTTGGTTAGTGACGCAGAACTTTTGGCGGGGGATGGAAAGGGGACTCCGGTTGAAGTGGCTACTACTGGTGCTGATTCGCGAACTAGTTTTTATATTTATGATCAAAACGAAGACCCAGCTGAGATTTCAGCCAAGGTGGGCTTAAATATCAATGCTGATATTGACGGCGACGGTAAGGTTACTTTGAAAGATATTAGTACTTTTATGGCCGCCTGGCACAGTAAGTCTGAAACTCATGACTTTAATAATGACGGACGGATGAATTTTATAGACTTTTCTATTATTTTGGCTCGCTCATTCACTAGTTGAGTTCTGTTGATAAAATCAAGATATTTAGTCTAATTTGTTGCTACACTATATATGTGATGGGATAAGACTTACTCTCTGCTACAAATGGCTGTCGCTCGATGAGTAATAAAACCCCTAATAAACGAATAAGAAGAGCAAGTCAACCTGCTTCGTGCTTTTTACCTTATCTTAAGGGTGATTTAAACATGGCCATTGGCCAAGATTTAAATACACAGAGTCCTAACTTGTTTAAGTT
>MFLT01000002.1:0-2017 GCA_001781415.1 Candidatus Kaiserbacteria bacterium RIFCSPLOWO2_01_FULL_45_25
CGAGCTTGGTGTGTTCTTTGGCTTTTCCAAAAGCGACCACTTCTCGTGGTGTGACATTTTGAATTAGATAAAGTGGCTTATGATTCTCACAACCAAACGGGCCGCATTGGCGCTGAGCTCGTACCAACTCAGACGTTATGTTATCGAGCGTAATCTCCATATCAACTAGGAGTGGTTCAACTATCGCCGCCTCAGCTCCAAGCTTAGTGTAAGCATCTTGGAGTCCAGCTGCCAAAGTATGAATGTGCTCGTCACGCACTGAGAAGCCGCCAGACATATGATGTCCACCGAATTCATGAAAGAATTCCGGCACGGCATTCATGAGCTTCACAACACTCACTCCACCACCAGAACGACACGAACCTTTAAACACTCCATTCCCATCACGTCCCCACAGGAAAGCTGGGCGATTGTATTCTTCAGCGAGTTTGTTGGCAGCCAGTCCAGCCAGCGACGGTCGCCAATCTGCATTACCCATCACCAGCACGTCTGGTAACTCCTCAATTGTTTTCATGCGCACATGAAGCTCTTTGGTCATTTGCGACACGGCCGACTTGCGGTCAGTGTTAAGTTTCTCCAAGTGAATGAGTCTAGCTCCAGCCTCTCCTTCGTCTTTGGTAGCAAGCAAGAAGAAAGCATCTTCTGGCGTATCCATCCGTGAGGCAGCATTGATACGCGGACCAATAGTGAAACCAATGTCGTCTTCGGTCAGATGTGATTGGCTAGCTTTTTGTTTGCGGAGTAATTGCTGAAGCCCTGGGCGGCGAGACTTCCTGAGCACAGTGAGGCCATAGTGAGCCAGTACTCGGTTCTCATCTCGCAGCGGCACCATATCAGCAATAGTGGCAATACCTACCATATCAAGCCACCACTTCTCTTGGCCTGGAGTAATAGCAAAGTCGCCACGAGCGATGAGTGCTTGCACCAATTTAAAAATAACCGCTGCGCCGCAAAGCCCATCAAAAGGGTACGTCGTCCCAACTTTTGGATTAACTACCGCTACTGCTTCGGGTAGAGTGTCTTTTGGTTCGTGATGGTCAGTGATTATGACATCAATACCAAGTTCCCTAGCTTTTGCGACTGCTTCGATATCAGTCGTGCCACAATCAATAGTGATAATAAGATCGGGTGACTGTTCGGCCTTTAGTGTCTCCACCGCCTTCACGCTGAGACCAAACCCATCATAGTGACGATGAGGAATATGAACAAAAAAGTTGGTGTAACCAGCAGCCGTAAAAAAATCATGAAGTACCACCGCGCCGGGGATACCGTCGCAGTCATAGTCACTATAGATGATGGTCTTTTGGTTGGCTTTGATGGCTAGCAGTACTCGCTCTACCGCCTTGTCCATATCGTGGAGCAGAAATGGGTCGTGTAGTTGTGTCTCGTATGAAGGACTAAGAAATGTCTCCGCCTCAGCCTTAGTCGTAATGCCACGGTTAAAAAGGAGAGTTTGCAGGTACGGACCATAAGCACCTAGCTCAGAGGCAGCGGCATCAGAAAGCAGTGGAAAGACTTCAAACAAAGACATGATTAGCGTATGGTAGCATGACCACAGTCAGTTCGGTATACTAGAACCATTATTTAAAACAAATTATGGAAACCATTTTTTCAAAGATTATTGCCAGAGAAATTCCAGCCGACATTGTCTATGAGGATGAGCTAGTGCTCGCTTTTCTGGATATTACTCCAGTAAACTACGGCCACACACTCGTAGTCCCAAAAGAGCACTACATCAATGCTATTGACGCCGCACCTGAAACGCTAGCCCACATGATGAAGGTCGCTCAGAAGATAGCTCAAGCCTTAAAGAAAAGCGGCCTAGCTGATGGCATAAATCTAGTCATGAATAACGAGACAGCAGCCGGACAAGAAGTGTTTCATGCCCATTTACACGTCATACCACGCTTAGTTGATGACAACACTTACCAAAAACCCCGCTACGTTACACTCAAAGAAGATGCGTATCAAGAAACCAAGGAACGGCTGAAGGCCGCCTTGGCAGAATAACAAAAGG
>MFLT01000002.1:2023-13552 GCA_001781415.1 Candidatus Kaiserbacteria bacterium RIFCSPLOWO2_01_FULL_45_25
GTTATGTGTCTTATTTCTTTAACAAATCCAAGACTGGTGTACTGCCATGCTCCATAAAGGTAAGCATAGACCCGCCACCAATTGAAATGAAACCAAACTTTTCATTGAGACCAAGCTTCTCAACGGCCGCGACAGTGTCGCCGCCGCCAAGCACACTGAAGGCGTCAGAATCAGCAATGAGTTTAGCTACTGCCTCGGTGCTTTCTTCAAAGCCAGCTTCGTAATTACCAAACGGTCCGTTCCAGAGAATTGTTTTTGCTTCGGCGATGTAACGAGTAAGAAGTTCAACAGTCTCTGGTCCCATGTCAAAAATCTTTTCGTCTGGCAAAACTTGATCAGCTGGTTTTGTAACCACTCCTCTTGGCCCCTCAACTATCACATCTACTGGCACCAACATTTTTTCACTCCACAAGAACGGTGCGTCGTTAAGCGATACCTCTGAGACAAGAGACGTACCTACTTCAAACCCTCGGGCTTTAAGCACATCGTTGGCAAGCGCACCACCAACGAACACATGGTCGTACAAGGCAAGATACTTCTCTACGAGTGGCATCTTGGTCTCAAACTTTGCCCCTCCAAGCAAGAATAGTGACGGGTGATTTGGCTGCATCACTTTTTGGAGCTCGGTCACTTCTTCTATAAGAGTCAGTCCAGCATAAGCTAGCAGCAACTTTGCTACACCATAAGTGGACGCATGTTCACGGTGTGCCTCAGCAAAGGCGTCGTTTACATATAAATCAACTCCCTCGGCTAACAGCGCTCCGAGACTGTCGTCATTTTCTTCTTCACGAACATCTTGGCGTAAGTTCTCACAAAATAAAATATCTCCATCATTAAGGGCTGCTTTCTTCTCTGTAAAAAGAGGGTCAGTGACTTTACCTCCCCACTTCATATCAATAGCCGTTGCTAGTTCTTCAAATACTGGCAGTAATGTCTCGTCTACCTCACGACCGATGTGAGAAATTACAATCACCTTGGCACCAGCTTCTTTCAAATACTTGAGTGTCGGCAAGGCGCGACGAAGTCTAAATGAATTACGTACCTTACCATCAACTAGTGGCACATTACATGAAGCCCGCACCAACACGACCTTTCCTCGCAAATCACTGACTTCTGCAATACTCTTTAATTCCATACGGTAAATTATTCAACTGCTTTAATAATCGCTGCAAATTGTGCGGCCTCTAAACTCGCTCCACCAACCAAGAACCCGCTCATTCCTCCTTGTTCGTATATGTCTTTAGCATTACTTTCTTTCACTGAACCGCCGTAAATCAAACGAACTTTCTCCGCTACTTTTCGTTCATATAATTTAGTGAGAGTGCTGACAATAAACAACTGCATCTCTTTAACATTTTCAGCGGTGGCAGTCTCCCCAGTACCGATTGCCCAAATTGGTTCATAGGCAATCACTACTTTTTGTAGCTGGAGTGGAGTTAAACCTTCTGTGAGAGCTTTGAGTTGGGCAGCAATATGATTAAAAAACTGTCCCTGCGAATCTCGCAAACGCTCACCAATACACACCACTGGGGTTAGCTTACGCTTCAAAAGAGCCTGTACTTTTTTATTTACTTGGGTATCTGTCTCTCCTAATGCTCGACGTTCTGAATGACCGACAATCACATACTCGACACCAAAAAATGCAAGCATTCCAGCACCAATCTCGCCAGTAACCGCCCCTCGTTCTTCATAATGCACATCTTGCGCACCAAGCTTAATTACTGACGCTGCTCCCTTAGCCAACTCTGGAATAAATAAAAACGGTGGAGCCACCACCACCTTGGCAGTAGTGGTCTTTGGTATCTTCTTTTTTAATTCAGCAAACAATGTCTTGGCTTCAAGGGTATTGCCGGGGTTTAATTTCCAGTTACCCATCACGAGGGCATGCGCATGTTTCATATCAGGAAATTGTAGCACGTCCAGGATTTGGCAATTACTGACACTAACTGTGACAAAGCTTAGTTAGCATCGCGCCACTGCGAAAACTGATATAAATCAGAGGTTCTTGGTATCAAAGGCGGTGGGTCTAATACTAGGTTACGGTCGTATGAGTTATATCGATAATTAAACCCAGAAACATAAGTGCCGAGCCAGTTTACCCACTTAGTGCCAACTCTTCCATTAGACACAATAGTGCCGTTTATAGTAAGTGAGTTGCGCTTAATATATTGTTCCCAAGAATTTGGCATAGAGGTATCATAATGATTGCGACCAAAATGTCCCTTCTGAGCAATAAAAATACCATTTAATTCCATATCATCTGGTACCTCCAAACCTACCAACACATCAAATTCCCCAATGGCCAGTAGGCCAGAATCGGTATTTGAATAAGTGATATTGTTGTTCAAAATAATAGACGGATCTACTCCAGAAGAGTCAACATCAGCCGCCGCTACTGTAAATTTACCGTTCACTTCACCCTCCAACCACACCTGGTCTTCCACAAATATCAAAGGGCAACTAGCTGGTAGAGTGTAGATACCTACCAAACTAGTTCCATTTAAAATATTCATATAATATCCCCAGGCATAACCATTAGGTTCATTTACTTTGGCGTTAACTCTTCTAACCTCGACCGTACCATCAGACCTAAAGATAATGTGATAACCCGCCTTTCCTGATGGGCCAAAATACAAACCTTGCGACTGCGCTTTTGGCTGCATAATCGACAAGTCAACGGTCATACCAGTGAAGTTCACTGGAGCTGACGGGAATTCAAATAAAGAGGTGTTTGGGTTGGCAGTGGTGGTAAATACTCCATCTCGGGTACCGCCAGGCGAACAGCCAAAACTGCTTGTACAATTCCAAGTAGCTTGCCCACTGGTAACACTGGAGTTGTTTGTACCATCCATTCTAATACCACCATTGGAGTGATACGGTCCAGTAATCTGCACATCATTACCGACCCAAACGTCGGCGTTAAGAATAAAAGAATAATCAGCGACTGAGGGTTGAGCGTACCTAGCACTAACAGTTCGACTAACGTCTGGATCAGCATAAGTATGTCCAGTTGAACTAACGTCAATTGATGACAATTCACCACAGTAAGTAGTACTTGCCACTTCGATTGAATATTCACCGATAGCCCCCCCTTCTGGATCGTAGTACACACCAACGTAAGGTCCAGGCAAACCAGTCCCATTTGTCACATCACCAGGGTAATGAGCCAAAAACCATTTGTAATAATTTAAACCAGCTTCAGCAATTTGACCTGCTTGCTCTAGTTGCACACGCTGATTAATAACTTTGCTTTGAGTAACAATTGACGCCACAAACGAACTAACGATTACAAAGAAAATTGAAGAGAACACCAAAACCAGTAGCAACATGTACCCGCTTTGTATATTTTTTTGTAAATTAGCTGGTGTCATACTATAGGTTGTCTTTCAAGTTACGAGGCGCCGCACTACCTTTGAGCATAAATTCTCCGGGGTCGCGCAGTGGGTCGATATTTACAATCACTTGCATCTCGATGTAACGGATATCACTAATCATAGCAGCTGGTGACACCAACAAGGTTCCGGAATTGTTATAATAACTAAAAGTTACTACACTCTGAGGAATGTTTTGTACAAACTCCGACAAAAGTACTGTCTCATCAGGAGAAGCGGTGTTGTAAGTGGCTGGATAACCAATAGGATTATAGGTGTATCTATAAAGATTAGTTCCATCTAGGGCAAACTCGACATACTCCACGCCAAAATCTCGGTCAATATCACTATAAAATCCAAAACGATGTGTTTCTGCAGTCACAATTGGAAAGGCCCCGTTGGCGGCTGGAGTCATTTCTCTAGCATCACGCATCCAATCACTGATACTCCTTCTAGCTGCGTCAATTTCATTAGACTGAGCATAGGTGTAACCATGATTTTTGTAGAGACTTAGAATACTTCCAGTAATCACAACCATCAAAATTACATTGAGTGAAATCACTACAATCATTTCTACTAGCGTAAATCCTTTCTGAAAGTGATTACCCATATAATCTGACATTATTAGAATTTTACCACCATTACAATATCGGAATCGATAGAAACCGCAGAGATTGTTTGTGGAGCATAGCCATCTGGAGTGACAGTGAGCTCATAATCGTTATTACTACTCAGTCCAGTAAAGAACGCCTGTCCGCAGGTACTGGTTTCAACAGTTTCAGAAAAACTTGGGCGCTCTAATCTTACTTCGGCACTAATTAATTTAGTACCAGAGATAGTCTCAGCCACCACCCGCAAGGTATTGGCGCTATTAGCTGCCAAGACCAGGTCCATAGTTTCAGTGGTGTTTGGCCTAAGATCTAACGGATTGTTTTCACACGCTTCAGCAACATCGTAACCAGAGACAGTGAAAGTATAAGCATCCCACTCCAAGGCTGGAAATACGTATTCGCCATTACTGTCAGTAGTTACTGAATTGGTGGTTTTATAAATATCAGTACCACTGGCGTTAGTTCCAATTGTCTTAGAACCTTGCATGTACAAATCTACTCCCGCTAAACCAGTTTCCGATTCAAGATATAACACCTGCACCTCATCAATTGTTGGTGTAATGCTGGTATCTGAAGTCTCTAAAGCAATACCGACCACAATCGTTGGATAGGTGACCTTTGAAAGGGTAGATATATCAATGGTTCCAATAGAAAATCCGATACTGTTTCCTGGCAAATCGCTATCGGGAATGATGTCAGCGGTTGAAGTTGAGGTATAAAATCTGATGGTGGCAGCAGTATTAAATGGTACAGTGCCACTAGCCACCACAAACTCCCAAGCGTCTAGCGGAGACGGTGTTAGTGGAGTTAGAAACAACTCACCAGAAGATACATAAGCACTTCCAGAAGTAGCCAGACCCATGGCACCATCAATCAGAGCCACATCAGTAGACTCTACAATGCCAGTCATGTCGGTGAATGTCAGAGTGTACTCTTGAGTGGTTTTCCCACTTAAGGTACGGACCGTCAATTCACTTGTCCTATCAATAAAGAAGTTCATGGTTGAGATGTCAGCTTCTACTACAGCCACTGGCTGGGTAATTGGAGTCGGCAAGCTAGTAGTAGCCATGTAAGTCTGATCACTGGAGTAACCAACTCCAGTCACAAATATTTCATAATCAGGGCCAGCGGGCGCACCGCCAAACAACGCTACGCCAGTGGCATCGGTGGTTCTGGTTACATCAACATTTGGAACAATAGTATTGTTAACTACTCTAACACTCGCCCCAGGCAGAGGTTGAACATCCGCGTCAAACACATTTACCCGCAAGGTCCCGCCACCGACGTTGGTTTCAATTGAACGAGGTGTGATATTACTAACTAAAAATACCTCATTGGTATTTCCATTAATAGTCCACTCAACACTGACTTTAACTTGCTTGTAATCTGTAGTAATACCGTTGGTATCAGCGGCCCCTATCCCATCAGCGTCATCATCAATGTATTCAATCAAAATCCGCTTAGTGAAATCAATTTCGTTTAGCGTGGTAGTACTGACTTGGGGCAATGACCCGGCAGGAATACCCAATACGGTACCAACCGAGTCGTAAGTAAAGGATCGAATATATTCCATTTGGTCATTAGCCACAGTCAGCGCCGTCATCTTGGCTCGTGATTGTGCAATCAACTTTAGTGAATATTCAAAAGCTGCAAACAATCCCACAAACACCAGAGCGGTTATCGCAATTACCACCAACACTTCAACGAGAGAGAATCCGCGTGATTGTTTTTGGCGAAATAAGTTCATAGCTTATTTAAGTCCATCAGAGATTGAGTAAATTGGAGCAATCATCGCTAGTGCAAAGAATCCTACACCGGCACCAATAGCTACCATCAGTAGTGGCTCAATAATTGTTGAGAGGTCTTTGGTCTTACGCTCAACTTCCGTTTCATAGAAAATCGCCAGTTCGTTCAACATGCCAGAAATCTGTCCAGTCTCCTCTCCTACTAGAATCATTTCCCCAACCAAAATTGGATAAAGGTCAGTTCGTTCAATAAATACTTCTGAAAGTGGAGTTCCCTTCTCAACCCGCATGCGCGCATCTTTAAGAATTTTTTTATAAAAAACATTCTGGACCACTTCTTCAGTAATTTCGATTGCCTGAATTACATCCACGCCAGAGTTTAGCAGTGAAGATAGTGTGCGCGCGGTACGAGCAGAGTTAGTCTCTTTGGCCATAGTACCAATTACTGGCAAACGAGGAATGACCCAAGACGTAACCAAGCGTCCGACTTTTGATTTGAGGAAATACATTGTCCCAACAACCGTACCAATCATAATGGCCAAAGTCAGTAGCGTATGAGCCGCAAAGAAATCGCTAGTAGCAATCAAAAACTTGGTCGTAGCTGGCAAGTCCATATCCATACCCTTAAACACCCCAGTGATTTGCGGCATAACATAAATCATCATCAAAACCCCGATGATAATCATAACCGTAACCACAATCGCTGGGTAAATCATCGCCCCTTTAATCTTTTTGGTTAGATTACTTGAACGCTCCATCTGGATTGAAAGGGTCTTTAGTGACTCAGATAAATTTCCACTTTCCTCTCCAGACTTAATCATCGCTACATACAAATCACTAAATACCTCTGGAAACTCTTTTAAAGCTTCATAAAACTGCTGGCCGTTATTAATACGTTCGTTGATATTGGTCAAAACATCCTTTAGCTTTGGGTTCTTACTTTGACGCTCAATTACCGAAATCGCTCTGGTGACTGTCAGTCCAGCCGTCAGCATCGAACCAAGGTTGCGCGTAATCATTACCAACTCATCAGCCTTCACCCGACTCAACATTACGTTGATACGGTCCATGTTTAGTAATTTACCTAGACTGCCATGCTTTTCTTCTTCAATACTAGAAATGCGATGTCCGTCGCGACGAGCAATATCGTAAACCGCGTAGCGATCATCAGCTTCGACAGTCTTTGTGATTTTTTTCCCTTCTCCATCTTCACCAGTATAGGTAAACTTTGGCATATTAATTATTCGTTAATCACACGGAGCACTTCTTCAATACTAGTGAGTCCTTTAGCGGCTTTATAGATACCATCTTCGAGCATGGTGAGCATGCCTTCTTTGCGAGCCTGAGCTTCAATATCGTCACCCGTCTTACCAGACATCACCATATCTTTGATAGTTGGTGACATTTCCATTACTTCATGAATACCCATGCGGCCTTTGAAACCATCTTCAGTCTCCCCTTTTTCTTTTGGATGATAAAAAGGAATATCGTTCCAAGTAGCGTCTTCTTTTACAATCTTTTCTTCTTTAAGTGTCTCTAGGACTAAATCAAGATTAACGTGTGACGCCAACTCATCTCGTTCAGCCTTAGTCAGGGTGTACGGTAGTTTGTCGTCAGACAGTTTACGGACGAGTCGTTGACCAATAGCGACGCGGAGAGTCGATACCAGCAAGAAAGTCTCAAGTCCCATATCCACCAAACGGGCCACGGTTCCAGCCGCTGAGTTGGTGTGCACTGTTGCGAGCACCAAGTGACCAGTTAGCGCGGCGTTAATAGCCAAACTAGCTGTCTCTTCATCACGAACTTCTCCCACCATAATAATGTCTGGGTCCTGACGCATAAGTGAACGGAGTCCAGCCGCAAAAGTAAAACCGATTTCTGGCTTTACTTGGCTTTGATTGACCCGTGGCATTTGGTATTCAATCGGATCTTCAATGGTTGAGATATTTACCTCCGGTGAATTAAGGAGGTCAAGAATGGTATAGAGAGTAGTTGATTTACCAGAACCAGTTGGACCGGTTACCAAAATAATTCCAGTGGTAGCGCGAGTGGCCTTGTGGATACGCTCAAGAGTAGAGCCGTGAAAACCAATTCCCTCAAGTGAAAAGCCGCTACGACTTTCACGAAGAAGACGCATTACAATCTTTTCACCGAAGAACACTGGCAACATTGAGACACGAAAGGCGACTTTTTGACCATCCATTTCCATCTTAAATCGCCCGTCTTGTGGCAGACGCTTTTGGTCGAGTTTGAGGTTTGAAAGCACCTTGATGCGGGCCACTAGTGTACCCGCCGCATGCTTTGGCAGCTTCATGGCGTCACTTAGAATACCGTCAATACGGTAACGCACCACCACTTCTTCTTCCATTGGTTCAATATGAATATCAGATGCTCCTTGGATAATAGCGTGACGTAGTAGTGTGTCGACAATACGCACCACTGGCAAATCCTCAGCCATCTTCTTGAGGTCTTTTTCAGATAACTCTTCCCCGCTCTCATCGGTAATAACCTTAAGCGCTGAAGCATCCTTCATGATGATTTCGCCGAACTCATCTTTGAGAGTCTTTTGGTATTGGCGAAGTGCAGTGCGCATTGACTCTGTGTCAGTGAGACGAGGCAATATCTTTAGGCCTACCTTTTTCTTCACAAAGTCGATGGCTGGTAGGTCGGCGGTGTCAAGCATCGCTACTTCAAGCTCCTTGTCGGTCTTCTTAAAAGCGATGATGTTGTGGGTACGGGCTACTGGCTCTGGGATGAGGGTCAAAACTTCAAATTCAATTTTGTTGTTTTTGAGTGATACAAAGGGAATCCCGAGTACGTAGGATTCAACACGTCGCATGTCGTCTTCGGTCATATGACCATGGGCGATGAGAGCTTCGGCGAGAGTCCGACGCTCATCTTTGGCTACTTTTTCCACGGCAGCAATATCCGACTTTTTGATTAAGCCGGCATCGAGCACAAAACGTTTCAATTGTTCATCTTGTATACGCACAGTGAAAAGTACAATTAAGAACTAACTACCTCCTTTTGTATGGTAAGTATACCATCACCAACAATTCTATTCTCAGTTGTTAGTCCCCACGTTTACCCCTATTACCAATACAAGCGGATAGGATATCTGGGTGAATACACCGATGCTTGTATCGGGGTGGTTTACTTTCTTCAAAAAACGCACTATAGTATGTGAACTGTGAATGACTGCTCGGCTTGCGCCGGGCTTTCTTTATACCAGTGAGAAAATAAACCTTATAAACCATTAATAACTATATATGTTTGACCTAAAAGTAATTAACGCCGTTTTACAAGAAATGGAAGAGGAACGCGGCATTCCTCGCGAAAAGATGATTGACGCGATTGAACAATCCCTAGCTACTGCCTACAAAAAAGAGTTTGGTAAGCGTGGACAAATCATCACTGCCAAGTTTGACCTGGCTGCTGGTACTACTAACTTCAATCAAATTAAGATTGTGGTTGATGAGAGCATGCTCAAGCCAGAACTAGCTGATGGTGAGGAGGCTGAAGA
Organism: Candidatus Kaiserbacteria bacterium RIFCSPLOWO2_01_FULL_45_25; assembly: GCA_001781415.1. Classification (GTDB taxonomy): domain Bacteria; phylum Patescibacteriota; class Minisyncoccia; order Phycocordibacterales; family UBA918; genus OLB19. Next base: position 11,274 of record MFLT01000002.1, read on the forward strand.
AGAGGAAGAAGGTGCTATGCCAGACGGTGAAAAGAAGGTGCGTTTTGATGAAGAAAAGCACATCATGCTTTCAACTGCCCGCATGATTAAGAAGGATGCTCAAACTGGTGAAGAACTCATCTTCCCACTTGAACCAAAAGACGACTTTGGTCGTATTGCTGCCCAAACTGCCAAGCAAGTAATTGTGCAGAAGATTCGTGAAGCTGAGAAGGATGCGGCTTTGGCTGAGTTTGGTCAAAAGGCTGGTGACATCGTAGTTGGTCACGTTCAACGCTTTGAACGCGGCAACCTCTACGTAGACCTCGGTCGCGTCACGGCTATCATGCCGTACGACGAACAAATTCCTGGTGAACGATACAAACCGGGAGAACGCGTTCGCGCTATTCTGCTTGCGGTTGAAGAAACTTCACGTGGAATTTTCCTTAAACTGTCACGATCTCATCCTGATTTTCTCTCTGGTCTCTTTACCATTGAAGCTCCTGAACTACAAAGCGGCGCGGTAGAAGTGAAGGCTGTCGCTCGTGAAGCCGGTGCTCGTTCAAAGATTGCTGTCTACGCTCATGACCAACACATCGACCCAGTTGGTTCTCTAGTTGGACAGCGCGGAGTCCGTGTCTCAACTGTCATGAGTGAACTCGGCGGTGAAAAAATCGACATCATCGAATGGTCAGCCGACCAAGCAGAGTTTATCGAAGACGCTCTCTCACCAGCCGAAGTAATGTCAGTCAAAATTGTGACTGAACCAAATGAAGAAGCTGGAGAACGAGGTCACGCTGTAGCTGAAGTAGCTAGTGACCAACAATCACTTGCTATCGGACGCGGTGGACAGAACGTTCGCCTCGCCGCTAAACTCACTGGCTGGAAGATTGATATCGTCTCAGCTGAAAATAAAGAAGCTTTAGCAGAAGCTGACGCTACTGGCGCAGTAGATATTGAAGCCTCTGAAGATACCGAAATTGGTAGTGATGAGGACGTCCTTGAAAACGAAGACGCCACCACTACCGCTCCAGCCCTACCTGAAGAAGACGAAGAAATGGGAGACCGAGATATAAACCCAGACGATGAAGAGTTTGACGAAGTAGACACCCCAGAAGAAGCAGAGGCCCTAGTGGCAGAAGAGGAGGAAGCTAAAGATTAATGGCAAAAAGCCGCCGGTCCCTTAGGGACCGGCGGCTTTTTTGTACCACTTGCGGACACCCGCTCCCTCAGCTACACTACGCAAATAAACAAACAATAATATATGGTAAAAGTTTTTGGACATCTATCACCGGACACCGACGCAACTTGCTCAGCAATTGTTTGGGCTTGGTACTTAAATGAGCACACTGCACACGAGGCGACTCCTTTTGTACTTGGTGAATTAAACAGCGAAACAAGTTTTGTACTCAACCGGTTTGGCTTTTCTGTACCAGAGCTGCTCGTCGAATTAGCCGCCAAAGACGAGGTAATTATAGTAGACACCAACAATCCGCAAGAACTACCAACAAACATCAACGAAGCGAACATCCTCCAAATAATTGACCACCACAAGCTAGTGGGTGGATTAACTACCGATTCTCCGATCGATATCACTATCCGCCCACTTGCATGTACTGCTACCATTCAGTATGACCTCATGATGCAGGCTGGAGTAACTATCCCAGCCAACATTGCTGGATTGATGATGTCAGCCATTCTCTCTGACACACTCGGATTTAGATCCCCTACCACTACCCCACACGATAAGGATGTAGTCGAAAAACTCGCAATGATTGCTGGGACTGACCACCTCGCCTACGCAGAGGAAATGTTTGCAGCCAAGTCAGACGTTTCTGGCTTTACCGACAGTGGTCTCATCAAGCTCGATAGTAAAAAGTTCGAGGTAGGAGACAAAAACTTCCGCGTGTCAGTGATTGAGACCACCACCCCGGCCACCATCCTGGCCCGCCAAGCCGGCATCATTGAAGCCATCAAGGCTTGCGTGACTGAGGAGGGCGATATTGATGATGTGCTTTTCTTTATAGTCGATATTCTAAATGAAGAAGCAACTGTTTTGACTTATAGCGACCTTACCAAACAAGTAATCTCTTCTTCATTTGAAGTTGAGGTGACTACCGACACTGAAGTCCTCCCTGGCATTGTTTCTCGCAAGAAACAAATAGTCCCCGCCCTTAAGCTATAACAAAATTCCCATAACCCCCGCTCCCAAAAATTGGCAGCGGGGGTTATACTGTATGGACAAAGCCGTAAAGATTATTTCTTAGTTTATAGCCATGATTAAAGTTCATTCATCAAACCTT
>MFLT01000003.1 GCA_001781415.1 Candidatus Kaiserbacteria bacterium RIFCSPLOWO2_01_FULL_45_25
TTGTTCTTTAGTAATCTTTTTTGGGGCTGCGACTTTTTTCTTTGCTGCCATAAATATGTAAATTAGATAACAATAATAATTTCATTCATCATCATCTTTCTTGCGTCTACGCCGAGATGGTTTTGCGCCACCAAACAGACCTAGAATGCGAGTAAGTAAACCGTCCTCGGAAAAAAACATGCGAATGTGAGCCAAATCACTCGCCAACACTTCACTACCAGCTTCGACACGTTCAAGAATTGAACGAACGAGCTGCATGATTTTTATAACCTGATACAAAATAAAGCTAACGAGCAGGCAAAAGCACACCGTAGCAATACTGGCGATTAAAAAGAAAATGTTAGCGTGTAAAATCTCATTCATCTGACGTAAGTGTAACAAATCTAGCCAAGCGCAGAAATGGTTTTGTGGACAACTAACCTGTGTGAACGTTTGAGTAGTGTTCTTTGAGGAAAGTATCAACGACGCGCGCGATGTCCGCGGCAGTCTCCTGCTCCATTAGTTCAGCTCGTAGTTCAGCCGCACCATGAAAGTCCTTGATGTAGGCTTTGTAGTGTTTCTTCATGAGGGCAAAGCTCTTGAACGGCAGTAACTCTTCAAATAACTTGGTGTGCTCCACCATCACGCGCAAACGCTCCTCAAGCGGGACCAGGTTCGCGTCAGTATCAGGATGAAATAACCAAGGATTACCAAAGATCGCGCGGCCGAGCATGACGCCGTCAGCGCCACTAGCTAGAGCCTTCTCTTTAGCATCCTCCAATGAAAGTGCGTCGCCGTTACCGATGATACGCACCAAGTGTTTGTCTTCGCCTAAGATACTGTCGCGGATTTCGACCGCTCGCTTAATACGCTCCCAGCGGGCTGGGACCTTACTCATTTCTTTGCGAGTGCGGGCGTGTACCGTAATAGCTGCTGGTCGTTCCTTAATTAAATGTGGCAGCCACTCTTCGAGTTGGTCTTGGTTGTACCCCAGGCGGGTTTTGACCGTAACTGGAATACCGCCCTCATCACTCTTGGCCCCACGCTTCGCGGCACGGATAATCTCTGCCGCTAGCTCTGGGTTCTTTATCATCGCGGCGCCACAGCGCTGCTTCTCAATAGATTTATCTGGGCAACCCATGTTGATATCAACACCGTCAAACCCGAGCTCGAGACAAAGCGCGGCCGCCTGCTCCATATGCTCTGGAGTTGATGAAAACAACTGCGCCACAATTGGTCGCTCTTCCTCAGTATAAATAAGATCAGCTAGAAGTTTTACCTTCCCTTCCGGTGTCGCTCGGACTAGTCCATCAGCTGAGACAAACTCAGTCCAAGTGACATCAGGACCACCGACGGTACCGTCACTCCGTGTATGTGCACTGTACTTAGCAATCACACGGCGAAAAGGCGCATCCGTGACATCTGCCATCGGTGCTAGTACAAAAAACGGAGCTGGTAGGTTTTGCCAAAAAGACATGGTCACTTTGTATCACACTTTAGGGTTTGGTGAAATAACTACTCAAGTACTTCTTCAATGAGTGTGTCTAACACATCGTCTGTAGTAGTGGCGGTAGAAGTAGCCATTTCAACTAGTGGCTCTTCGTTCACAAACACCCTTGTCCCGAATCGCAAATCAAGATATTGGAAGTTGCCGGGTTTGAGGTGAGCAAATTCTTCAGAACGGAGGATGGTTTCAAGGTTTGAGAATGGCTTAGCTGCTGGTTCGGTTAGGGTAGCTTTAATTTCGCCACCTTGAGCTAGAGTATAAAAAACGTCATGGGTGGAGTTAATCTCAATCTTGGTCACAAACCAACCAATGTCACTTAGGTAATCAGTGAAGTCTTTAGAGTTTTTATAATCTTCCACCGTAAAAGGCTGAGCTCGGAGTTCAGTTTCCCGCTCACTGGCAAAGTACCGCACCACACTCTCTCCCGAGAGCTCGGGTGCATACGCAAAAGCAAAGCCTGTCTCGTCCAAGAACAGACACTTCGCCTCGTCACCAAGATTGCACCACAGCGTATCTGGTAAGTACTCATCAAAAGTAACATGGAGCTCGGTGCCAGAAATACGCTCCACCGCTACGTCTTTGATACGCTCGACCTCACTCACCTTAGCCACAATTTCTTCTTCTGGATACACGTAAGCAAAACGTCTCGGAATGAGCTTGAGATAGCTGCCTTCTAGTTGCTGCTCGGTAATAGCCTTTACGTTTGCCTTGTCTATAGTGATACCACCTTCAACTGTGACAATTGAAAGAGTGAGGCTATTAAGCCTCGTGAAGTACCACACAGCGGTGATGATAAGAGCGACCACACTAAACACCAGCACACCCCAAAACACCTGCTTAATCAAAACGACAGTGCCAGGGTCTAGATATTTCTTCGGTTTTTGTTTTCGTGATGGTAATTTCATGTGTATACAAAGACGGGCGAGCCTAGCTCGCCCGTCTTATTTCCTCTATCCGATTTTCTCCTTGCCCATATATGGACGAAGAACCTCTGGAATTAGAATTGATCCATCAGCTTGTTGGAAGTTTTCAACCAAGGATACGAGGATACGAGGCGCAGCCACAGCGGTGTTATTTAGAGAGTGAGCGTAACGCACCTTGCCTTCAGCATCGCGGTAACGGATGTTGAAACGGCGAGTCTGGAAGTCATGGAAGTATGAAGCGGAATGTGTTTCTCGGTACGTTCCTTCTTTTGGTACCCAGGCTTCGATGTCATATTTCTTGACCTGCCCTTGGCCAATATCAGCTCCACAGTTGAGAACCACATGGTACGGAATACCGAGTGATTGCATGAAGTCTTCAGTATTCTTGGTAATCTCCTCGTGCCAGTTCACACTCACTTCATGTGAGGCCTCACAAATAACAATCTGCTCCACCTTGTAGAACTCATGTACCCGAATAAGACCCTTAACATCTTTGCTGTGACTACCGGCTTCCCTTCGATAACATGGTGAGAAAGCCAAAAACTTAACCGGTAACTGATCCAAATCGAGCACCTCGTCCGCATAAAAGCCCATTCCCGGCACTTCACTAGTACCAATCAGATAATCGTCGTCTTGTGTACGGAACACATCATCAGCGTCGTTTGGAAGATGTCCTGTACCGTAGAGGTTCTGCTTACGCACAATAGTTGGCGGTATCATCTGCACGAAGTCACGTTGTGTGAAGAAGTCATTGGCATAGTTCCAGATAGCCCACATCAAACGAGCACCGTCACCAAGCAGGTAATAACCACGGAAGCCGTGCACCTTGGCACCACGCTCAAAGTCCACCATTCTGTGCGCCAACATAATCTCAATGTGGTCCTTTGGTTCAAAGTTAAACTTCGTCTGTTCACCCCAAGTACGTATCTCCACGTTATCAGCGTCACTATCGCCATCTGGGACAGTCATATCAGGAATGTTTGGTACCTGGAGCATAAGTGCTTGCCATTCTTCCATTACCGGTTTGAGAGACTCTTCCTCACTCTGTATCTCAGCCTTGAGTGCCTGCATACTCGCAATTAATGTTGCCCGACGAGAGTCGTCAGCACTTTGAATTTCGCTAGATACCTTGTTTTGTTCAGCCTTCTTTGTTTCAAGTGAAGTCATTCGCAGACGGCGCTCATCATCCAGAGCCAACAGTCGGTCGATATCGACTTTGATTTTCTTCTTCGTTGCGGCCATCTTTACGATATCGGCGTTTTCACGAATAAATTTGATGTCTAACATAAAATGTAATTACCAGCTGAACTTCCTAAAATTTGTTTCCGCATTATAGCGCACCTAAGCCAACTGCGGAAATACCACCTGGGAGCCAAAACCACATGCTACACTTTTAGGTAGATATGGATACTACTCATATAAATCTGAGCGATTATCGGAAACATAACCTTGGCCCTCTACTGGAGATTCCCCAGCCACCCCAAGAACTCTGGAGTAAAGGCAATTTGCCGCCGGACGATATCACCCTCCTAGCCATTGTCGGCTCTCGCCAATACACCACCTATGGCAAACAAGCTCTCGATTACCTTATGGATGGGTTACGTGGCTATCCTATTGGTATTATCTCTGGACTAGCGCTCGGCATCGATGCGCTCGCACACGAGGCGGCCCTAAGGAATAATCTATACACCCTGGCCATACCCGGCAGCGGACTGGCGGCTGTGGCGCCAGCGACCAACCGCGGGTTAGCTGAGCGGATTCTAGAACAAGGCGGCGGGCTGCTCTCCGAACTATCACCCGAGACTGGGGCCGCTAAGTGGACCTTCCCTTCCCGTAATCGCATCCTCGCCGGACTCTGTAAAGGGACCCTCCTAGTGGAAGCTGGTGAAAAATCTGGCACCCTCATCACTGCCCGCATGACAGTAGATTACAATCGTGAACTCCTCGCTATTCCTGGCAGTATCTTTTCCCATAATTCATACGGCACTCATCAGTTCCTCAAGCTTGGCGCCACCATGGTGACGGAACCTACAGACATCCTCTACGCGCTTGGTATCGAACCAGTGAAACCGACCGCAAAGATAACCGAAATCACCCTCACCCCAAACGAAAAACTTGTCATCACCATCCTGTCTGAACCACGAGACAAAGACACTCTACTGCGCCAACTTACCCTACCAGTTTCTGAGGCCAACATCCTCCTTATGAACATGGAAATGCAGGGCTATATTGCTTATGATTCACCCCACTATCGCTCTCTTATATAGGTACACCAAAAACTCTTATCATTTGACATAAATCCCGAACCCTAGTATTTGTAACAGACATCACATATATATGAGTTCATACACGCTTGTTATCGTAGAGTCTCCCGCCAAGGCGAAGACTATTGAAAAATACCTCGGTAAAAACTACCGAGTGCTGTCTTCGATTGGTCACGTGCGAGATCTCCCAAAGAGCAATAAAGACGCCGTCGATATCGAAGCTGGATTTATCCCGCGGTACATCATCTCTCCTGGTAAAGGCAAAGTCATCGACGGCCTCAAGGCTGCCGCCAAAAAAGCTGACGAAGTCCTACTAGCATCCGACCCCGACCGTGAAGGAGAGGCTATTGCTTGGCACGTGGCTGAACTCATCAAAGACGTAAACCCGAATCTCAAGCGGGTGGCTTTTAATGAAATCACTGAGACGGCGGTCAAAGAAGCTATCGCTAATCCCCGCGACCTAGACATCAATCTCAAGGAGGCGCAGGAAGCGCGTCGAGTACTTGATAGATTGGTGGGCTACGACCTCTCTGGTCTTATCTGGAAGAAAGTTCGCTACGGACTATCAGCTGGTCGAGTACAATCTCCAGCCCTGCGTATTGTGATGGAACGGGAACGAGAAATTCGAGCCTTTATTCCTGATGACTACTTTACCCTCACTGCCAATACTGAAGCTAAAGGAATGAAGATTCCTTTCATCTGTACTGAAGAGCCAGGCAAACAAGCTGAAGCTGATCGCATCAAAGAAATTGGTGAGGCATCTACTTGGGTGATTACTGACCTTAAAGAAAGTGAGGCCAAGCGCAGTCCACGTCCACCGTTTACCACTTCTACATTGCAACAGACAGCCTCAACTCGGCTTGGCTTTTCACCATCTCGGACCATGGGTGCAGCGCAGAAGCTCTACGAAGCAGGACATATCACCTACATGCGTACTGACAGTCCAAACCTAAGTTCAGCTGCTCAAAAACAAATCCTCGCTCTTCTTCATGCTGACTTTGGTGAGAGTTATGTTATGCCGCGCACCTATAAGAGTAAGAGTAAGTCAGCTCAAGAGGCTCACGAAGCCGTTCGTCCAACCAACTTCGCCAAGCGTTCAGTTGGTAGTACCGGAGATCAAAAAGCCCTCTACGAACTTATCTGGAAGCGCGCTGTCGCCTCACAAATGGCCGACGCTACTATGAAGCGCTCAAAGCTCATCACTAATATCACCGACACCAAGAAGACTATTCCAGACTTTGCGGTTAATGGTTCACGGGTGGTATTTGATGGTTGGCTAAAGGTAGACACCAGAGCTCGTGGTGAAGACACAGAAGTACCAAAGCTGTCTATTGGTGACGCGGTAGCTATAGAAGACATTGTGATTGAAGCCAAGCAAACTCAACCACCAAACCGCTACACTGAAGCTGGTCTCATTAAAGAACTTGAAAAGCGCGGTATTGGTCGTCCATCTACTTACGCTTCAATCATGAAGACAATTACTGACCGCGGCTACGTCCTCAAAGAAGGTCGTACCCTTATCCCAACTGATACGGGTGATGTAGTATCTTCATTCCTAGAGCAACACTTCATGCAGTACATCAGCGATACGTTCACCAGTGAAATGGAAGACGAGCTCGATGAAATTGCTGAAGGCAAACGTACTTACCTCAAGACCCTTACTGATTTTTACTTCCCTTTCCAAAAAGACGTAGAGGCTAAGGCGGACATTGAAAAAATCACCAACCTCGGCCCCGGACCAAAACAATTCCCTTGCCCAGAGTGTGGTGCAGACATGATTATTAAACTCGGTCGTTCAGGCACCTTCCTGTCTTGTATCCGTTTCCCAGATTGTAACGGGGCACGCATCATCGATGGTAGCGAAATGAAGCCAGACGCTCCACTAGGAAATGATCCAGAAACTAATCTGCCAGTCTACGTACTTAATGGTAAATTTGGACCATACGTCCAGCTCGGTGAAACACCAGAGAAGGTTAAAGGCAAGAAGGCGGTCGCTCCCAAGCGCGCTTCCCTACCAGCCGGCACCAAACCGGAAGATGTGACGCTCGAGTTAGCGCTCAAGTTCCTCACACTACCGCGTGAACTTGGACTTCACCCTACTACCGGCGAGCCAGTCATGGCCAACACTGGACAGTACGGACCATACATCGCCCACGCTGGCGACTTCCGTTCACTTAAGGGTGGAGACGATCCATACACCATCACCTTTGACCGGGCAATGGAAATATACAAAGAACCAAAAGGGACTCGTAAGGGTGAGAAGCTTATCAAGGAACTTGGTATCCACCCAACTACCCGTAAACTGGTAAACGTCTTTGAATCAAAGTCAGGACGCTACCTCAAGAAGGGATTCAAACGAATCAGCATCCCCGACCAGGTCAGTACTGATGACCTCACCATAGAAATCGCCGTTGACCTCCTAAAACAAGGTTAAGACCGCTTAAAACCACACGCCACTGGCATGTGGTTTTTTGTTGATACACCCCTGGGTCTCTAACTTAATAAACTTGTTATTTTGAGTGCGGGGTCATACAATAAAAATATGACAGCCAGAGATATCATCGTCCTCATGCAGAAACCCAGTGATGCCGATAAGGCACTCATTGAACAAGCCTTTGACCTAGCCGAAAAAGCCCACGCTGGACACAAGCGTTACTCAGGCGAACCATACCTCAATCACCTCACTGCCGTCGGCGCCAAGCTCGCTGAGATGGGTATGGGCGCACGCACCATTGCGGCCGGTCTCCTTCATGACACCATTGAAGACACAGACGTCACAGCCGAAACCGTACGTGAGCAGTTTGGTGAAGAAGTGCTGTTCTTGGTTGAAGGCGTGACCAAGTTGAGTTCCGTTCGCTACTACGGATCAGACCGTCACAACGAAAGTCTGCGCAAACTATTTGTGGCGACGAGTCAGGACATTCGCGTGCTTATTATCAAGCTGGCTGACCGTCTCCATAACATGCAGACCCTCAACCACGTACCAGCTGAGAAGCAGCTGCGTATCGCGCGAGAGACGCTAGAAATTTATGTACCAGTTGCTCACCGTCTTGGTATGGGTCGGGTACGCAAGGAGCTAGAAGACCTAGCCTTCCCGTACGTCTATCCTGAGGAGTATGACCGAGTAAGTAAACTCCTCCAAGCCAAAGCTGGTAAATCAAATGAACTTCTAGAACGTGAACGCAAAGTACTGCAAAAGCGTCTAGCGGAAATTGGTTTACTTGATTTTAAAACCTCATACCGCGTCAAAGGACTGTTTAGCCTTTTCCATAAACTTAAGCGTAAGGAATGGGACATCACGGCTGTGTATGACCTCCTCGCCATGCGAGTGGTAGTACCAACTGTCGAAGACTGTTACCGTACGCTTGGCATTATTCACAAACTTTGGCGCCCACTACCAGGACGCGTAAAGGATTACATTGCCTTTCCAAAACCAAACGGCTACCAATCACTCCATACGACGGTAGCGACCCCAAACGGTGTAATCTTGGAAATCCAAATTCGGACCGAGCGTATGCACCATGAGTCTGAGTTTGGTGTGGCCTCACACATCAGTTACAAAGAAGTAGTAATTGACGGCAAGCCAGCTGAGGGACAATCACGCTTCTCCAGTCTCATTCCTTCCCTCTTCAGACCATTTAGTAAACCAAAGGAAGAGAAAGCAGAAATTAAAGAGACCAAAGCCGCTCCCCACCGCGACAAAATCCCTCGCTGGATTGCCCAGATTGGTCAGACTCACACCAAAGACAAATCAACTACGGCAGAATTCGTAGCTGACGCTCAGACCGACTTCTTCAGTAACCGTATCTTCGTGTTTACGCCAGTTGGTGACGTGGTCGACCTTCCGGTTGGCGCTACGCCAGTCGATTTCGCCTATGCCATTCACTCTGAAGTGGGAGACCACATCTTTGGGGTAAAGGTAAACAAGAAGCTAGTTCAGCTCGATAGTGAACTTAAGAACGGTGATATTGTTGAAATCGAAACTCGAAAATCAAATAAGCCAACGGCTAAGTGGCTGACGTTTGTAAAAACCTCACTCGCCCGCAGGCGTATTAAAGCCGCTCTAGAAATTAAAGAAAAAGAAGGCGGAAGTAATAAATAACAAAAAGGCCGGGAGCGTAGCTCCCGGCCTTTTTATATTTGAGATAAGTTCTAAAATCTAGACTCCAAAATTTCTAATCGAATACAATCCACTTTCGTCTTCATCCTTTGGGACCGGAGCCGGTGTTGGTTCTGGAGTTGGTGCCGGTGGCATTACTGGAGCTGGTGCCGGTGGCATTACTGGAGCTGGTGCTTCAGCTACTGGTGGTACCATCACATCACGCTCTACCAAGTATGGATTTGGTACTGCAGGAGCAGCGTATGACTGCACATCGTGTGGCAGTGGTGAGGCTGGTACTGGAGTTGGTGCATACTCCTGAATTGGAGCTGGAGCGGGTGTGTATACCTGTGGCTCAACTGGTCGTTGTACTGGCTCTGGCGAAGGAGTAGGCATAGCTGAATGATTTCCAACCGGCCCAGCAGTAAACGTCGGAGCAAAGGTCGACATTGGTGTTGGTTCAGGAGTTGACGGCGCCGCTTCTGCAACCGGCTCTACTGGAGACACTTCAGTCAACACCTCCTCGTCTGTGACATCAGCCGCTTCACGACCAGTATCATCCTCGGCTACTTCAAGTGGCGTGTGGGTAGTTAGAGTCGCCATGGCTGCCGCTGGAGCTACTACGGCCTGCTCTACCTTCATCCGTGTCAGCATGCCTTCAAGATCATCTACTGAGAAGTAATCAATAGTTAGGCGTCCACCGTAATCAGTCTTTTGAATCTGTACACGAGTACCGAGTGTCTCCATAAACTTCTTTTCAATTTCGATAAGCTCAGCATCAAATTCACCTGGGTGCTTCTTGCGGACTTTATCAGTCGCAATCTTGCGCACAATGCGTTCAACTTCACGCACTGATAACTTCTTCATAAGAATCTCACGGAAGACTACGTCCTGTTCTTCTGGACGATCGTTAAGCATAAGGAGTGTGCGAGCATGACCTTCGGTCATCTCAGCTTGGCGGAGTGCGCTGAGCATGTAGTCTGGAAGAGCAAGGAGACGAATCGAGTTTGAGACGTACTCACGACTTCGTCCTACCTTCTTAGCTACTTGAGTGTGTGAGAGACCAAACACATCAGCCAGCTGGCGAAATGCTAGTGCTCGATCAACTGCGTTGAGGTCTTCACGCTGCAAGTTTTCAATAATCGCCAACTCCAACTTCTCTTGCTCAGTATCTTCACCGTCACGAATAATCACTGGTACTTGTGACAGTCCAGCTAGCTTACTCGCTCGTAGACGGCGCTCACCAGCAATGAGCTCGTATTCTGTGTAGAACGTACCATCTTCACGTTGAATCTCTTTTCGTGTTACCGTGAGCGGCTGCAAAATTCCGTACATTCGTACCGATTCAGACAACTCCCGTAATTTTTGTTCATCAAACTCTCTCCGTGGTTGAAACGGATTTGGAACAATTTTCTCAACCTCTACCCAAAATATTGAATCTCCCTGAAATGCCATAGAAAAAACTGCCAATAATTACCTCCACAAAGCTCCCGCTCTGTCTTAATTAACATTCTATCACACCCCTCCCAGGTACACTGTTTATAACTTTTCAATTATCTGGTAGACTGTTGCGCACTGCTTACATAAGCATAAATATTGCCTCGGTGGCGGAATTGGTATACGCGCACGACTCAAAATCGTGTATCGCAAGGTGTGAGGGTTCGACCCCCTCCCGAGGCACAGAAAATGACCACTCCTTTCAGGAGTGGTCATTTTGTGCCTCGGGAGCAAGCAAATAATTTTGCTTGCGTAGGGGGTCGAAAACCGCAGCGATGCCGTAGGCGAGCGAGGTGGGGTCGAGAGTACTTAGCAGAATCTGAGCTTGCGAAAGATTATGCTTAGTAACTCGTGACCGACCCATCTCCAATTATATATCTGTGACCGACCCCTGTCTTTCCACCACCTGACCGACCCATCTCCAGCCCAACCCAACAAGACAAACAAAAAACCCGCCGAAGCAAAGTTTTTTGCTTAGCGGGCTGGTTTCAGCCTTTTTCATCTTACTTCTTCATTGCGGCAATTTTTTCTTGCATATCTATGCCGATGGCGCCAATGAGCGTGAAGCAAGCCACGACACCAAAAAATATGGCGCCGAGAGCAACGTACACAACCACCGTGAAATTGCTCGGGTTGTGATATATGCCCAAAACAGAGATAAAAAACAACGCAATGGACACTGCAGCGGAAATGACAAATGCGAGGGGGTGGAACATGGATTTTCTCCAGTTGATTGAACTGTTTACAACAATAGCACATTTACGCACCATTGTCAATGTTAACGCCATAATTTATCTAACAAAAATCCCCGCCTAACAAAAGTTGGCGGGTGACGGCTTGAGGAACAGGGCTCTTTAGAAGAGCCTTACGACCGCCATCAGAATGGCTGGTACCAGCAAGCTGGCGGCAGCAATCATTTGGGGGCGGACGGAAGCGAGAAAGGACACGTTATTCTCCTGGTTGTTGAGCGACTCACACGATACCATCCATATTTATAAGTGTCAATTTTGGTCAGGTGTGCTATATTCCCCCTATGTCAAAGCCCAAAGTCATTGTAATTCTCGGACCAACCGCGTCTGGAAAGACTGCGCTATCTATCGAACTCGCCAAACTCGTTGACGGCGAGGTGATTTCGGCTGACTCCCGCCAAGTATACAAAGGCCTCGATATCGGTTCAGGCAAAGTAACTGAGGCAGAGATGCAGGGCATCCCCCACCATCTCATTGATATCGCCAACCCAGAACAACGTTACAGTGGAGCGGACTTCGTCAATGATGCCAAGGCCGCTATCGCAGACATTGTATCTCGCGGCAAAGTACCTATCATTGCTGGTGGTACCTTCTTCTACACCGACCTCCTCCGTGGCCGACTCCAGACAGCGAGTGTGCCACCGAACCTCCCCCTCCAAGCTGAGTTAGAGAAACTATCTACAGAAGAACTATTGGCGAAACTTGAAGCGGCCGACCCAATCCGGGCGGCCAATATCGAACAAGGTAACCGACGAAGACTTGTCCGCGCTCTTGAGATAGTTGCTACATTAGGGCACGTACCTGTACCAGAGACTCCAGATAGTGAATTTGATTTCTTGGTCTTTGGTATCAAAATTGATCGAGAGACTTTGTACAAGCGAATTGAGATTCGCCTCCATGACCGCCTAGAGAACGGTATGCAAGAAGAAGTAACTAATCTTCTAACTAATGGCGTTGATCCGCAGCGCCTGATTGATTTTGGACTAGAATACCGCTACCTCACCCTACGCCAACATGAGACGTTAACTTATGAAGAAATGGTTGAACAGCTATTTGCCAAACTTCGGCAGTTTGCCAAGCGGCAATTGACTTGGCTCAAGCGTGACGAGGAGATTATCTGGAAAGAATTTCCAGTCAAAGGAACTGACCTCCTACCTGAAACGGAAGCTTTTCTTAAGAAGTAACCTCCCCCGAGCAAAGTTGCCAAATCGTCCCCTTTCCCCTACTATTACACCACTCTACTATTTGGTAGAGTACTAGAGTCACAATTGGTGACTAAAAAAACAATACGTAAGGGCCTATAGTTCAGTGGTAGAATGCCGGTTTCCAAAACCGTTGACCGGGGTTCGAATCCTCGTGGGCCCGCAAAATGAAAAACCAAAGCGTCAAGCTTTGGTTTTTCTAATTTTGCGATGGCCCACGAGGATTCGAAAGACGGAGCCGGGGACCCTTTGGGCCGGCGAGTCCGGGGAGAAAGTTCTTAACGAGCTTGCGAGTTTAGAAACTTGACCCCGAATCATCGTGGGATTAAATAGAACAAATATACTTAGTAACTCGTGACCGCATGCGGGCCTCGCGGCACCTGCTAGATTGTGAGCATAGCGAGACAATATAACTTGGTGACCGTCAGGACGAATCCTCATAAACTTAACAAAACAAAAACCGCCTCAAGGCGGTTTTTGTTTTGTCAGGCACGCAGTCCTTAGAAACTACCGCGACGCCAGAGCAGATAAACTAGTGTAGCAATAGCTATCCCAGCTAGTGGAACTGCCCACATAGCTGCATTCCACGCAGTGGAGTCAGTTGTTGCCAACAAAGCACTTTCTTCCCTACCCTGGACGACCGTACCTTGAATCTGTCCACTACTTTGACCAGTAGCTTGCGCTGTTACTTCACCATCTATGACCGCTTCTTCATCTGTTCCAGTTGCAGAAGAAGAGCCGTCCGAAGACAATGAACCAGTAACCTCTGAAGCAACAGCCAAATGAACAGCACTCAAAAGTGACGCTATGACTAGAAGGAGGAGTACTACAGAGTTGTTACGAATATTAGTCATATTCGATTAAGGAAGGGTGCGTACACCATAGTTGGTGCTATATGTACCATTATAGGTACCAGACGGTACAGCTACCTCAACCAACACTTGTACCTGTAGGCCTTCCTCATCCTCATTAAGGTCTCCAGTCATGGTAAGTTCAGGAGTAGAGTAGGTGTCAGCAGCACTTAGTGTTACCACTAGATTAGAATCACTAGCTTGGTCTGACGAAATTCGCATATTGCCAGCCACCGGAAGAATATGGTCATTGCCAGACTGTGTCCAATCAGCAAACTTCATAGCTAAATCTGTTTCATCAGTTGGCACGGTGATATTGAACAAATATCGCCAACCATCAGCAAACTGTCCATTAGCCACAGCCGTGGTCTTTAGAGCTTCAATTGACGTAACCTCCAATTCACCCGGATCTTCGTCAGAGGCCCCGCCAGTTACTTGGCCACTGATACTACCTGAGGTGGTGGCAGTGTCTGTATCATCATCGTCACAAGTTTCGTTCCAAACGATAACGTATTGATCTGATGTGAGGTTAGTAAATGACGGTGTGGTGGTAGACACAGTAGCCGCGGCGGCAGCGGCACTAGTTGTACCAACTGAGTAACCAACTAGCACGTAGGGTGTATCATCATCACAAATAGCAGCGACGATATCACCATCAAGCACTTCACTCGTGCTGTAGTCTGCCCCGACTTCCATTTCAGAAGTTACAGCTTGGTAGTCTGGGGTGGTGGCGGTTGATAGCGAATAGGCACCACTTCCCTCACCAATACCATCTGGGTCATCCCAGGATGCTGTCATTGGAAAAGCATTACCGTCCGCGCTTTCACTAGTAGCTAATTCACCATCAATATACTTTTGGATGGTGACAGTGACAGTTGATTCATCATCATCGTCATCATTATTACCCTGAGCATGGGCGTGGTGCTCACCCCACGGCCACCAAAACGCACTAGCATTATTAGGTGAGAACATCATGCCCGACATAATAATACTCATGGCGAGTATTAATGTTCCAAATCCAATCATTCTATTTTTTATTGTTGCTTGTTTCATAATCTTTTATAATTTATACAGTTAATTATTAGTAAATATGTAAGCGGTCTATAAGACGCGGCAAAAATCATGCGCTTTATAAACCATGTGTACATACTAATGAAAGTGAGGTTAAGAAAGCGTGAAGTATTGGCCACGATAATATTCAGACTTTAATTTTGGCTCTAAATAAGACAATAGTAATAATTGAAGAAGAGACTGTATAACTTCTTCATCTTAACTTCATGTTTGTGTGAGAGTATAGATATATATGAGAATCCTACTAGTTGAAGATGAACAACGATTGGCAGATTCACTTAAGCACGGGCTTGAGCAGAGTGGTTATGTAGTTGACCATTTCGCTGAGGGTCTACCCGCCGTTGATCGCCTGTCTTTATATAGAAACGAATATGACATTGTCATCCTCGACCTCATGCTGCCTGATATTGATGGACACACCATCTGCAAAACTGTTCGGGGCTTAGGCGTTACCCTACCAATACTAATTTTAACCGCCAGAGGAGAAACGGAAGACAAGGTTCTATTACTACAAAGCGGCGCTGATGACTACATGGTAAAACCATTTGCGTTTAGTGAGCTACTCGCTCGCCTCCAAGCACTCTTGCGTCGTCCAGACGAGACCGTACCGAATGTATTATCAGTTGGTCAATTTACTCTTAATACTGCCACCCATACAATCTTTCGCTTTGAAGAAAAACTCCCACTGACTCTAAAAGAATTTATGTTGCTTGAATACTTCATGCGGCATCCCAACCAAGTAATTGTTCGAGATGATATAATTGATCATGCTTGGAACTTTGACTTTTCGTCATTGAGTAACACTGTGGACGTTCACGTAAAGAACTTACGTAAAAAAATAGGCACCGATGGAAATAAAATCATCAAAACAGTTCGAGGGGTCGGCTACCAGTTTGTGGGGTAAATACCGCACCGACCTCTTCTTTAGGACCACTTGCCACATTATTGTCCTGCAAGTAGTTTTTACTGTGATTGTGGTTATTGCTCTTTGGTTTGTTATGGACCTACTAATGAGAGACACAACTGAGGCACTGATGAGTACCTTTACCCAAATGCTGCAAGGTCAATCAGTGACTCCAGACAACGTAAGGGCCAGTATTGAAGATGTGCGCACTAATCATTTTTTACCGACAATGGTAATCAGTACTGCTCTCATGCTGTGCTTTGGATTTATTATTGTCTACGTAGCCTTGACCCCGACCCGTCGTTCAATGGAAAGACAAAAGCGGTTCATCAGCAATATTGCCCATGAACTACGAACTCCCCTGGCGGTCATACAAACCAATACAGATGTGGCACTCCTAAATAGTGACGTTCCGGCCAGACTTCGCCAAACCCTACAAAACAACAGTCAGGAGATAAGTCGAATTTCAGAAATCATGAACAATCTGCTCAGCCTCAGTAATTTCATGAGGAATGAGCAATTAAAATTTGAAGACGTTGATCTGAGTGTTGTGGTGCAGCGGGTACTCGATACTCTAGAGGAAACCTCAAATCATAAAGACATCACTCTGGCCCTAAAGACCCACACCAATCAGGCTGTTCTTGGTAACGCTGTGGCGCTAGAGCAAGTGGTATTTAATCTAGTAAAAAATGCCATCACTCACACGCAGGCTCGTGGCCTAATAACCATAGAAATTGAACCCTCTACTGATGGCAAATACATAGATTTAGCAGTTTCTGATTCCGGTAGTGGTATTGCTCGCAGTGATTTATTTCATATTTTTGAGCCATTCTATAGAGCACGTACTGCTCCAAAAAATGGTGGCAAAGGACTTGGTCTAGCCATTGTAAATGAAATTGTACAAATGCACCGTGGAAAAATAAAAATACGGAGCACAGAAGGACAAGGGACCAAAGTCATTGTTTCAATCCTGCAAAGTACCCGAGAAATTACCTCAAAGGGTGACACTGAGGAACTGTCTATGGATTTTTCACACAGAATATTGCAGTAGCAAAGCCAGCTTAAGACTTCATAAATACTTCACGTTACCCTATGTATTATGGGGCGACAAACGCATTTGTTTGTATAGCGACGTATTACTTCAAATAGAACGGCATCAGTTATACCAAATGTGTAATTTGCCCAAGAATATTGGAATGGTACTGAGCACGATAATAAAAGTTCTTTATCAGTTCTTGAGGAATCAACAAATGAACAAGATATACTATGGTCATCGCGAATACACCTAGTACTGATACATCATCGACATGTATTTTGACTCGTTGAGGAGGGGCTGCAGCGTTAAGGCGTTGCAGCCTCTCCGTCTATCTGGTGTTCCTAGATTAATACCAGAAACTGACAGCCACTTACTACGGCCTGTACACAACATCTATATGGTCTCTCTCAACTGCGTAGGTAGCATTTCCATTTACATAAGTTCTTGTGCCGTCTCTCCAAGGTGCTCCAGGAGTAAAATTATTTTGAACATAACTAACCAAAGCAGGATTATTGTTGGTTCTTAAGTCTAATTTATATCCATTAGAGTGGGAGTAAGTACCGTTTTGATGAGTTCCACCAGTACCTTCAGTAACCACAATATTACAACCACAAGATCGGTTTAGTGCAATTACCCCATCAATCACATGTGGTTGAATTCCTTCAAGCCTAGCTCCTGGTTTTACACCAACACCAGCAGCACTTAATCTGGATGCGGCTTCTGCTTGTGTTAGCGGTGTACCAGGCGCACTAGGAGCCGAAGGGTCAGTTGGTACTGTTCCAGCCGGTTCAGGATTTGTCTCAACGTACTCATGTGGCACTACTTGAGTAGTACACTGCACTTGTGACCATGGTCCCCAGCCAACTAACTCACCCATGGCTGCACCACTAGAGCCACCGCCCACCAAACCTTTCATAACCGTATCAACAATCAACCAAGCGGCTAGCACAATAATAATTCCAATAAGAGCATTCTGGAACTTTGATTTAGCAGCATCAAGAGCTGACTGATTTCCACCTGATGTCACGAGTCCAAAGCCAGCGACCACCATCATAACTGCAAACAGTATGAACAAGATGCCGATAAGCCAAACAATGATGAGGTTAATCATGGCCACCAACTGACAAGACCCACAGTCTGCACCACTACAAGTCACGAGTCCGGTTTGTGCCAAAACGGCATCAGTTGGCAAAAACATCAGAGCAAAAGCGATAACAGCAACTGGTATAAATTTCATATTAAATAATTATATTACAACTCTGGGTTAACGGCGTTGCTGTTGAGCACATATATGTATCTGCCGGCAATGTAACCAAGTTATCTAAAGGTACTGCAAAACTACTACGTGGTTGTGGTGCTGGCTGAGTTGTACAGATGATGTCATTCCAAACACCGTAATTTTCTTGTCTGAGCAGGAAGCGCAAGCCAGTATCCACTAGCATCCACGCTGCCAAAAATAGTATGTACCCAACAATAGCGTTACTGATTAGTTTACGAGCGTTTGTCACTGCTGATAGATCACCAGCCGCTACCACCATCCTGAGTCCAGCCAGCATAATGAGAATAACCACTATAATTCCCATAACTGTCGCCAACCAGCCACCAACCGTCGCCACTAGTGCTCCAACATGGCACATTTGGCATGGCTCTTCACCTATCCCACCACACGGAACCAACCCGGCTGCAGCCACCACAGACGGAGAAAGAAGAATGAGAGTAGGCAGGAAGCTTTTCCACATATAGGTATATACTAGCATGACCACTCTTTGAAAATCAGGCAAGATGTGGTAATTTGTATGCCACATACGGCATACCGTATTAATCGCGTCGGTACTCAAGCGGTCAACGAGGGCAGACTGTATGACTTGCGCTTTGCGCACCAGGAAGTCATGCTGGCATAGGTGTCTCCCACCGGAGACTCTGTCTAAAGTCGCTAGACGCGACACACCAGTAAATCTTGCAGATTTCCAGTCTGCTGATATAACTGATAGGACCAAGTGATACAACAAAATAAATAAATGCGTCGGTACTCAAGCGGTCAACGAGGGCAGACTGTAAATCTGCTGACTTATGTCTACGAAGGTTCGAATCCCTCCCGGCGCACGCGTATAAAAAACCGTCCAAGCACAAGCTTGGGCGTTTTTTATTGCGTGCGCCGGAGCAAGGCATCTGCATGCCTTGCGTGAGGGATTCGAAAAGCGCAGCGATGCCGTAGGCGAGCGAGCTGGGGTCGAGAACACTTAGTAGATTATGAGCGAAGCGAAATAATATACTTAGTGATTTGTGACCGAATCCCTCCCCTCCCGGAGCACATTAGAATTAAAAACACCAAATGGTGCTTTTTCTAATGTGCGCCGGGAAGTGAAATGTCTGGGAGACATTTCATGTGGGATTCGAAGCCCGATTGAGCTAGATTGAAAGCAAAGCGCATCAATCTAGCCAATTGGGGTACTGGTCGTGTAACGACCGAAATTCCCTCCCGGCGCACGCGTTAAAAATCCTTGCTCAACAAGGTATTTTTATAGTCCGAAATAGATGATTCGACACTCTGCTATACTTAAAGAATTATGCCAAAGACTTTTCTTGTATTAATTGATGGTCCAATGGGTTCTGGAAAAACTACCACCAGTAAGCTACTCAATCAAAAACTCCCTGATACCGCTCGTGTCGCTTTACCAGACATCAAGCGTCTTGTTCCAAATTTCCGAGAAGACTCCAAAACTTTAAACACAATTAGAGAAGTAATGCGAGCGATGATTGAAACATATCTTAAAAATGATGTCAGCGTCGTTGTTGAACAAATTACAAAAGCGGATGGTGCACATCTACTAAAAGAAATAACTGAGAGGAACGGAGCAACATTTCATGGATACCGGCTAACGGCCCCAAAGGAGATTCGCTGGAACAGAGTTCTAGAGAGAACAAAATGTATGATGGAAGTATCGGAGTTACCCCAATCGAAAATCGATGAATTAGCTGGATATTTCGAACCAAATCATCAATTTTATATAGATAATCCTATTGAGATATCTGAAACCGTTAACACCGATGAATTCAATACCGATGAAGTAATTTCACACATCATAAATAACTTGACAACACAGCCTTATTAAGGCATTGTATTTTCATTCCCAATCTTGAGTTGGGTTTCATTTACGGAGATAACCATGAAGGTTTTCCTTGCAGTTCTTTTACTGGTCGCAACCAATGTCTGGAGCGGGCCTTCGATGCCGAGACTGATCATGCCGCGCATCATGCCAACCATGCCACGCACAACAACGCCGACACCTCGCGTGACGCCACCACCCTCTCCGGTCAGGCCTACTCCAACACCAAGCCCGGTCCGGTCGTTCAGTTACAACAACCGGAACTACACACCCGTGTACCAAAACAACATCCTGTTGTGGGTGATCTGGTTCAGTGTCATCAACGGCCAGCAGGTTGAACAGCGTGCGGACTGCGCCAATCCCCTGAACGAACACGACCGCAAGATTTGCGAAACAGCCAAAACACAGCAGTGATCAACTAGGTCACCTACACCCCGCCCACACCAGAAAGCCACCCGGCTTCGGTTGGGCGGTTTTCTTTTTACCAACACTCAAGTATAAATATTGACTTTTTCACAAAATCTATGTTTAATACTTGCCTATCAGACACAGGGTGTGTTTGTGTGTTCCTTTACAGGAGTTTGAAAATGATAGAGAGCAATGTCTGGGAAAATGACGGTGAAAGCACCATGTCACGGAGAAGTTTCTACTTCGCACTCGGCTGCGTCCTGACGTGGGGTTTCTTTGCCACCAACCTGGTGTCACAAGCCACTGCCGAATGGAAGCCTGGCCTGGTCTCCTTCCTTTTGGTTGGGCTTGTTCTGCCGATAGTGGGCATCCTGCTCAGCAGCTTCAGCCGCGTTGCCATCATCTCGTTCATCGGCTTCAACTTGGTGGTCATCCCGTTTGGCGCAGTCCTCGGCCCACTGCTCGCACAGTACGAACTGTCACAACCCGGCGTGGTGGCCCGCGCCGCTCTACTGACCGCGGCCGTCACGGGCATGATGGGCCTCTCCGGCTTGATGTTCCCGCAGTTCTATCGAAACATTGGCGGCGCTCTCTTCATGGCACTCTTGTGCCTTCTTGGAGTGCGCATCCTCCAAATGTTTGTGCCGAATCTGCAAAACGTCGGTTTCGTCGACTACGCAGCGGCCGGACTGTTTGCTCTCTACATCGGTTACGACATGTGGCGAGCCAGCGAAATTCCAGCGAACCTGGATAACGCTGTGGATGTCGCAGTCAGTCTATACCTCGACATCATCAACCTCTTCCTCAACTTGCTGAAAATCAGCAGCGACGACTGAGGTAACCCCGCCCACACCAGAAAGCCTCCCAGCTTCGGTTGGGCGGTTTTCTTTTTACCAACACTCAAGTATAAATATTGACTTTTTCAAAAAATCAATGTTTAATACGTCCCTATCAAACACAGGGTGTGTTTGTGTTCCTTTGTAGGAGAAGACAATGAACCAAAGCAAGATTCGTGACCAACGCATGTGGGCAAAGTGGAATGCGGCCGGGGCCGTCAGCGGGGCCATCAAGCTTGTGGCGGACTACTCTGCAGGAGATCAAAAGATCCTGGATGTCCTCTCCAATGAGATGACAAATGACGTCATCGACGAGGCGATCGGCAATTGGACGCAACGGCATTTCAAGAAACCCAACCCCCGAGTGAAGACGCTGCTTCTGGGATACGCAACAGCGGTCACTAGAAAGGTGTTCGCTGGAACAACTCCCTACCCCGACTTCTCACCGGAATGGAAACGAGACGTCTCTAATCGGGCCTACGCACTCCTGGATTTCAAGAAGTTCAAGGAGCAGCAAGTCCCAGTGATCGTAGACGCGCTTTCTCCCATCCTGGGCGATACACGCGACAAGTTCGAAAATGGCTTGCATGGTTATTCTCTCGCCAAGATTGCGAACGTCGTCGGCTGTGTCGCCTATATGGTGAAGAACGGTCTCGAGCCCGAGCTCCTCCGTATGACACCCGAAGAAGCGAACGCGTCGCTCCTCAAGATGGCGGAAACTCGCGCCAAGACGCATCCTGACAAGGTGCTCACTTTCGATCCGTCGACCGACGAGCCCCATGAAGTGGTCACAGAGATCCTTCTCCGGACAAATCCGCCGGACATCAGCGCGATCCTACCCAAGAGGTAACCCCGCCCACACCAGAAAGCCTCCCGGCTTCGGTTGGGCGGTTTTCTTTTATTTAAGCATCGTCGTAACCAATGCCACCATCTGATCTTTCTTCCGTGGATCACTTTCAGCAATTAATAGAGTAATAGCAGTGAGGGCAGCTGGATTGATGTTGCGAGCCCCCTTCACTCCTACCCAATAAAACTGGTTTATCTGAATTAGCAATGTGCAAATTTTGCACATACTGAATCAGCCTCTAACTCTCCATCTTTTATGACATTTCTAATATGCTTGGTAATAACAGAACGATCGACTTGAAACATCTCAGCTATCTGTGCCTGAGTAGCCCAAATGGTTTCTGTTTTTAGATCCTCACGCAGCTCCAAAGCCCCCGACTTAGTCTGGTAAATTACCATCTTTTGCTCTAGCTTTTTCTTGATCATGTTGATGGGTATTTTACCACACTAATTTGACACAGCCTGAGTCCTATAGTTTACTTTTGGACATCTTGCCTAAGTTGGCATGCGTTCTTCTTCAGGAGAGATTAGATGAACCAAAACCGCATTTCGCAATATCTTGAATCCAGACGCGAGCGACTCCAGTTGCTTGAAGCGATGTGGAACGACCCCAAGGTACAGCTATACAACGATGTTGAGTTGCCGCCAAAAGATGATGCTCCATCGGTTTTTCTCAACGGCCCGACTTCGCGTCACCAAATCCTTGAGTTCAACCACCGCTGCCTGTCCGTGAAGTATCTGCGTGATGCCGGCTTCAACGGATGGATCTACGCCCCCGAACCACGAGGCCACGAAGAACCTGGAGATTTCACGGAACGTGGATACATCCACGAATGGGAATCCAGTCGACGCTTCTCTGCATCCTGTAATTCATTCTGGATTCCGCGCGACAGTAACGAGTTGCTCGGCCTCAACAGCAACCTTGAGTTGGGTATTGATATCGGCAAACTGTTAGCAGGAACACAAAATCACAGGGTGTTTATCGGCTGGCCCGATCAGGCACTCCGTATGGGATTGCCCAACCACTATCGCAAACTCACAGGTCTCACCCTCTACCGAAACCAGCAGGTCATGTGCGAACAGATTGCACTCCTCGTGAAGTAACGTCTCCCCCGCCCCACCAAAAGCCACACGGCTTCGGTTGGGCGGTTTTCTTTTATCTCGCAGTTAAACCCCGTTTGACTTAAGTTTAACTTAAGTTAAACTTAAGCTATGAATGCAAAAATAAAATCTAATATCGTTGGTCTCAAGGAACTTCGCGAAAACATGGAGACATACATAAAGCGAATCAATAAAGGCGAGTCCATCACTGTGTTTCGTCGCTCAACACCCCTGTTTCGTATATCCCCTGTCGATTCAGAAGAAATTGGCTGGGAGACAGTGGTTGATTTTACAAAAGAAACTGGCCGAGGTGTCCCGGTTGAAGAACTACTAAAATCAATGAAAGTGTATGGACAAAAATCAAAGGTTTCTAAAAAGACTAAGTAGCAAAGAATTTGCGGCGGTAGAAATAGTCTTGCGAAAGATTTTGTCCAAAAATACTACTGGTTTGGATATTAAAAAATTATCTGGATATAGTGACGTCTACCGAGTACGGACTGGTAATATTCGTATTATTTTCCTTGACGACAAAAGGCACGCTGAGGTGTTAGAGATAAGCAGACGTAGTGAAAAAACGTACAAAGACTTTTAAAGATTTCTAATTTTAATAAATACCCACAGTCTGCTCCCCTCAGTTGACATATTGCATAGCTGACCGGTCTTGGGTTGGGCGGTTTTCTTTTATACTTAAATAAAATCTCTAGGTTCTAGGTTCAAAAATTGACTTTGTTCTAATATTATGTCAAAGTTTCACACAGACAAGTCTCTTCCCAATCAACAAAACCAAATTAGGAGGTGCTCAAATGCAGCACGTTACAATCAAGCGCAATGGAGCATCCACGACGCTACAACTGAAACTAAATCTCAAAGTAAGTATCGAGGGTTCAGCAACTATTGATTCTCACCAACTGGAAAAGCAAATGGATTCTTTTCTAGGCTGGACCCTTAGAGATGTTGGTTTAGGCGATGGCACGCCTGAGCAGGTGGACACCTGTAAACGGTACATCAAACAATTTATGCATCACCGCGAATCAGAAAGCTTCTACAGAAATCTGGTTAAGACAAATTTTGAGCCTTGCGAAGAACCTGTATGCATGCGGTACGAAACGCTTGCAGACCTAGCAGACAGCTTGGGGGTCATCTACCAGCTAATGTACTTTCATTACTTCCTAGGAAGAAATACTCGTATGAAGTGGTCTTTTCCGAGAATGTGCTGTGGTTACTCTGCTCACAACTTGACCACTGCCCTCTGGGAAGCTGGCGTGGTCGCAGCAGTATCAACTCATAACTACTCACATGACCACTCATACGTAACCGTACCGTTTGTACTTATGGAAACAGGACGAACAGGAATAATTCTTGCCGACCCGACATCCGACCAACTGTGGATAGCTGGATCAAGGAGGATTCGAAACCATATGATGGTTTTGCCGAGCAAAGACTGGGAGTACAAGACTGACTGGAGAGACGGTGAAAACCTCTACCCTGAAATCGTTCAGTTAAGCACCTGCCACGGCACTGAAGAAAAAGATTACAATCAGTACATGGAAAACGCCTTCAACAACGCTGCTGTTGTCGCATAAATATCCGCCCTACGACGCCACACCCGTGGCGTCTTTTCTTTTATTTAAAATACTTCTTGCCTTTTAGCTTATCTGGCAGGAGTGACGTACCTTCCTCTGGATACATCTCGTATCCTTCTCCATAACCCTCATCCTTCATGAGTTTGGTCGGCGCATTGCGCAGTGAAAGTGGAATTGGTAAATTACCAAAGTTACGCACATCACGCTCGGCCGAGCGAAGTGCATCATAGGCTCGCCGATCTTTCTTGGCGGTCGCTAGATACACCACTGCATGTGCGAGATTGATAGTACATTCAGGGTACCCAATAGTCTCAACTGCCCGAAAGACTTCGTTTGCAATTACGAGCGCCGTCGGCTGCGCCATTCCCACATCCTCACTAGCGAAGATAACAAGACGTCTCGCGATGAACTTTGGATCTTCCCCCGCCTCAGTCATACGCGCTAGGTAGTACAGTGCCGCATCGGAATTACTAGCCCGCATACTTTTAATAAACGCACTGATGGTGTTGTAGTGTTCTTCGCCTTGTTTATCGTAACGAAGAAAAGAATTTTGGAGCGCTTCGGTCAGAGTCGCAACCGTCACTTCAGGATAGAGAGCGGTTGTTGCTTCAATCAATGTCAAAGCTTGCCTCGCGTCCCCTCCCGCCATTCTAACCAGCCACTCAGTTGCCTCAGCATCTAAAGCCGCGCCACTTCTCTTTATAATTTCCTGCATCTCTTCTTCACTAAGTGGCTTCAGAGTAAAGACCCGGCAGCGAGACAAGAGCGCACCAATCACTTCAAAGCTAGGGTTCTCAGTGGTAGCCCCAATCAAAACCAAAGCGCCACTTTCCACAAACGGCAACAAGTAATCCTGTTGGGCTTTATTAAAGCGGTGAATCTCATCCAAAAACAGTACCTTCTGTACCCCTTCTTCCTCATCTATAATTTTTTTAATATCGGCTTTGCCAGCACTTACCGCTGAAAGTTCATAAAACCGCGCCCCGAGTGAATTAGCATAGATACGCGCCAAGGTGGTTTTACCTACCCCAGGCGGACCCCAAAGGATGAATGAGAAGAGTAGTTTCTTGGCAATAGCTTCAAACAGCGGCTTGCCGGGAGCCACTAGATGTGCCTGTCCGACGTACCCAGCTAGGGTATCTGGGCGTAGTTTGGCTGCTAGAGGTTGTTTCATGTCTTAATCGTACTCCGTAGAGAGACAATCATCAAATTAGGTTGATTAATATGGTTATAATAGCGCTCTAAATTGACAAATGACTGTTTTTATGTATAATGTACATCAGTAATCCGCCCTTTCAACTTCCAGGAGAATCTCCATGCACTTGTCTGTCAAAGGCGCCATCGGCTGCGCCATCTTCGCCTTCATCGCCATGGCCATCTGCGGCCTACTACCATTCGTGGTGGACCTGCCGCTGGCTACCGATTTGCAGCTGGGCGCCTACGCCTTTGGCGCCGGCGTCCTGCTCTGGAGCAGCATTGAGCTGCTCAAGTACCAGTGGCACCAGCCGATGTGGAAGGAACACTGAAAAGCGCTCCGACCCAAGACCAAAGACCCACGCTTCGGCTGTGGGTTCTTTTTTATTTGACACACTCCCCTTCCTTTTGCTACCCTAATGACATGACCACACGAAACTTTTTTTGGTTTAGTTTTTATACCGCATCAAGTCGGGTGGTCTAGTTAATGTCCTAAATTTTAGGAAAACGGAACCGCCCCACCAGGGCGGTATTTTTTGTTCTTTAAAGGAGTACGCGATGAGCGAAGAAGCAACGACCGAGGATTTGTTTTTGAGCCTATACGGTTTGACCGAGTGGGAGTTCAACCAGCTTTTGGTCAATTACGAACACTTGAACCAGGAACCAGGTGAACAGGCCTGCGCTCGCCTGCCGTTCAAGACGGTCGACGCCGCTGAAATCAAAGTCATGTTTGAACTACTCAACGGCAGGCCTCGGGGACAGGCCCTGTTGGCAACCATCCTTGATGTATGCCGCCACAACGCTCACGTGAAGAGTATTGAGAAGGCAATGCCCTTGGTTCCCAAGATGCGTGCGAGCACAATTGGTGCGTTTTATGCTCAGCACGTACCGCTCGCCGAACAATCCAACGTCGCCTCGATCTGAACGAACACAAGTTCAGCAGGCACCTTCTGCTCCGCGCCATGCGCGGGGCTTTTTTGTATTATCATAAAAAGCGCAGACCGAAGGTCCGCGCTTTTCATTTCTTATCTAATTTATTTACGCTACTTGTGTCGTCTCTTTCTTGGCAGCAGCTGGCTTCTCTGTCTTTACCCCTTTGACCTTGGCGCCTTGTCGCTTCACATCAAAGACAAGTTCACCCTTCTTCATCGAGACCTTCACACTACCTCGTTGAAGCATTCCTTCTCCCACCATCATATTGGCAACTGGAGTGAGAATCTTACTCTGAATCACTCGCTTGAGTGGACGAGCACCAAACTTTGGATCGTAGCCTTCTTTAGCTAAGTAATCGAGTACCTCATCAGTAACAGAAAGTTCAATTTCTTTCTTGGCTAGACGCTTCTCAACATCCTCAATTTGAATGTTGACGATACTGCGAATAGTTTCAGCCGATAAGATATCAAAGACGATAATCTCATCGAGTCGATTGAGGAATTCTGGACGGAAGAATAGTTTTAGACTATCCATCACCTTGTCCTTGGCCTGTACATACTGGGCTGCATCATCACGTTCTGAAGCAAAGCCGAAGTTAGACATGCGGTCGATATGCTCCGCCCCGATGTTTGAGGTCATCACAATAACAGTGTTGCGGAAGTTTACCTTACGCCCCTTAGCGTCGGTAAGGTGCCCTGAATCAAGTACTTGAAGCAAGATGTTGAATACCTCTGGATGAGCCTTTTCGATTTCATCGAGTAGAATCACTGAGTATGGACGATGACGCACGCGCTCGGTGATAGAGCCTCCCTCTTCGTGTCCGATGTAACCAGGCGGTGAACCAATAATCTTTGAGACTGAGTGCTTCTCCATGTACTCAGACATATCGATACGCACCAAGGCATCAGGGTCATTAAACATAAACTCCGTTAAAGCTCGAGATAATTCAGTCTTACCAACTCCGGTTGGTCCAAGGAATAAGAATGAACCAATTGGTCGGTTCGGGTCTGAGATACCAGCGCGTGAACGCTTGATAGCGTCGGCTACCAGCTTGATGGCATGGGTCTGTCCTACCACCTTTTCTTGGAGCACTTCTTCCATGCGAGCCAGCTTCATTGCTTCCGCTTCAAGCATGCGGGAGACAGGAATACCAGTCCAGCGTGCTACCACACTCGCAATGTCTTCTTCGGTCACCTCTTCTTTGAGAAGACGTCGAGTTCGTTGGAGTTTCTTTAGTCGCTTAAGCTTGGTATCTAGTTCACGCTGAGCTGACGGAATAGCATCGTAACGAATCTCAGCAGCACGTGTTAAATCAGCCACCGCTTCAGCATTTTCAGCTTCTACCCTAAGTTCATCAAGTTCTTTCTTGAGTGCACTAATTTCACCAAGCGCAGTGCGTTCGTTGTTCCACTTAGTTTCGATTGCAGACGTGGTCTCACGCAACTCGCCAATTTGGTGTTCAATTTCTTTGATGCGTTCCTTGATTTTCTTTTTGTTTTCAGAAATTTCTACTTCTTTACGAAGAGCTTCACGCTCAATCTCGAGACGGCGAATTTTACGATCTGAAATCACTAGTTCTTCTGGCTTGTTCTCCAGCGAGATACGCAGAGCCGAAGCCGCTTCGTCAATAAGGTCCACTGCCTTGTCTGGCAAGAATCTATCAGTGATATATCGTGAAGATAAGTTTACAGCGGCCACGATTGCGTCGTCAGTGATACGCACACCATGGAAGAGTTCGTACTTTTCAGATAGTCCACGCAAAATGGCGATAGCGTCATCAGTGGATGGTTCATTAACAAACACTGGCTGGAAACGTCGAGTGAGAGCTGGGTCTTTTTCGATATGTTTCTGGTACTCCTTGAGAGTAGTAGCACCAATTACGCGCATTTCACCACGAGCCAAAGCCGGCTTAAGCATATTTGAAGCGTCCATTGAACCTTCGGCTTGGCCGGCGCCCACAATAGTGTGGAGTTCATCAATAAATAAAATAATAGAGCCAGCAGAACTTTCAACTTCTTTCATCACCGCTTTGAGACGCTCTTCAAATTCACCACGGAACTTTGTACCAGCCACCAAGAGACCGAGGTCAAGCGAGAGAATCTCCTTCTCCTTCACTGACTCTGGTACTTGCCCAAGGACAATTTGTTGTGCCAATCCTTCTGCAATAGCCGTCTTTCCCACTCCCGCCTCTCCGATAAGAACTGGGTTGTTCTTAGTACGACGAGACAAAATCTGAATCACTCGTTGAATTTCAACATCACGACCAATAACCGGATCAAGTTTGTTGTCTTGTGCGAGCTTGGTGAGATTACGTGTGTACTTAGTGAGCGCACGGTACTTCTTTGGTGAATGTACATCAGTCACACTATTTTCACGCACATCCTTAATGGTGCGCATTACCTTCTCTTTATCTACACCCGCTCGGATGAGGACATCAGCCGCTGGACCAGGGTGTTCAAGCACCGCCACAAAGAGGTGTTCTACTCCCACATAAGCATCACCCATCTTCTCAGCAAATTGTCCTGAGAATTCAAGGGCCTTGGCTAGCTCTGGAGTGAGGTAGAGCTGGTACGATGGTGAAATCGTGTTTTGCATTTCAGCAACTTCAAGCGCCTCAAGGAGGAGGTCAGTAAAGGCAATAATGTCTATATCGAGTCTATCAAGTACAGAAATAACCGCACTCTCGTCTTGCATAGCGAGTGAAGTTAACAGATGAATTGGACTGACGTGGTTCTGACCACGTTCAATCGCTAGTTCATGGGCTTTTCGGATGGCTTCTTTGGCTTTGGATGTAAAATTTTGAAAGTTAGGCATAGGAAGTATTGATTATACGACACGTAATTGCGTAAACAGAAAAACAGATGTTGCTAAGCGTACGGTCACTCTTTAGTACGTGTGTAGTTACTCTATATTGCAACGAAAAGACTACCTAGTCAACTCATTCATTTTGGCTTTGAAGCGAAGGAGAATTTCAACCACATACTTGGCGTCAGCGAGTGTGGTATCAGTAGATAGAGATAGTCTAATAGTAGACTTGGCACGTTCACTATTTCCAGTCATGGTAGACACAACCGTACTCTCTCCTCCCCCAGCACCAGCACAAGCACTCTTAGTACTAGCGGCAATTCCCTGTGCATCGAGGTACACCACGGCGTATTCGGTATCAAGTTTTGGTAATGAGATATTTATATTGTTAGCAAGTCTCTCTTCCCCTTGTGGACCATTGAGTAGCACTTCTGGCAGAGCCTCAGTTAAGAGGTCGATGAATGAATCGCGGAGCTTACTCACACTAACGGCTCGCTCTTGGTAATCAGCTTGGGCAAGCGTGAGTGCAGTGGCGGCACCAACGATATTAGCGACATTCTCAGTACCCGGGCGCAGACCCTGTTCTTGTCCTCCACCATAAAGAATTGGCAACAGTGGTACATTGCCACGGAGTACCAGCATACCAACCCCTTTTGGTCCGTTACATTTTCCAACATCAAGGGACATCATGTCGACACCAAGCGGTGTAAGTGAACACGGAAGCCAAAGTGGTGCTTGAGCCGCATCAATATGAATCACTATTCTGCGACCATGAGTGTGCGTCTTTTCAAATTGCCGAACCGTACGCACCAAACGTGACACATTCTGTACTACCCCCACCTCACTATTGGCATACGCAAAAGTAACGAGCACCGTCTTTGGACTCAAGACCTTCTCTAGAGCGGCAACCGTTATCTTGCCTTCACCATCTACTTCAACAAACCGTACGGTGACTCCAGTCGCCTCAATCACTGGCACAAGACTCATAATTGAAGGATGCTCAATGCGAGTAGTGATGACTTCCATATCACTGTAAGCAATTCCTTCCTTACGGGCGAGATATTTTAGACGGCCGAGGATAGCAAGATTATTACTCTCAGTACCACCAGAGGTAAAAAGCACCCCTTCCGGGCGAATACCAAGAGTAGTTGCAACTTTCTGCCGAGATGACTCCACAGCAGAGCGAGCGGCGATGCCTTCCGCGTGGATAGCGCTCGGGTTTCCAAACTCAGTTTCCAAATACGGCAGCATAGCGGCACGAACCTCCTTCCGGAGTGGCGTGGCCGCCGCGGTGTCCAGATAAATGCGGCGCTTTTTACGAATTAGACTAAACATCTCAAAATCATGACACAAGGTGTAAATTATGTAAATCTTTGCTATACTGCCCGCACTTAATTATTAAATGAACAAACGAGCACGCCAGTGCGACTATTGTGAATTTATACCGTTGCCTCGGCAGATTCGACCCCGCAGGGAGAATATGCTGGCGGCAATCGGTAAGTGTTAATCTAAAATTTATTACAAATATATGTCAAAAAAGACCCAAACCAAAGAAAATATCGTAAAGCGCCCTCCAATCGTAGTGGTTATGGGTCATATTGACCATGGAAAATCAACTCTCCTTGATTACATCCGTAAGAGCAATAGTGTGGACAGTGAAGCTGGTGGAATCACTCAGCATCTCTCAGCCTATGTGGTTACCCACACCACCAAAGAAAAGGCAGTAGAACAAATCACCTTCCTCGACACCCCTGGACACGAGGCCTTTCAAAAAATGCGTTTGCGTGGCGCAGACATCGCTGATGTGGCTATTTTGGTAGTATCTGCTGAAGACGGCGTAAAGCCACAAACCCTTGAAGCCCTCGCTTCAATCAAGCAAGCGAACATCCCATACATTGTCGCTATCAACAAAATCGATAAACCGGGCGCAGACATCATGCGTACTCAAACCAGTCTCATTGAAAATGAGATCTATGTTGAAGGTATGGGTGGAGACATTCCCTGGGTCGGTATCTCAGCCAAAACTGGCGAAGGTATTCCAGACCTCCTAGATATTGTGGTACTCGCTGCAGACATCGCTGAACTCAAGGCAGACACTAACGCACCAGCCATTGGACAAATCATCGAAGGTAAGATGGATCCAAAGCGTGGCAATACCGCTACTCTCATTGTAAAGGATGGAACCCTCAAGAAAGGCAGCTTTGTGGTATCAGGACACTCATACACACCAGTGCGTATCATGGAAGATTTTAATGGTAAGCCAGTTAGTGAGGCTGGACCAGCGACCCCAGTTGGAATTGCTGGCTTTGGTGAAATCCCAGCCGTTGGTGCCGCTTTTTATACAGTCGCTACCAAGAAAGAAGCAGAAGCTGCTATTGAAGCTAGTCGTCCGGTCCTCCAGGACCAGAAGCGAGTCATGCAGACCCTCCCTATTATTCCAATTCTCATCAAAGCTGATGTACTTGGCACAATTGAAGCCATTGAACATGAGCTTAGTAAATTCTCTTCTGACCGTATCATCGTTCGAGTAATCGGTACGGGTGTCGGAGACATTACTTCAAACGACATCCAAAACGTTAGTGCCACTAAAGAAGCAATTGTGGTTGGTTTTAACGTAAAGGTAGAACGCCAAGCGGCTGACCTGGCTGAACGTCTCGGTGTAGAAATTGATACTTTTGATATTATCTACGAACTTTCAGACTGGCTAAACACCGCGCTCAAAAACCGTACTCCACGTATGGAAGAAATGAAGACTACCGGTAAGGTAAAAGTACTAAAATACTTCAGTTCACAAAAACACCTCCATGTTCTTGGCGCTCGTGTTGAAGAAGGTCACATCAAGATGAATCAGCGAGTAAAAATCACCCGCCGTGATGTAGAAATTGGTAAAGGTGTTATTAAGAACCTCCAACAATACAAATCAGATGTACAGCAGGTTGAGGAGGGTGAATTTGGTCTCCAGCTTGATACCAAGTACGAAGTAGCCCCAGGTGACCACCTAGAGCCTTACGATATTGTTGTTACCTAATTATTTTATATGTCTACTGGTCGTCATTTACGAGTTGAATCACTTATTCGCGAATTAGTCGCGGGGTTTATTCAGCATGAAGCCAATACAGACCCGCTCATCACAGTTACTCACGTCACCACTTCACCTGACTACCGCCGTATCACTGTTTTTTTTACCACCATGCCTGAAGGAAAAGAGAAAGAAGCAGCAGCCCTTGCTTTCCTCATGCGTAGTGGTGGTGAGCTTCGTGGCTACATCAAGAAGAAGAGTAACCTCAAAATCATCCCATTTATCGAGTTTGCAGTAGACTATGGCGAACGTCATCGTCAGCACATCGATGAGATCGCTCGCGAGATTGATAAATAATAAAAAAGCTGCTCAACTGAGCAGCTTTTTCTATATTGAGACCAGAGCGGGAGTCGAACCCGCGCGTGGCGGTTTTGCAAACCGCAGCGTTAACCACTTCGCCATCTGGTCAAATTGGTGCCTTACACTGTATCACCCTTCCCTTTGTTTATAAACCCCAGACATAATGATAAAGTACGCCAAAATGCGAGCTCTGCGGCTGGGCAGAGGTGTCGAAAGATGGTAGAATCCCAGTCGAACTCGATCATATAAACGGTAATCACCGTGATAATCGGCTAGAAAATTTAAGAGTTCTCTGCCCAAATTGTCATAGTCTGCAGCCGACGCATCGAGGAAAAAATCAAAAGAAACCGCCGGGGTGGCGAAATCGGTAGACGCGCAACACTTAAAATGTTGTAGGCGAAAGCCTATATGGGTTCAAGTCCCATTCTCGGCACAAACAAAAATCATCAGCTTTGGCTGATGATTTTTGTTTGTGCCGAGAAAGAAAGCAAACTACTTTGCTTTCGGTGGGACTTGAAGCTCCGGACGATATGCTCTGCTCTGTGAAGAGCAGAGCATAAGGAGGAGCCGACCAAGAACGCGAGACTGTTTTATGAGTAAAGCGAAATAAAAGAGCCGCGATTCTGGGTCAAGTCCCCCACCCCATAATTTGACATTTTGCGCATACATTGTATTATTTAGGGAGATTGCCCCTTCAACAACCGGAGACTCTACCATGAACGACATCATCTTTTTGGTTCTCGATCATGGAATCGGGAAGCAAATGACCTTGCAAATGGTTCAGGAAATGCGCAAGAAAGTAGCCTATGCGCTACTTGTGCACTATGAGGTTTTCGACCAGTCCGAAGGCCACTACCGGCCACTGACCTCACGTGAGCAAGTACGCCTCCTCCCCGAGGACAACCTGCTACGTATTGCTCGCCAAGACGAGCATCCGGAACAACTGCCCGGCGAAATTTATCTTGGCTCCTTTGAGCCGAGTGAAATCAAAAGTCTTTTTGTACTCACCTCCTGGCAGCCACGTACCGGCGACAAAGCCTATGCGAAGTCGGGAAAGGTCCTTTACGACCACCGACCGGTGTTTGCCAAAGCGTCGGACATCTTCATGATGACCGAGAAAATTTCGGCCTAAAAAGCCGTCAAATGAAGCCGATGCGCCGACAACAGCCCCACAAATGTGGGGCTGTTTCTTTTCCTTCTTGTATATTATAAACATTTGTTGTACACTTCTTGCCACATCCGCCCTCTTAGCTCAGCTGGTAGAGCAGCTCCCTCTTAAGGAGAAGGTCCAAGGTTCGATCCCTTGAGGGGGCACATACGTAAAGCAAAACACCCTATCCACATGGATAGGGTGTTTTGCTTTAGCATCTGCCCTGCGGCAGATGCGTGCGTATGTGCCGACCGCAGCGATGCCGGAGGCGAGCGAGGTGGGGTCGAGAGTACTTAGCAGAATCTGAGCTTGTGAAAGATTATGCTTAGATAAAACTTTCTGGGAGATAGTTTTATCGTGACCACAAAAGGAGATACCCCTTGAAGGCAAGACTAACAATTATACTTAGTGATTCGTGACCACACGTGCCCCCAACAGTTAAATACCCGTATCTCTCGCCATATTTATATTTTATGCTATACTCTTCCCCACACCTGCGCGGGTGGCGAAATTGGTAGACGCGTTAGTCTTAGGAACTAATAGGGTAACCTGTGGAGGTTCAAGTCCTCTCCCGCGCACAGTAATAAAACCGCCTCTGGCGGTTTTATTGTGCGCGGGAGAGCAAAGCGCTAATGCGCTTTGCGTAGGACTTGAAAGCCGGAACGATGCCGGAGGCGAGTGAGGCGGGGTCGCGGAAAATCTCTGAAAGAGATTTATCTGTGACCAAGTCCTCTCCTTGCTTAAACCTTCATCAAAACCTATACCGCTCATGTAATGAGAAAGACTCCTCTACGCACAAACAAAAAGACCCGAAAGGGTCTTTTTGTTTACCTTAAAAATTTTCCTACCCCGCCCGCAACTTCGTCTTCTTAAACTGGGCTGGTCTAAAGTATCGGTTATAGTATCGGGCATATAGCTTCTTCAGCTTTTCTGGGGCCTTATCAGTCAGACGACACTTAGCAGAACAATACCCGTCTCGTGCCTTAATACAGGCATCACAACCCAAAAACAACACGTGGCAGACCTGGTTTTTGCAGTGATAGTGGGTATCGCTCTTGGCGGTCCGGCACAGGTGGCAATGTGAGATAACCTCGTCACCCACTCGTTCACCGAGGCGCTCATCAAACACAAAGTTCTTACCTTTAAACTTGTTTGGCAGACCCTCTCGCTCCACTTGGTGCTTATAGTCAATCACCCCACCTTTGAGGTGCTTTACGTTTGTATAGCCCTGGTGCTTCATCCAGGCACTGGCCTTCTCACAGCGAATTCCGCCAGTGCAGTATAGAGCGATTTTTTTATTCTTATGAACAGTCAGGAGCTTAGGGACTACTTCAAGCTCTTCGCGGAAAGTATCCACATCAGGAATAATCGCATTTTCAAAATGACCAATTTCACTCTCGTACGCATTACGCATATCAATCACCACTGCCTCTGGGTCGTCGATGTATTCATTCATCTGCGCAGCAGTAAGGTATTCACCAGTGTTAGTGACATCAAAGCTATCATCATCAAGTCCATCAGCCACAATTTTATTTCGCACCTTAATGGTGAGTTTATAGAAAGACGGCATAGGACCTTCTTCAACTGCAATCTTGTATGGAACACCAGTTAGTTCTGGTTGTGCCTGTACCCACGCGTCAAAGGCCTCAAAATGCTCTTTAGGCACGTTCATTTGAGCATTAATACCTTCATGTGCCACATAGATGCGCCCCATACAGCCAAGCGCTGCCCAAGCTTCTAGGAGTCGTAGTCTAAAAGCGTCCGGGTTACCGATTTTGACATAACGATAAAAAGACAAAGTTACTCGCGGACGAGTATCTTTGAGGGCGGCAGCCCGCTTTTCGGAGCGTGGACGAAGATCTTTTAGTAGAGTTGGCATAGATATAATTAAGAACAAAATGGTACCAGAGACTATGCACTAGCGCAATGAATCTTGAAGGAGGTTCGACCTCCTTCAGACGGATAATGGTCTAGTTTAACCTAAGCGCACATCACTACTTAAAACACCAAATTAAGTGGCTAAAGTCGCTTTTTAAACCCTTATTAAATCAAGCCGGCCCACAAGGGCATTCTAGTGCCAAACTGCAAAATAATCCTATTTTACAAGGGTATTTTCAGTGCCATTTACTTGACTTTTGGGTCAAAGTATGGTAATATAGCACCAGGTGGGTAGAGAAAGGTTTGGGAGCAATCCCCTTCCCGACTTTACCTAAAAAGTTATTTGACAATTTTCTTACTTTTAGGAGCGATCATGGAAAAATCTAATCTGGGACGGCTTGTTATGACTGTCCTCTTCTCCTTCATCATCGGCATCATTTTGTTCGGTGTGAATTTTTTCACCGAACAGTCTTATGTCAGAATCCACATGATGTGGATGTGGCTCAGCCTCTTCTACATCATTTTCTCTTGGCGCTGGACCGAGCAAGTGCAGGCTGGCTTCAACGCCGTCCTGCAGCGCTTCGGAAAAAACGTGGACACTCTCGAGCCTGGTCTGCATTTCGCCCCTCTCTGGATCTACAAACTCCAGATGGTCGATATGCAAATCAAGCAGGACGAACTGCCTGACGAGCCAGAGAATATATGGCTCGGTGACGTTGACGCCATTCCGGGCGACAAAAAACCTGCTTTGCGAGTATCTTTCCGTGATTCCATTACGGAGGCACAAGCACGGCAGATCTTCGGTGGCAGATTCACAGCTCCGGACGGTACAGTGTTCCAGGCAGACGTCCCCAAAGACGGCCTCTCGAGGCGTGTGACGGCACCGGTAGTGCCAGTGGTAGAGTACGTGGTCAAAAACCCCGAACTCTTTATCACCCGGTTCGCCCAAACCGCCGACCTCAGAAAGGTGCTGGAAGATGAAGTATTTCGCGTCATCAACATGCTCATGCCCAACATGAGCATCGGCCAAGCTTTGGCCAACAAAGCTTGGTTCAACTCCCACCTGAAAAAGACGGTTGAAGATCGCATCGAACGCGATGGTGAAGCGGGTAAAGATTGGGGTGTCGATGTCATCGGCGCTTTTATCAAAAACCTGCCACTGCATCACGGCCTCAACAAGGCCATTGGTGAAGCGAGCGAAGCGGAGTTCACTGGACGCGCAGACAAGGAACTCGCTATCCAGCGAGGAAAAGGTGCAGCTACGGCCGCTCATGACCTCGAAGCCGAGACCCTCAAAGGTCGCGGTGAAGGTCTCAAGGTAGCAATGAAGGCTACTGGGCTGACAGCTCAAGAAATCCAGGCCGCGGAAGTGGCTCGTGCAATTGGCGAAGGTGGCAACACTGTCGTGGTCGGTGGAGATGGCTTTGGCCAACTCCTCGGCGTCGTCAATGCCACTCTCGGTAAAAACGGTCAGAAGTCTGGCCAGAAAGGAAATCCGTGATTGAGTTTTTGATTGCGTTACTGGTGGTTGGATTGTTTGCGTGGCCGAAGCTGGTAAAGCTTTTGCCACGTCAGGCAACTCCAGCCACACCAGCAGCACAAACCGGAGCGGGCAACCCTCCGGCACCAGCAGCACCATCCACTCCTGTTTCAAAGCGGGTCAAGTGGATCGTTGGTGGCGTGATTGGCATCTTGATTCTGGCGCTCATTTGGCAGGCCTTGCCTACCGTGAGTACGCCAGAACAAGTGGCCAGCGTAAGCTGGTTCTACAATCTCATGTCCTACCTGGATGTGAGCAATACAACCTTCGGCAAACCAGTTGCAGAACTGGTCGGTGTCACTCTGGCACCTTTCGTGCTGGCTATCGCTGCTGTGGCCTTGGCTGTGGCAGTGTTCTACCTAGTCCACTGGGGTGGAGGGGTGATGGTTGCCTTCGCAATCGTGCTGATGCTGGCCATTGGTTTCTACTGGGGCCTCAAAGCCTATGTCCAAGGGGACACGAGCTCAAGGCCTGTACCAGTCGATTTCCGGCGTGCAAACGTCGGAGAGACTGTGACGGTCCGGATGGAGCTGATGACTACTGCGGTGGTAAAACTCCGCATGGCCATCAAAGGTCGTGACAACGGTGTTTTCTGGGCTTGCCCAATTACCACCACTCCGGCCAAGCTCCCCTTCGCCCCAAAGTTCAAAGTGGCAGCCGGTGCTTACAACACCGAAAACCACATTGTTCTGACGCAAGCAAGCAAGGCGGAACTCATCGAGAACGGTACCACCGCTATCGAGGTCACGTTCCAACTGGCAGTGGCACCGGACAACCCGTGCGCCAACCTGCTCTGAAGTAAGAAAATTGGAGCCACACAAAAGGCCTGGGAAGTTTTACTTTCCAGGCCTTTATTATTTTATATATTATGGATTTGGAAACTGTGGAGGGTTTGGCAAAGTAAAAGCCGAACCGCAACCACTAGCTCCCGGAGTAGCCGCACAATCAAGCTGCTGTCCAAGTCCAAAGGTATTTGCTGCAAGTGTGAGAATTGCGTATGCCGATACCATAACAGTGAGTCCGATAAGACCATACATAATATGCTTCTTACCATCTGCGCGTGCTGCATCATTATCAGCATTAAAGATGTAGACTGCAGAACCATAGATAAAGAATAAGAAAGCGATACCAGACAATAAAGCAATGAGTGGAAACAGAATAGCATCGTTAAATCGCCCTACAAATTCTGCCGCCTCTGCCGCTCCTTGGCCTGCTTGGGCCGCCTGCTGTTGTGGTGTCATATTTTATAATAATACCAGAAATTTGCCGCAGCCTAGCCGTAATACACAAAAGCCCCGTTAGGGGCTTTTGTGTAACATAAGTTAAGAGGTTAATTAAAGACCTCCTACTTGTGGAATGTTATCTAGAGTATCTCCCTCTAGTCCAGTACTACTAGCGAGAAGGTTTACTACTCCCCAGAATACAATAATAAGGAGGAAACCGAGTGTTGCGTAAATCATCAAACTCTTTCCTTGCTCCTTAGCATCATCGTTAGCACCGCCAACAATGAAGAACTTGAACATACCCCAAACGAAGACGAGGAAACCGATACCAATGATAAACGGAATAAGTACTTCGTTGGTAAATTCAATAATATTTCGAAGCAATGTTTCAAATTGACCACCTCCTCCTGAGGTTGCAATTTGAGCAAGTGCTACCATCGGTGAGAGGAGCATTGCAGCTGCTGATCCGGCAAATAAATTTAAACGTCGCATACAACAATTTTGATATTAATAATAACGCGCTACCTATAATTATACACAAAATTGTAGCGTAGCGCGCTAGCTTAAGCAGGTATGTGTATAAGTCTATACTAGGCCTAAAAGCCAAATATCGACTGCCGAAGCATGGCCACGACACCCCAAGCAATTACCATCAAGACCACAACAAAGACTGCGACCGTCGCATATTTCTTCCCTTCTTCACGTTTTTGTTCGTCGCCACCATTGAGGACCCAAGCATCAAATATCTTCCAAACTAAAAATAAAAAGACAACCGAGAAAATGGCTGGGATAATTAAATTTATAATCCCAAGAATTTGATCTACAAAGCCATTAAAGGTGGTGGGAGTTGTAACCTGAGCAAGTGCTACCATCGGTGTAAGGAGCGTTGCAGCTGCTGATCCGGCAAATAAATTTAAGCGTCGCATATGATAAATTATGATATTTAGAATGACTGTACTAAGTTACTGATAATTTCGGCAATCGCTACTGCACCAAGTACTAGCACGCCACCAATGATGGCGTACGTCAGTGAGCGAGTGGCTTGCTCAATTTGTTGAGCGTTACCTTTGGCTGTCACATACAAGAACCCAGCGTAAATAATGAAGAACACAATAATTGGTACCGCGAGCACAATCACGATATTGAGGATAGCCGCCAAAAGTTCAGTGATGGTATTTACCCGGAGTGGGTTAGCAAGTGTAACCACCTGACCCTGTGCACCCTGCGCCAAGGCCACTGATACCGAAGCCAACCAGGCTACAGCAGTAAGGAGAGCGGTCTCTAGAGTCTTTGGAATACTTTTTAGCATGAAGATTTAATTATTTTAAAATTAATAATACGCCTGCTGAGCGCGATTAACAGCGTCGTTGGCAGCTGAGCTAATATCACGACGATTAGCATTAATATCATCAAGCATTTGCGTCATGATATCACCAAAGACAGTGGCGTCGGGATTGAGCCAGCCACGTGCATATGGAGCTGAGGTATAAGCGATCCGTCCATACACGTCATTACTACCAGCAATCAAAAGACTGCGGTTGGCCGGAGCAAAGTTGTAACCATCGCTTAGTTGTTTGGCTGTCTCTGGCGCAGCTAGACGTAGCATCACGGCGTACGCGCCATTTTTATTAATAGACGCTTTGGGAATCGTAAATGCGTAAAACTTGCCATAGGTGCGGCGAACCGAAGCCGTCTCTCCTTGTGGCACTTCAGCAATATCAAAGCTGAGGTTTGGGTTCTTGGCTGCCAAGTCACGTCCTTCACTTGCAAAGCCAAAGTACATTGCCAAGTCTTCACTGAGGAACATGTCTCTATCTAGGCGCAAGGCGCGATTCCAACTGTATAGGGTGTTACCGGTGTTACTGAAATTAGTAAAGAAAGCTGCGGCATTGGTGAAAGGTTGTGCGGCAGTCACTTCACCAGGTAATTGATTGAGTGAGACCTGGTAGGTGCCACGGGCTTCTGTCACCAAGGCACTACCTCCTTGAATGGCCAGCAGTGAAATAATCGGGAAGGCATTTTTGATATTACGGTATTCGCCCATCGCGATACCAGCCGTTTGGATATTACGACTAAAATCGCGCACGGTCAGAGTTGGTACGGTATTTGCAACCACTTCTTCCCAAGTCTTTGGGGCTACAATCAATCCCCCACGAGCGAAGATGTCACGGTTCCAAAATAGCACTAGTGGATCAACTGCCACTGGCATACCATAGAGGCCATCAGCTAGTGCAAAAACTTCTGCTCCATCTATGTAGGTAGTACGGAAATCACGTAGTGGGAATGTCTCATATGATAATGGTTGCAAGCGAACGCGATGCTTCACCAAACGCTCCTGAGACATAAACAACAAATCTGGTGGTGTCTGGTCGGCCAGCGCGTTTACAAACGCCGTATCAAAATCTTCTGGTGGAAAGTACTTATAGGTAACAGCATTAAAACCTGGGTCAGCAGTACGCACCTCACGAAGTACCGAATCAAATACCTCAGCTGGAACATCACCCCAAATTGCCACCGCTCCCACTTCAGTCACGTTTTCATCTGGTGCTGGCTCATATGCGCGCAAAAGAATAAGCGCCACAAACATGAGGACCCCAAAGACAACTACCAGCACTAATTCAAATGGTCTTAATTTCATACTTTTCTAACAGCTAAGCCATAATGATGCTCACCGGCTGGATACTCCCGCTCTGGTATAAAGCGGGCCGCCTCACAAAGAGCAGTCGCCTGCTCTTGAGTAATTACATCTTTCGGTTGTGGACCGAGTCCACCAAAAGATTCTGTCCAATCAATAATATGCAGGACACCACCAGGACGAAGGACCCGGTAAATTTCCTGCAATGCAGTTTCTTTAAGTTCAAACTGAAATAAAG
Source organism: Candidatus Kaiserbacteria bacterium RIFCSPLOWO2_01_FULL_45_25 (assembly GCA_001781415.1). Taxonomy (GTDB): domain Bacteria; phylum Patescibacteriota; class Minisyncoccia; order Phycocordibacterales; family UBA918; genus OLB19. The sequence continues at coordinate 40,939 of MFLT01000003.1, forward strand.
TATTGACCAAGATAGCAGCATCGAGGGTGTTATTGGGTAGCTTAATACCACCAACTTCTTCCAGATCACACCAAAGTGGACTGATATTTGAGAGGCCACTAAGGCGAGCAAATTCACCTAGCTTGTCCACTAGTTGCTTTTGGATTTCGCAGGCATAGACCTTACCCTCAGGACCAACTGCATCAGAAAGCGGTTTCAAAAAAAACCCGCCACCAGCACCGAGATCAGCCACTCTTTCTCCGGGCTTCAAGTGGAAGTGGGTTGCAACAACTTCAGGTATTACGAAACGACCAGGTAAGACAAAATTCATACGTATATTATACACGACCATCATCCTTAGAGACTCCGGCCTGTGTAATAAAAAACCACCCAGGTGAGTGGGTGGTTTTTAAATCTCTATCTAATATCGTCTATGGTCATTACCTTTAATGACGCCTTAGAGCGCGAGTCCTAGTGAATTAAGTAAAACAAGGAGCCGTCGGCGACTATGCTTTTACTTATGCAGACGCAATGTTTGTTTCGACCCCGCAGGGAGAAACAAACATATGCGGCCTGCACCCAAGGGAATGGAAAATCAAGGACTTAGTTCGTAATATGCCCTTTGGAGATATCGAATTTAACATCGTCTATGGCAATCACCTTCAGCGAAGTTTTAGAGTTCGAGTCCTAGCAATTTGCCCTAGGAAGGGGCAAATTGAGGACAAAATTCGCCATAGTCGCTACGCTCGTTGGCTCATTTTTAAACGAACACCACGCTGGCAATTGCATCACCATCACGCATCTTCATGACGCGGACTCCTTGGGTCTGGCGACCGAGGGTTGGGACGTCCTTGAGTGGAAGCTTAATCACCTGCCCCTTCTGACTCATGATAACCAACTCTCCATCAGCTCGCTCATCTTCTTTGAGCACAATTCCGCAAACAATCTGTCCTGTCTTACTGGTCAACTTGGCGGTCTTGATACCTGATCCACCACGCTTTTGGACTTTGTATTCTTTGGCTGGAGTAGTCTTACCATACCCGAGCTGGGTCACAATGAGGACTTCAGTCTTCTTATCATCTTTCTTAAATACATCGGCTGAGACAATGTGGTCTCCCTTACCGAGCTTCATACCAGTTACTCCAGCGGCAGTACGACCCATTTCACGAACATCATTTTCCTTGAAACGGATTGATTGCCCTAGCAGTGTCACAAGTGAGACCTCGTCTCCCTTACCAACGAACTTGGCAGCAATGAGTGAATCGTCTTCTTTGAGGGTGATGGCAATGAGTCCACTGCGACGAACATCCTTAAAGGCAGAAGCGTCACTCTTCTTGGCTACACCGTTCTTAGTAATCATCATGAGACCCCATTCACCAGCCCATTCCTCCTTGCGAACTGCTAGCACTGACGTAATCTTCTCTTCTTGTGTCATTGAAAGGAAGTTCATAATGGACTTACCTTTAGTGGCCTTACGTCCTTCTGGGATTTCAAACATCTTACTTTGGTACACCTTACCCTTATCAGTGAAGAAGAGGAGATCACTGTGAGCTGAAGTAGTAAGTAGTGTAGTAACCACATCTTCTTCCTTGGTGTTTAGGTCAATCACCCCTACCCCACCACGCTTTTGAGTTTTGTATTCTTCTGGGTTGGTACGCTTTACGTAACCTCCAGCCGTGAGTACAAGCACACTTTCATCGTCAGGTATGAGGTCTTCTTGAGACATTTGCTTTACACCACCTTTTACGATTTTTGTGCGACGGTCATCGCCATACTTCTCGGCAATTTCGAGCAAATCATCTTTTACAATCTTCATCATCTTTTCTTTACTCTTGAGAATAGACTGAAGTTCCTTGATGAGCTTTTGCACTTCAGCTAGTTCGTCTTCAATCTTCTTGCGTTCAAGACCAGCCAGCTTCTGCAGGCGCATATCAAGAATCGCCTGGGCTTGGATAGCTGAGAATTTAAATTCTTTCATCAAAGCCGCGTGTGCAGTCGGTACGTCCTTAGCAGCACGAATGAGCTTGATAATCTTGTCGATATGATCAAGCGCTTTCTTAAGACCAAGCAAGATATGCTCGCGGTCTTGAGCTTTGGTGAGGTCATACTGAGTGCGACGACGGATAACTTCAGCTCGGTGTTTTACATACTCCTCGAGGATCACCTTGAGTGAAAGAGTCTGTGGAATTCCGTCTACGAGCGCCACCATGTTGTAGTGGAAGGTATCTTCGAGCTGAGTGTGCTTGTACAGTTTATTTAAAATAGTTTGTGGCTGAGCACCAGTCTTAAGTTCAATCACGATACGGATATCAGAGGTTGACTCATCGCGCATGTCACGAATACCTTCAATACGCTTGTCGCGTACCAAGTCTGCAATCTTAACCTGCAAGTCAGCCTTGTTGACGCGATATGGAATTGAAGTGATGACAATTGAAAACGCCCCACGCTTATCTTCCACAATCTCTGCCTCACCACGAACTACTACTCCGCCCTTACCGTTAGCGTAAGCGTGCGCAATGTCTTTTTGATTGAAGGCTACCGCTCCCACAGGGAAATCTGGTCCTTTCACAAACTTGAGCAAGTCGTCTGTAGTAGCGCCTGGATTATCAATGAGGTGCGCCACTGCCGCCGCCACTTCCCGAAGGTTGTGTGGAGGGATGTTAGTCGCCATACCCACCGCAATACCAAGCGAACCGAGCAAGAGGAGGTTTGGTACAGCCGCTGGGAGAACCACTGGCTCCTTCTTGGTGCCGTCAAAGTTTGGCCGCCAATCAACTGTATCCTTCTCAAGATCGCGCAGTAGCTCTTCAGCTACCTTAGACATTTTGGCTTCAGTGTATCGGTAGGCCGCAGCTCCGTCTCCGTCGATTGAACCAAAGTTTCCTTGTCCAAGTACGAGTGGGTAGCGAGTAGCAAAGTTTTGTGCCAACTTAACCATAGCTTCATATACAGAGGCGTCTCCATGAGGGTGAAGACTACCAAGAACGTCTCCAACTACTGTCGCAGATTTCTTAAACTTAGCCGTTGAGGTAAGTCCATTGAGTCGCATCGAATAGAGGATGCGTCGGTGTACCGGCTTTAGACCATCACGTACGTCAGGCAGGGCTCGCGACGTAATAACCGACATCGCATAGTCTAGGTATGCGGTCTCCATTTCGCTCGTGATACTTTGAGCCACTATTCCGCGTGGTGAGGCTGGTGTTTCGTCAACAATTGTCTTTTTCGGCATATGTCTATGACTCGCTTTCCGCTAAAAATAATAAAGAGTATACCACAATTACTGCTCTGTCGTAGTGGCTGTGGTGGTGCCAATTAACACTTCTTTGTACTGTACTTCTTGGCTACTAGTGGCTGTAGACGAAGCTTTGGCCGAGGCTGTAGCTTTGTCTTCTTCTGTGAGAATCAGGTTAGCGGCAGTGGTAGTAGCGGCAGGGGTCGGAGCTCCTTGGTCTACTATTGGCTCTTCCGTAGAGGCTGCTTTGAGGGCTGCTAGTTGCTCCTTAGATTTTTTAATTAGAGTCGCAAAGGGGCTAATACTATCACTCACAATTAAGTCGCCATTAATTGGAGCTTGGAGCCTAGCTGTTACCCAAAACACGCAGACCACCATCGTAAAGACACCGGCAGTGACAAGAGCGTAGTTATCGCGTACCTCTTTTGGCTTTCGATAGATGTTTTGTAAAAATTTACGCATATATAACCCACCCCTCCTCCACTTTTACTTAAGCTGCTTTTAGAACCTTAACTTGTCCTTCCATTTCGAGAACGTCCTTCTTTTTGATAGTTAGCTTATCAGTAGCAGTTTCTCCTTCTGCGCCAATTTCTTTGAGAAAGGCCCCGAGCGCAGTCTTGTCGTAGTGCATCGGAATAACGAGCTTGGCCTCGAGCTTAACAGCCAGCTTTGAGGCCGCTGGTACATCAAGTACATCTCCACCACCAATTGGAACAAAGAGAATGTCGATATCCCCGAATTCACCGAGAATCTTTGGATCAATTTCAGCTGAACTAATTGCCCCTAGGAAAATCATATTAATATCCTCCAGACGAACTTGATAGATAGTGTTGTAACGCTCTACCCCCTCATATATAGTCTTAACTCCGAAACCACGGGCAGTTACTTCCCCTACTTCATACTCACCTGGGCCTTGCACCACATATGGCGCCTTGTTGCCATGGGCCGCCTGGTCGGCTCCGTTGAAGTTTGGATGATTGAGTGAAATAAAAGCTACGTCTGCTCCGAACTTAGTGCTTGGTAATTTGGAATTCTTTGCAATAGGGTCAAAAGCGATTGTAGTGTCTCCAAAAGACACCTTAAAACACTGACCTCCCTGATATGTAATAACCATAGTGCCACTAGTATACGATACTGTCGGCAGAACTAGAAATTTTGTCGCTTTAATTATCATTTTCAATAGCAAAATCAATTCCTTTACGAAAGACAGACAAAATACTTTATGGTAACCTAGCTACATCACAACTTTTGAGGAGACTCAAATGTCCAGTTCTTTAGACGCAGGCAATTCAGCCAAGCAGGCTGACGAAATCCGCGAATCCAAGTGCCCTAAGTCGGAAGACAAAAAGCACGAATGGGTGAAACATGGCACATATCCATCGACCTGGTATGCCTGCAAACACTGCGAAACCAGCATCTACGACAAATGACGGCTCTGCCGGTTCCAAAACCGCACCACTTTACACCCTCCCGGTTTAAAGTTGTGCGGTTTTCATATATATGATTAAGCTAACTTCCCTAGACATTTTGACGTTTCTATACTATATTTGGCGGACCATTTTTGGTAATTAATAGTTTCCTAGCGGCACACGGTAACCCCCAGACTCATGCACACGGCTACGAGTAACGGTTGTCTGGACCTGTGGCGTCGGAATAACAAAAGAAAAAGAGTATGTCAGATTCTACAAACGTAGAAAACACTGGAGCTATGCAAGCGTATGCTGCAAGTATCCCAGCTGCCCCAAAGGAAGGACAATTAATAGACGGAACCGTCTCAGCTATCGGCCGAGCACGGGTTTTTGTAGACCTACCACCATTTGGTACTGGTATCATCTACGGCCGTGAGTACATGAACGCGCGAGACATCCTTCGCAAAGTTTCAGTTGGAGACGGAATTGCTGCCAAGGTAGTAATGTCAGAAAACGAAGACGGCTACATCGAACTTTCACTTAAGGAAGCTCGCCAAGCTCTCATCTGGGCTGATGCTGAAGAAGCAGTTAAGCGTGGTTCTATCCTCAGTCTTGAGGTTAAGGAAGCCAACAAGGGCGGACTTATCATTGAATGGCAAGGTATCCAAGGATTCCTTCCAGCCTCACAGCTTTCAGCTGACAACTACCCACGCGTAGCTGATGGCGACAAGGACAAGATCCTATCTGCGCTTAACGACCTCATTGGTAAGCACCTCTCAGTAGTAATGATTACTGCCGACCAGAAGGAGCACAAGCTCATCTTCTCTGAAAAGGGACTCCAAGAAAAAGAAGAGAAGGAAGAAAAGGTTGGTAAGTACGAAGTCGGAGATGTTCTTACTGGAGAAGTTACTGGAGCAGTTGATTTCGGTATCTTCGTTAAGGTGGAGCAAGGTCTTGAAGGTCTCGTTCACATTTCTGAACTCGACTGGGGTCTCGTTGAAGACACTCGTGCCCTCTACAAGGTAGGAGATCAAGTAAAGGTTAAGGTAATTGAAGTGAAGGATGACAAGATTTCTCTTTCAATCAAGCAACTTAAGGAGAACCCATGGCAAGAAGCAGCCAAGAAGTTCAAGAAGGACCAAATTGTTGACGCGGTAGTTATCAAGTACAACAAGCATGGTGCTCTAGCTTCAATCGAAGAAGGAGTAGCTGGACTCGTCCACATCTCAGAATTCGAGAAGGAAGAAATGCTTAAGTCTACACTTTCACTTGGAAATGTTTACAAGTTCAAGATTACCCTCTTTGAACCAAACGACCAACGTATGACACTTTCATACAAGGAAGCAAATACATAAGTAGAAACAAGGAGTGCGAAGCGCGACTATGTTTTACTTAGGCAGACACAACCTTAGCTTCGACCTCACAGGGAGAAGATAAGGTATGTGGTCCGCCAGGTACTCGAAATTATCATCCTAAGTAATAATTCGAGCGTAGTAGTAATACTACAGAAAAAGCGACGGTGGCCTTCGGCCACCGTCGCTTTTTGTTGTCATAGTTAGTTCCAGGTATTCATCGCCTTCACATACCCCTCGCGCACAATTTCGCAGACGGCTTTTTGGACGTCTACCAAAATCTCTTCAGAGAGTTGGGTCCGTTCTTTACCAGTGAACTTCCCGAGCACAAAGCGTGGTAACGCGTCACCACTTAGTTGCTTCGGCTTCCCTGTCCAAAAGCTAGTTGGGCCAACACCGATTCGCACCCGCACAAATTCTTTACTACCCATTACGCCAATAATTGACTTTAGTCCGTTGTGTCCCCCGTCACCACGATCAAATGAGACCTTTATAGCACCAAACGGCAGCGCTACATCGTCATACAACACCACGAGATTTTTAAGCTCGTCTTTTGAGACCAATTTTTTGATTGAGTTACCAGAATTATTCATAAAAGTCTCTGGATACAAAAGCCCTACCGACTGGCCGCACAAACTTCCCTCAGCGTATCGACCCTCTAGGTGACCAGCTTTAGTTGGGACCGGAAGATGTAATGAGTCCACGATAAAATCAAGCGCCAAAAACCCGACGTTGTGTCTGGTGTGTTCATATTCTTTTCCAGGATTACCGAGTCCGACGATGTAAAACATTAGTGACATTGTACATGAATATCTAGACGAGTAACAAATCTTATTAATTCACTTTGCAGGCCACTACAGTCGACCGCTCCCTGCGGGGTCGCGGCTCGACTAAGTGTCTGACTAAGTTCAAAATAGTCGACGTTTTACGTCTCGTTTTTTCACTCATTGTTTTTAGTTTTTTCTTAAAGTATAATAGTGAAACTTTTGCTATGAATCTGTTCTCACACCAACAAAAAGACTTCACTGATGCTGATATCGATGGATCAGTTGAGACAGAGACATCTAACAACAAACCGTCCGAAAACTCACTTTTGGAAATTATCCGCTTTTCACTGATTGCCCTTTTGATTGTGGTACCAGTGCGGATGTTTATCGCTCAGCCTTTCATCGTCTCTGGCGCCTCAATGGAAACCACTTTCCACAATGGCGAATACCTGATTGTTGACCAAGTCAGCTACCACCTACATTCACCAGAGCGTGGTGACGTGGTTATTTTCCGCTACCCGCGTGACCCGTCCAAGTACTTCATCAAGCGAATTATCGGTATTCCTGGTGACACAATCACCATTGAAGGCAGTACGGTCACAATCGTAAACGAAGCCAACCCAGAAGGCTTTACCGTCAACGAGCCATACATCAAATCAATGCGCGATGGTGTCACTATTACTGAAGAACTCGGTGACCGTGAGTACTTTGTGATGGGAGATAACCGTGACGAAAGTTCTGATTCCCGTGTCTGGGGCGTACTCCAAGAGGAGCGAATTATTGGTAAGGCGTTTTTGCGCCTATTCCCACCAAAAGTGTTTGACGTATTACCTGGAGCAGCTGATGAAGCAGTTATGAATAGTGTCGAATAATTATTTAGATCTTATGAAATATTCACCAACAGAGTTTCTCAAGATTGCGACCAATACCGCGGAACACTTCGGCTTCCGGACAGCTGACGTAGTCAAAAAAGACCCACTCTGCAAAAACTGTGAAGTTTCACTGCCCTACTCAGACACCCCCGAAGACAAAAAGAACTTTTCCGAACAATTCCTACTCACGAGCAGTGTCTCAACTTTCTGCAACGACAACCTCCACGCCATCAAAGCACCGGTACTTTTGTATTCTCTTGAGCAACTCCCACAGATAGACAGTACTGCCGTTACCTTTAGTATTTTCAACGTCCAAAAAAGTATTGCTGAAGCCATCCTCATTCAAGCTGGACGTTCACTCATGCAAGAGCTCGGACATGAGGACCATGTAGTACGTATCAATTCACTTGGCGATACCGAATCAAGTACTCGCTACAGTCGAGAGCTCACCAACTTCCTTCGTAAGCGACTTGATGTCATGCCAACTGATGCTCGTGAACTAATGAAAGAACACCCACTCTTAGCCCTCATGAGTCTCTTGAAGCAAGAGCATGACCTCGCCTACCGTAGCCCAAATCCACTCGAATACTTGAGTGACCAAAGTCGCAAACACTTCCGAGAGATTGTGGAGTATTTGGATATGACAGAGACACCATACGAAATTGATCCAAAAATGATTGGACACCACGAGTATTACTCAGATGCCCTTTTCTCTATCGAAGCTATTGGTGAGCGAGAACCACTAGCACCAACTGTGTCAGTCCAAGGTGGTCGCTACGATGAGTACATGTACCGCAAGACTCGCAGTCGTATCCCAGCCGCCGGTGCCGTAATCACCTACAGCAACGGCAAGCAACCAGCTCGCATGCCGAAGGGTAAGTCAGTGAATCCAGAAGTGTATGTAGTACAGCTAGGTTTTGGTCCAAAGGTCCGTAGTCTGATGGTAATTGACCAGCTCAAGCACGCTGGAATCCCCGTACGGCACGATTTGGCTAGTGATTCGCTCTCAGCCCAACTACGTGACGCCGAAGCTCGTGGCGTGCGTTATACGGTCATTATCGGCCAGAAGGAGTTTGTCGACCAAACCGTCATCCTCCGCGATATGCGCGAACGAAATCAGGAGAATATCCCACTTGATGCCATGATAAAAAGACTCAAGAAGCAACTGACCGTCAGCTAGAACCCGTCTAGATTACCCCCTTGCACATATGAGCGCTTAATGATAAGCTCTTGCTCACATATGGCAACAAACGTCCAAGTAGATAAAAATAACAACGAAAGCAGTGCGAACGTAATTCGCCGCTTTACCAAGCGTGTGCAAGGCGCAGGTATCGTACCAAAGGTACGAGCTGGCCGTTACTACACTCGTCTAAAGAGTCGAAACGTACAACGTTTTGCAAAGCTAAAGAAGCTCGCTAAGAAAGAAACTTACGAAAAACTTCTCAAGCTAGGAAAGATTGCAGAACAACGAAGCTATCGCCGCTAAACCAAAAACCCTTCTCTACTGAGAGGGGTTTTTGTTTGCTCAACCGTATGTCATACTGAAGCTATGTCAGACAACACATTTTCTCTTTCGAGCACCATCGCCCACTACCCAACCTTTCCTTATCGTGAAATGAAAGATGCCATCCTCGGCAAGAAGTACGAGCTATCAGTGGCCTTTGTTGGGACTGCCCGAGCCCAAAAGCTAAACGTTGCCTACCGCCAGAAGACGTATGTACCAAACGTCCTATCCTTCCCACTAGATGATGCTCACGGCGAAATTTACCTCTGCCCAGAAATTGCCTATCCTGAGGCCAAAGACTTCAATCTAACCAAAGACGGCTACATTGCATTTCTATTTATCCACGGCTTACTTCATTTGAAAGGTCATGACCATGGCGCTACAATGGAAGCATTAGAGCAGCGCTATATGAAACGCTTCAACATCGCGTAAGCTCTTTGTAATCCACTATGGCCGAACACATCATCACAGGTATCGACGTCGGAACCTACCATGTAAAAGTGGCGATTGCTCGCCTGCCAAAAAACGGCCACGAGCGAGTTGTACCCGAAATCATCGGGACTGGTTTTGCTGAGACTCGTGGCCTCAAAAGTGGCTACATTCTCCAAAGTGACGAAGTGGCACGCAGCATCAAAAGTGCCATCGCCCAAGCCGAGAAGAGTGCTGGCGTTATCGTCAAACGGGCCCATGTAGCGATTGGAAGTATCGGACTTGAGGAAACATACTCTAGGGGCGAAATTATCCCAGCCCGAGCTGATTCAGAGGTTACTTCAACTGACGTTGAGAAGGTCATGCAAGACAGTGAAGACCGCATTATCGACCACATTCCCAATCGACGCATCTTACACAGTATCCCCCTTCGCTACACTGTTGACGGTGCTGAAGTACTTGGCCGCCCTCAGGGCATGCGTGGGACCAAGCTTGAAGTTGATACCCTTTTCATTACTTCCTACGAGCAGCACATCAACGACCTTATGAGTGCCATTGAAAGTATCGGCGTATACGTGGAGGATGTCATTGCTTCCCCACTGGCCGCTAGCTTTGTAATGCTCAACAAGACCCAGAAACGGGCTGGCTGCATTCTGGCCAATATCGGCTCAGAGACCACCTCTATCGTCGTCTTTGAAGACGCCACCCCAATCTCACTCAAGATCTTCCCGACTGGCTCAAACGATATCACCAACGACATTGCCCTTGGACTCAAGGTACCAATCGAAGAAGCAGAGAAGATTAAACGTGGCGGTATGACGAGTGCTACTTACTCCAAGAAGCGCTTAGATGAAATTATCCAAAGTCGCCTCACTACCATCTTTACCCTCATTGACGGACACCTCAAAAAAATCAAACGCGATGGTTTACTTCCGGCTGGCATCATCCTTACTGGTGGAGGATCAAATACCCACAACATCACTGACGTGGCCAAAAATATTCTCTCTCTTCCAGCCAGAACTGCTACTCTTGAAATCGGCAAGAACACCAAAGTAAAGGACGCAACTTGGGCTGTAGCTTACGGACTATGCATGTGGGGCGCGAGTGATACTGAAGATACTTCTACTCTAGGAATTGTGAAGCAAACAAAAAAGAGCCTATTTTCTTGGTTTAATCAATTCCTTCCGTAACACAAATTCTTTTGTGTCAAACACACGAATTTGATTGATGTCAATATCGTGACAGATAGTTTTATCCGCTGTATGATTACGGAGCTTATTAAATAAAGGTACTCAGGGGTGGGTACGAGCACAATTTTTTATTACACAAAATTTATGGAACAAATTAAATCAGACGTTGAATCTTTCGCACGTATCCGAGTAATTGGAGTTGGAGGTTCTGGTAACAATGCCGTGAACTACATGGTGGGCTCAAAAGTTAAGGGTGTAGAATTTATTGCCATTAACAGTGACGCACAAGATTTGCATCACTCACTAGCAAAGAAGAAAATTCACATCGGTAAAAATCTTACTCGTGGACTAGGAGCTGGTGGTAATCCTGAACAGGGACGCCGAGCCGCTGAAGAGACACGTGAGGAAATTAATAACTCCATCAAGGGCTCAGACATGATCTTTGTTACTTGTGGTATGGGTGGTGGAACAGGTACTGGAGCTGCTCCAGTTATTGCCAAGATCGCTCGCGAAAGTGGCGCCCTAACTGTTGGTGTTGTAACCAAGCCATTCCTATTTGAAGGACAAGAGCGTATGCGCTTGGCCCTCCAAGGAATTGAAGAGCTCAAGAAGGAAGTAGACGCTCTCATCACCATCCCAAACGACCGACTCCTCGCTATCGTTGATCGCGAAACTACCGTCCGCAATGCCTTTGAGCAGTGTGACAATGTACTCAAGCAAGCTGTTGAAGGTATCTCTGACCTCATCACAATGCCAGGTATCATCAACGTCGACTTTGCCGACATCCGTAGTGTGATGGAAAACGCTGGTTCAGCTCTCATGGGTGTAGGTGTATCAACTGGCGAAAAGCGTGCTGAAGAAGCCGCTCGCTCAGCGATTAATTCCCCACTCCTTGAAGTATCTATTACTGGAGCTAAGGGTGTACTCTTTGCCATTGCTGGTGGAGACGACCTCGCCATGCTCGAAGTACAAGATGCCGCTCGTATCATTACAGAATCAATCGACCCACATGCCAAGGTTATCTTTGGAGCGATTAAAGACGAGAAGCTAAAGAAGAATGAGATTAAAGTAACTGTGATTGCAACCGGTTTCCCAGAAGAAACTAGTGGTACACAAAACACCATCTCTCGTCGCATACCAACCGCAGCGCCAAGTCGAGTGGAGCCAGAAGATGAAATGGTGGAGCCATCTCGTGGCAAAATCTTCAACTCTCTATCAGTACCACGACGTCCCGAAGCAGAGATGACTCCAGAACCAACCATGTCTCAGGCTGCACCTAAGGCACCAGAAATGCTAAAGCGTGATCCAAAGCCAGTTGATCCTATTGACGAGGATGATGGGGATGACTGGGGGGCAGTGCCTGCTTTCCTACGTAGGTCAAAGTTGAAATAGGAAGTATCTACTTACCTCGTAGTACTTATTACTCTCTGTAGCAGGCACTGCCGGACGGAGCGTAGTGAGTCGCCCCTTTCCTAGGGCGACGAACCGCGAGTCGGGGTCGAGAACACTTAGTAGAATTTTGCACGAAGTGCTAAATTATACTTAGTGATTCGTGACCGGTGCCGGTATATCTTTTAACAAAACCCGCCTCTAGGCGGGTTTTGTTAAAATTAATCATTCTTATATCGCCCTCTAGCAGACACTGCCGGCCGCAGCGAAAAGTGAACAAACGAGACGCAAAGCGTCGACTATTGTGAACTTATGCAGAAGTAATATTATTTTCGACCCACAAGGGAGAAAATAATATATACTTCCTGCAAGTAAGTCCCTCGACAATACCTCTCCCCAAAACCCCACCGGCCCCACGCCGATGGGGTTTTGCTGTTAACTCCTCTTGCGGTACAATAGGCTCCACTAACACATAATATTGAATACTGATATGTACGAACTAACGATTATTGGAGGAGGGCCAGCCGGAGTAGCAGCCGGAGTATACGCTTCACGCAAGCAACTTCGAACACTATTTATTACTAAAGAATGGGGTGGCCAAAGTATCGTTTCAACAGATATTCAAAACTGGATTGGTACTCCATCAATCAGCGGCAGCAAGCTCGCTAGTGACCTCCGTGGTCACCTCGAAGCTTATGCTGGAGAGTACGTAGATATCAAATCAGGTTCACTAGTAACCAAGATTGAAAAGGCGGAGGAAGGCTTTACCATCCATATGACTTCAGGTGAAACTATCTCTACCAAGACAATATTGGTAGCCAGTGGCTCAGAGCGACGCAAGCTTGATGCTATCAATGCAGACATCTTTGAACACAAGGGACTTACCTACTGTGCTAGTTGTGACGGACCAATGTTTGGTGGCCAAGACGTAGTGGTGGTTGGTGGTGGTAACGCAGCTTTTGAGACCGCAGCGCAGCTTCTAGCGTACGCCAAGAGTGTAACTTTGCTCCAACGCGGCGACGCCTACAAAGCAGATCCTGTGACTGTAGAGCATGTCCTCTCACATCCCAACATGACTGGTATCCTAAACGCCCATGTAACAGAAGTGGCTGGAGATAAATTCGTATCAGGCCTCACCTATCTAGACGCCACCACCAATACTCCTGTGACTTTGGCGACAGCGGGAATCTTTGTTGAAATTGGCATGCTGCCAAACACAAGTTACCTGGGAGACGTTGTCGAGCTAGACCAATACAAACGAGTAGTGATTGATCCTTGGACTCAAAAGACCTCTACCCCAGGTATCTGGGCCGCTGGTGACTGCACCAACGTCCTCTACCACCAAAACAACATCGCTGCTGGCGATGCGGTGCGGGCCCTGGAAGATATTTACATGGCTCTCAAAGCACACTAACCAAAACACCCGAGCAACGTAAAAGGCGCCCCTCCAGGCGCCTTTTACTTTGTACAACGTAGAGTTTTGGCCTGCGCGCTTTGCTCGTATTACCGAGCGTTGTATAGAGATACATCACCACCGCGCAAACCTGTGTATAGCTTCCCATGGGTAAGTACGAGCGTCAACGAAATATTTAAACCTTATTTTGAGCCACCCTGTGCATAAACCTGTGCAAAACACCATGTATAACCACTGGTATATCCCCAGTGATAACTATGAGCAAAAGTCTTTGCATTAATTTAGCGATTGTAAGTGGGTTTTCCTCCCATTTCTACCTCAAATCAAAAGCAACCAAAAGAGTGGAGTTTTCTGGTATCTTTGCTACTATAGTGCGCACAGAGCAGAAGTTATATGGCCCTATCGTATAACGGCTAGTACACAGGATTCTCATTCCTGGAATCGGAGTTCGATTCTCCGTAGGGTCACATCGGTATTAAACAAACGACCACTTCTCAGGAAGTGGTCGTTTGTTTAATAGAAAGCAAAGAGTTTTGCTTTCGTACCGATGTGACAGTCGGAGCACTGTGAGCTTGCGAACAAGCGAGACGGGGTCGAGAGTACTTAGATTTTTATGAGTAAAACGAAATAAAAAGCTTAGTAACTCGTGACCACAGGAGTGACCACCAATGTTGCCTGCGGCCTGCTGTGAGGCCGCAGCGATGCCGGAGGCGAGCGAGGCGGGGTCGAGAGTACTTAGCAGAATCTGAGCTTTGCGAAAGATTATGCTTAGATAAAACTTTCTGGGAGATAGTTTTATCGTGGCACAAATGCAGAACTGAGTGGAGCGAAGACCTTATTTAACGAGCTTGCGAGCTTAGAAACTTGACCCCGATTCTCCGTAGGGTCACACTTTTTTGAGCTATATAATAAGACTTGTTTTATACCCAAAGAATACTCTGGAATCATTTTTGTGGTGTAGACTTAATATATGAAAAATATATTCATTGTAGTTTTATTGATACTACTATCGGGGGTAGGAGTATTTATTTATACAAATGTAAAAAATAATGATTTACCCTCAAATGAAAAGGTTACCTACACTAATAATTTACTTGGTTATTCAGTAGTTTTACCAGATGGATATGAAGTGGCTGAAGAATATACAAAATTTGTTAATCAAGACCTTGAATTAGGATCTATAACATATGAAGATAAAGTTTTTGATATCCAACGAGCAGAAATTATTGTCTTTTCTCCTGACACAATAGAAGAGCAGCTAGAGACAATAAATAGAGCATCATCATATTCAAACGAAGGTAAAATGCTTACTCAAGAACCAAACTACATCTATATTGAACCAAATCCAGTTTCACCAGAGATAAGAAATCGTTTAGAGGAGAAACTACAAGAAATAAACCCAAAAGATGAAGATGGATTCCGTCTAGCTAATACACCTTTAATGTTTAGTGCGGAAAAAGTACAAGAAAGAATTATAAAGACAGTTTTGCTTGAAGAGACAAAAAAATACTATGTCAACGAAAGTTACAATGATACTGGATATCAAGAGGTGTATGGCTTAGACATTGTTGTTCCAAATAATAATGAGGCTAAACAAATTGTAGCCAAGATGATAGCTAGTCTAGAATATTAGTAATTGTTATCTACTTCCCAAACCCCTCCAAGACTTCATCTCCTTAACAAGTTGGTTCCAATTCGTAATACTTAGTGTCACAACGGGTACAGAAAAAGCGGGACGATTCTCCGTAGATTAACATTGACAAACAGCACATAACGTGCTATTGTGTCAACAATGTCCGCCCAGAAAGCGACAGTGTCCCTATCAACACCACCTGGAGAAAGTCTCATGGAACTCGTCAAAGTCTCCTCTCCCGTTTCCCGTGTCCGCAAGTTCGTGTCGCGCGTGCATTGGCCGAGTCGTCGGCAAGTCGCTAAGCGTGGTTGCGACCCCTATGTCGAATTCGACATCCGTGGAAGGACCTACCGCGCGCACTTCATCGCAACGGCCGACATGAAAACGGAGCGTACGCACAGCGTGTACGTGACGGCGCAGGGGCCGAACATCAAGGTCTCGTCAATCGACGACTCGGGCCTGCAGGTCGGCAAGGTCTTTGTGGTCTACGAAGACCCTTTTGCTCTCCTGAAGTACGCCTGAACCAACAGCACTGAGCACCAGCTCGCAAAAACAACTCCTAGGAGTTCGCTTCTGCGAGCTGTTTTTGTTTATAAAATCTGAATTGCTTCTATAGCCGGATAACTGTTACCTGTAGCATTTAAAAAACCGTCCCGAAGGACGGCTTTGTGCTTGTGGCGGCAGGAGCCACTAGGACGGGAACTTATTGTACACATCTAGTTTTATATCCAAAACCAGACTATTTAATTTGAGAAACATATCCTCTATCACTTCCTCCGCTTCGTCCAAGCTTTGGTGAATAAGCGTAAGACGTTGACTCATCAAAGTGGTGATTTGTTCGCTGGTCAAATTCTCATCAGCCGAGTCAACCAAAGACTGGCACATCTCTTTTTCCAGCAAAGAAAACTCGGTCCTAACCAAGGCGAGATAATCACTCTGTCTGATAAAAAACCACTCCTCAAGCCTTTGCAGCCTGTCCAAAATGGCCACCAACTCCTGTTTGTATGTGGCCTTTCCTTCAAATAGATTTTTAAGCAACAACTCCTCGATCAGGAGGAAGTGCCGGGCAAAAAACACAAATTCCTTAAGAGTGAATTTGTTGTCCATAATCACCTCCTGTTTTAGGTACCGCTCCAAAATGGGAGTTCTAAACCTATTAAACACTTATCTTCCCTATAATTCAAATTATTAAAATCAAAACAGCTCGACTTTAGTCGAGCTGTTTTTTCTATTTTCTCTACAACCCTTTAGCTTTATACCCAGCAATTTCTTTCTTCAACTCCACCATTTTCAACTCCCGATTAATCATCATCTTATTCATTTTTTCTGTCTCTTCTAAGCGTTTTTTCAAAATTTCCCCAATCTCTCGCACTTTTTCATTTGATTCATCTTCCGCTTTTTCGGCGGCAACAATTTTATCGAGCAGACCATTTATAGATGATGCCAGCACCCCAATTTCATCATTAGTCCCTTCTTTGATTCGAATAGATAAATCTTTTTTATCACCTATCTGCCTCACTTTCTTTTCTAGTCTAGTGAAGCGGGCCACCACAAAGAGTTCAAGAAGCACAATGAGAATTAGTCCGAAAAAGATTAAGAGAGCGCTGGTAGCAATCATATAAAAAGACAGAGTGGCCTTTCCTTGCATATACACGTCTCTAGTCTCTTCTATCTTTAAAGTGATTAGTGGTTTCCCATAATAATCATTGATTACTTTATATGCAGCGATAGACGCTTCAGACAGTGGACTAACGAACTGATTATTCTCAGTTGTTAGAGACTGCTCAGCAGCTATAACATCAGCAGGAGAATCTGGACTTCCGTATGGAAAGACTTCCAAGTTAAGATGAGTGAGAGCACGAATCTTGGCAATAACGTTTTTATCTATAAAGGTTCCGAACGTAAGGCTGCCGTGGATTGGACCTTCCCCGGCACTCGTTAATATCGGGAGTGAAGTAAATAAAAATGGCCCGTTAGTGAATTGCAAAATACCAGAAATAGAACTCTCAGTATCAGGATGAGTTATCAGTTCACGATGTGATTCAAAGTATTCTCTTATTTCGGTGGAGTCTACCTCTTCCTCAGTCTTACTATCAATGACTCGTATAAACACGACACCACCTTCTGGATTAGCAAAAATCATCGAGTTTATTTCAAGATTGGCTATGCTGTATGACTTGAGATTGGAGTCGTAATATTCTTGATTTAAATCAGTAACAAATTGATAAGTATCGTCCCAAGTTGCCCAGTCCTGCAGCTTTACAGTTAGCTGAGGGAAAAGGTTTTTAATAGCATCATCAGCTCTTTCCAGATCCTTAATTATTTCTTTGGTTTCAATATTTGAATAACTTTGCGGATGGATTTTAGAAGAAACTACGTAAAGAGTTGAAGCTAGACACAAAATAGATACCAAAATAACCAGAATCATTTTCTGGGTAATAGACAGATCCTTTAGTTTTTGAAACATACAATTACTATTGAGTATATAACTTTGCCTTATTAAGACAACGATTTATATACACCTATCAATCACTTAAATATTAAAATTGAAAACAGCTCGACCAAGGTCGAGCTGTTTGATTTGAGCTTCAGCGCCGCTTCTTGCGAGCTGGCAATGAAACGCCGTACGTGATCGTGAGTTCACAAGTGATCTTACTGACCATTTTAATGTATACGGCCTGCACCTGCATAACACTTGCTTCAAATTCGGCTGCTTGAACCGCCCACTTCGATACGTCAGCAGTCAGAGCTTTTTTCTGCTCTTGAAGACCCAAGTCAGGTGGGCGAATCTTTTCTGTAAAAGCAGTCCAGTGAATATTATCTACTGCAGCCAAGAAGAGCTCGTCTTGCCGACTCACGTAATCAGCCAAAATTGATTCAAAGCCAGATTCCAGCTCCGTAACAAAATCAGTGCAGGCGTTACGCACAATGAGTGCCTGTATGTACTGAGCTTCTTTGGGGAGTACTTTTATTTTATCGTTGGCTGCCCTAAGCGCAGCCAGGCGTTGTTTCCAAACACTAAAATACTTGTCCAGATTAATCATCACACACCTCCGCGGTTTCAAAGACCCGCTCCAAAATGGGAGTTCTACACTAATTAGATTCCTGTCCAGGTACTATGTCAAGAAAAAAGTCGAGCATAACGCCCGACTTTTTTGAGGACTACATCCCAAGCAGTAGTTGCCGCTCATTTGATACCAGCTGCCTCAGCTCGGCAATCTTATCAGCAATCCGCTCGCGCGTCTCAGTCACTTCAGCCTCCAGACCAGATAGCTGGGCGGCAAAGACAAACCTTGACTCAACTCTGTTGGTAGACTTGTCCATTTGGAGCAACTCGCCCTCTGACTTTTGCATAAGCGAAAATGAAGCCATCACTTGGCCAAGCTCCCCGAGCATCATTCGCTCAGCTGAACGCAAGACCAAGTCCAGACTATCAAGTTCGTAACGAATACCAGCACGCAATTTGAGCTTGTCCTCCTCTGGCAAACCAAGTTGCAACAAGAGGCGCGCGGTACGCTCACACTGATCTACTATCAGGCGAGCCAGAGTTTCTATCACATCAAGTGAGTTCACAGCACACCTCCGTAGGTTAAGACAATCTATGACTATATAACTCCTAAAGGCAATGTTGGTCAAGCTTGCTTATATTTGAAAATAGGCGCCAATGGCGCCTATTTTCAAACAGCATGAACTAATTAAGCCACAATCCCACCCCAGTACTTACCAACCGTAAATGCAAAACAAAGTGTAATAGCCCAAATAACGAGTTGATCTGTAGTTATATTTTTCATAGTGATTATTTAAAAACTCTACTACTATTCTACACCGCCTAGAGATATACCCCTTCACAGATATAAACAGACTATTCAACCGTCACGCTCTTGGCCAAGTTTCTTGGACGGTCAACATTAAGTCCTTTAGCTACACCAACATGGTAAGCAAAGAGCTGTAATGGCAACACTGCCACAATTGGCTGAAGTAGTGGATGAACCTTTGGCATATAAATAACGTCATCAGCTACGGCTGAGATTTGTAGATCTCCCTCCGTGGCCAATGCCACTACTGGCGCTAGACGAGCTCGGACTTCTTCGATATTTGAAATCATTTTTTCATACACATCGTTTTGCGGCACAATAGCCAGTACAGGGAAATCTTTATCGAGCATGGCAATTGGGCCATGCTTTAATTCCCCGCCCGCATACGCCTCAGCGTGAATGTACGAAACCTCTTTCAACTTAAGAGCGCCTTCATAGGCAATTGGCGAATGAAACGTTCGTCCGATATACATAAAGTCTCTATATTGTGCATACTTCTTGGCCACCTTAGCAATCTCATCGTTCTTCTTTAGGACCGCCCGCATGGTCTCAGGTAGTGACTGCAAAGCTTTAACAATATCCAAACCTTCTGCCTTGGACATACCTCGCTGGCGCCCCAGGTATAGAGCCATGAGAGCAAAAGCAGTAAGTTGTGATATATAGGCCTTGGTCGACGCTACTGCCACCTCTGGGCCAGCGTGATTATAGATACCAGCATCTACCTCACGCGCAATGGCTGAGCCGACCACGTTTACCATACCAAGGGTGAGCATCTGCATACTCTTGGCTTTTTCAACTGAAGCTCTGGTATCGGCCGTTTCACCAGACTGACTCACAAACAACGCTGCCGCTTTTTTGTCTGGGTAAGTCTTTTTGTAACGATACTCACTGCCGAGCTCTACCTCAACCGGGATATGAGCATACTCTTCTAGCATGTACCGCCCCACCTCTCCGGCATAGTACGCAGAGCCGCAACCAATAATATGCAGTCTCTGAATATGTTTAATGCGTTCTTCAACCATCTCCAATCCGCCGAGTTTGGCAGTACCCTCTTCGACATTGAGTCGGCCTCGAAGGGTGTTCAAGACCACCTCTGGTGCCTCAAACATTTCTTTCAGCATGAAGTGAGCAAAACCGTTTTTTTGTACTGCCTCATGTTCCCATTCCACTATCTCAGATTTTTTGGTTTTCTTTTCGCCTCGGATAGTAGTTACTTCAAAAGAATCTTTGCTCACACTAGCTATTTCACCGTCATCCAAATACACCACCCGTTTGGTGTGTACCAGGAGTGCAGAAGGATCGGAGGCAATAAAGTTTCCTTCTTTTCCGAGACCAAGCACAATCGGGCTTCCCATTCTTGCCACGATGATTTTGTTTGGTTCGTGTTCACTCACCACCGCCAGACCATACGTACCACGCACCGCTCGCAAGGCCAAGCGTGTAGCTTCGAGTAAGTCACCTTTATAAAACGAACCGATGAGCTTAACCAACACTTCGGTATCCGTCTCAGAATAAAAAGTAATTCCCTGTACGGCCAGTCCTTCTTTAAGTTCACGGTAATTTTCAATAATGCCGTTATGGACCAGCCAAATCCGTCCACTCATATCGTGGTGTGGATGAGCATTCTTTTCTGATGGGGCACCGTGGGTAGCCCAACGAGTATGAGCTATGCCAGCAGTACCTTGGATATCTTTGGGGAGTTTGGCCTCCAGACTACTAATTGGACCAGCGGCTTTTATAACACCGTGACCATGGACAAAAATACCAGCTGAGTCATAGCCGCGGTATTCAAGGGTACGTAATCCTTCAAGCAGAAATGGTGCTGCTTTCTCAGTTCCTATGTATCCAAATATTCCACACATATATCTAATATTACTCCCATTTTACAGTTTTAGTTACAGCCAGCTCCCAAGAACTTAATATTTCAGTTACCAATAAATTATGCTATTATCGTGCCACGCAGAATAGGATAATTAAGTCCGATTAGCTCAGCTGGTAGAGCGCTTCGTCGACATCGAAGAGGTCACAGGTTCAAGTCCTGTATCGGACACCATTATAAAAAGCCCCGGGTGGGGCTTTTTATAATGGTGTCTTTAATTGTACCAAGTCCGAACCTGCTTCCAAAACAAATGATGTCATACGCGCCGAGCTCGTGGTGGTTTTGTACCTCTCCGTGCGCTCAACGTTCGTGGTGACGCCTCGGCCCACGCTAGCAAGCTCGCGTGGCGCACTTACAAAAAATTTTCTTATCTTTTTATCGGCTCCTCCGCCGACACCTCCGCCGAAAGGCGAAAAGATATGGAAAAGAAATTTTTGGAGTGCGACGGCACTATCAAGGGAATACAAAAAGTGATAAAATACGAATACAACTATGGAGAAATACCGACAACCAAAACAGCAATTCTTAACTGGTGCAGAGCTTCTTGAAAGGAACGAAGCGGGACGCGAACGTTATAAATTGAAGGCTGGTGCCTATCAATTTGAGTTTGGTTTTCGGAATTTTGGAGAACACGAAGATGACTGGTTATCTCGCGCTAGTGATAGAGCATCGGACTGGGAAACTCCGTTTACGTTTGATTATGAGCATCCAAAAGTGGCTGAATTTACAAAAAATCTTTTTCAAGGAGAAAGTAGTTTTGCAAGCCCAGAGGCAGTACGTGCGCTTGCAGACAGACTCGGACAGTTGATTAGGTCAATGGGCATAAACGAACCAGAATACAACAATAGTTTGAGTGATATTGTGACTTCTGGGAAAGGTATGTGTGATGCAAAGTCAGTACTATTTGGTTCGTTACTTGCGCGACATACAAACTTGAAAGCACAGGCTATTATTGGGCAGTACGGCAAAGTGCACGAACGAGTTTCACATCCATTTCATCACCAATGGATGCGTATTAGTGACGGAACGCATGTATATCTCTTTGACCCAATGTATAAACGATTTGCTACTTTTGAAAATGAAGGCGATGCGTTTTATCCTCTCGATGAAGAAGATTCTCATTTCAGTAATTTGACTCCCGCTTGCTATCCAGCAGCAAAACTAATGACACAAATGGGCATCAGCCGTTTTGGCGGTGTACAGGTAGTGGAATCGAATAGTGGTGATAGCCATGAGATTTACGTAAGTAGCGAAGAAAGTTTACCTGTTCAATTGTCAAACAATGCAACATTTTCTTTTGAAATTGATAAAGAAAAAGAATTTGAAATATTCGATGGAGCGATAAAGACGGGTTCGGATGAAACCGCTTTATATTTTCCTATAAAGGGATTCCGAGAGTTGAAATAAAATTTATGAACTTCACAGGCGTAATAATTGAAGAAAGCTTGACTGATTTGTCCATTTTGAACGAGATAAAAATTGTTTCTACAGAAGTCGAACTAGTCACAGAAGAACATAAAACTCCATGGTTTAGTCAGTGGACTATGCACACTGTTGAAATTACACCAGAGAGAGTTGTTGGGGTTGCAGAAAAAATTAGCAAAGCCCTAGACCACACACATAATTGGTACGCGGATTTCAAAACTGATAAAGAGCACTTTGTTATTTACCGCAACAAAATTTTTCACATCACCGACCGCTCCGACAAAGCGCAATATAACAAAGCGACCGCTTACGGTATTTCAATCGGTATTCCTGATTATCAAGTAGACTTTTCACCTCACATAACACAGTGGGAGCGATAGTTATGAAAATAACCATCCTTGGAAATTGTGGAAAAAGACACCATTATAAAAAGCCCCACCCGGGGCTTTTTATAATGGTGTCCGATAAAACAAACGGGCTTACGCACCACCCTCACGCACTCCACTGACTCATATTCAATTCTAAGCTATAATTCTTATATGAAAGAACGATTTGAAACCACCTTAAAGGCAGTAGCCAAAGAAGAACTGACGGAGAATGATACTGATGCTATCGAAATGATTGAGCGCTTTGTCGATGCTGAAACTATGGACCAAATTCGTCAGCTGCAATTAGGAAAACTAGATTTAGTTAACCAACTTAAAGAATGGCGAAAAAAGTTTTGGGAAGACGAGGAGGCGAAGGATCACGAATCAGGGCTTGAGGATAGACCCGGTGCAAAAACTCTATATCTAAAAGATGGTGCATATCAGATATTCACCAATGGTGGAGAAACCATAACCCTCAGCAAGGGCGAAGTCATGAGCGCTAGCGAGTGGGGTTTTTGGTGGAAGTTTGATGATACCGTGCCGCGAGAAGACCAAACCGAAATCATGTCCAAGCAGGTGCGTAACTTAATTGCAGCCGAGTACGATAGGCAACTAATTGAATATGGATCTGTCGACACACTTTCGGATAATTATAAACGCGAAACATACCAAGCCATTAAGGAGAAAAATCTTAACCTGGAGACTATGCCTTCAGGTATTCTGGCCGAAAAGATGATTACATCGCTTTTAATCAAACAAATGCATGATGACCCTTCCCTTTCATTTAGGATTAAAAGTGTTGATGTATATGAAGACGTTGAACACAAAATTGACTTCATTCTTGAATTAAAAGATTACACACGTGGCGTTAAGGTTGGAGAACCACACAGTTTTGGTATTCAATTCACACTGAACCCAGGCGCTACCGCCAAAAAAGAGCAGCAGATTGAGCGAGTAAAAAGAAACTCAATCCACGAGACAGAAGTTGATGACATCATGCTCATCACCATCCCCCTTAGTGATGTTAAGGAAAAATATGAATTGTGGGCCTCTGCCAAAAAAAGTAAGCGTGATCCTAGGGGTCCAGACAACCTCTGGTCGGAAGAGACCAAAAAAACTATTATTGAAGGACTACTAAAGCGAATTGAAGATTCACACCATCCATACGCCTAACAAAAGCGCCGCCCCGATTGGGGCGGCGCTTTATAGACACTTCATCTCTTCTCTTGTATAGTTCGAGCCATGATTCTACTCTCTATTGAGACCAGCTGCGACGAGACCGCTATTTCGATTGTCGAAATTGTTGGAGATTTCCCGAACGCCACATACAAGGTACTCGGCAACGCCCTCTTTTCTCAAATTGAAATTCATCGTGAGTTTGGTGGGGTTTTTCCTGCTATCGCCAAACGTGAGCATATCGCTACCATTCTCCCAATGCTCGAGAAAGCTCTCCACGAAAGTAACCTTCCACATGAAGCTGCCCCATACCTACCAGAAACTGCTACCCAAATTAAATCAATCCTGGACCGTGAGTTTGGCTTAGCTGACCAACTCCTACATTTTCATGAGCACTACGGTATTCCAACCATTGACGCTATCGCGGTTACAAGTGGCCCGGGCCTTGAGCCAGCCCTTTGGGTTGGAGTTAACTTTGCCAAAGCGATTGCGCACTTATGGAACGTACCAGTAGTACCAGTCGATCATATGGAAGGTCATGTTCTGGCCTCAATCTTTGATGGACATCACCTAGCCGAAGTACACTTTCCTTCAATCGCACTACTAGTCTCCGGCGGGCACACCGAAATTATTTTGATGCCCGATTGGGGCAAATACCAAAAAATCGGACAAACCCGCGACGACGCCGTTGGTGAGGCTTTTGATAAAGTCGCTCGCCTACTTGGCCTCCCATATCCTGGTGGACCAGAGATTAGTAAAATGGCTGCTCATGCTAGAGAGGTCAACTTACCTGAATACCTCGCCCTCCCACGACCAATGATGCACTCCGGCGACCTGGACTTCTCTTTCTCTGGACTCAAGACGGCAGTGCGCTACGGCATCGAAGGCAAAACCCTCACTGAGGATGAGAAGTTTGCACTGGCGCGTGATTTTGAAAATGCCGCTATTGAAGTACTCATCCACAAATCGATAAAAGCTATAGAGCAACACTCGGCTCGAAGCTTTATCCTCGGAGGCGGAGTATCCGCGAACTCATATTTACGCAATGCCGCCCAAGGCCTCGCTACCCCACAGTCCTTCCCCGACCTCCAAGTATTTCTACCAGAAAAGTCTCTTTCAACAGACAACAGTGTCATGATTGCACTCGCTGGCCACGCCCACTTAGTAGATGCAGAAACCCCAACCAACTTCATGAACACAGTCCGAGTAGACGGCAACCAATCCCTCTAAGAGCCTATCCAAGACTTCAAATAAGGCTTATTTATGGTAGTATGGAAAAACTAACCTTTTTAGTTATGAGTTCAACCCGTTAGAAAGGCAAAATAATTTCACAACATATGGAAACAGAAAATACTAATCAAAATAAGAATCTTTCTAACGGGGCGAGCACACCACAAAACAACCCAAACACCCCGGAACTCTTTAAGAGCCCGTACGACCCTCAAGCCCACGAAGCGACTATTTATAAGCTCTGGGAAGATTCAGGGTATTTTAATCCAGACAACCTACCTGGTGACCGAACCGAACCCTTCACTATTGTGATGCCTCCACCAAACGCTAATGGCTCTCTCCATGCCGGTCATGCTCTTTTCGTGACCGTCGAGGATATCATGATGCGCTACGAGCGAATGAAGGGTAAAAAGACTTTGTGGATTCCTGGAGCTGACCACGCTGGCTTTGAGACACAAGTGGTGTACGAAAAGAAACTAGAAAAAGAGGGTCGCTCTCGCTTCCAAATGACTCGCGAAGAACTCTACGCTGAGATTCTTGAGTTTACTCTTTCCAATAAATCATTCATGGAGGGACAGATTCGTTCTCTTGGCGCTTCGTGTGATTGGTCACGTGGACTCTTCACACTCGATGAACGCGTAAAGACAATTGTATACAGTACTTTCAAACAACTTGAAACTGACGGACTTCTCTATCGTGGCGCACGTTCAAGTAACTGGTGTCCAAAACACCAAACTTCTTTTTCAAACCTAGAAGTAGAACACGAGCAAAGAGTTGACCCATTTTATTATTTCCAATATGGACCATTTGTAATTGGTACCGCTCGTCCAGAAACTAAGTTTGGAGACAAGTATGTAGTGATGCACCCAGACGACGCCCGTTACGCAGAATATACTCACGGCCAACAAATCGAACTTGAATGGATTAATGGTCCAATTACCGCCACTGTTATCAAGGATGAAGCTGGTGACCCAGAAATGGGTACTGGTGTGATGACTATCACTCCATGGCATTCAGCTATCGACTTTGAAATCGCCAAGCGCCACAACCTAGACTACGAACAAATCATCGATTGGCGAGGCAAACTCCTCCCGATTGCGCAAGAGTTTGCTGGAATGGATATTCGTGACGCTCGCAAGAAGATTGTTGAGAAGCTAGATGCCAAAGGTTTACTCGTACGAATTGATGAAAAATACGAGCACGCCGTACCTTGTTGCTACAAGTGTAACCGTGAGATTGAACCACAAATTAAAGAGCAGTGGTTTGTAAACATGAAGCCACTAGCCGAGAAAGCTCTAGCGGCACTAGATGAGGGTAAATTTACTTTTGTCACTGAGCGTGATGAACGTGTCTTCCGCCACTGGTTAACTAATATCGAAGATTGGCCAATTGCTCGCCAGATTGCTTGGGGTATTCCAATTCCGGCCAAAGTTTGTGTAGATTGCCACCACGGCATGGTAGATATTGATAACACCATCACTACCTGTACCAAGTGCGGTGGTAAAGTTGAACAAGAACAAGACACGTTTGACACTTGGTTCTCTTCTGGTCAGTGGCCACTAGCCACTACCGATTTTGGAGGCAAGAGTGATGACTTCAAAAACTTCTACCCGACTTCTGTCATGGAGACCGGTAAGGACATTCTTTTCTTCTGGGTGGCTCGTATGGTTATGCTCGGTCTGTACTGTACTGGAGAAGTACCATTCAAGAAAATTTACCTGCACGGCATGGTCCGTGACAAACACGGCAAGAAGATGAGTAAGAGTAAAGGCAACGTAATCGCGCCAAGTGAAATTCAAGAGAAGTACGGCACCGACGCTCTACGCATGGGTCTTATGGTCAACAACGTACCTGGTACCGATATGAACCTAGACCCAGACAAGGTCAACGCCTACAAAAAGTTCGCCAACAAGCTCTGGAACATTACTCGCTTTGTTCTCGATAATACCGGAGATTACGTACCACCAGTTGAACATACTGAAGCTGATACAAAGTTTGAAAATGAATTTTTGCACCCGATGGTCGCCGAGATTAATGCTGACATGGAAAAAGACCGCTTTGACCTAGCTGCCGAAAAAATTTACCACTTTGTTTGGGACCATTTCGCAAGTCTGGTACTCGAGGAATCAAAACCTCTCTTGGCTGGCACACCAGCTGAGCGTGCTTCACGTCAACGTATGCTCCACCACTATCTTGTAACTTCACTCAAACTCCTCCACCCATTCATGCCGTTTGTGACCGAGACTATCTGGCAAGAACTACCAAAAACTATGAAAGATACCGACCTCCTCATGGTTGCTAAGTGGCCTGAGAAACGGTCTTAATCCCCGACCAACCAAAAAAGCCAACATCAGTTGAAGTCCTACCTGGTACAATGTACTAAGTATGGCTTCAACTGATTTTGCTATTGCCTTCTTAGCGGGACTAATCCCGATACTCTTTTGGCTTTGGTTTTGGCTCCATGAAGACAGACAAAGGCCTGAACCAATTATCCTCATCATCATCACCTTTCTCGCTGGCATGATGGTTGTTCCTATAGCCCTCCCTCTTCAAAAAATGGCTATCGATCTCTACACTGGAAACAACGTGATGTTTGTCTGGGTCATCATAGAGGAAGTACTTAAGTACTCTGCGGCGTTAATAATCATCTTTTGGAACAAAGCAGTTGATGAACCAATTGATTACATCATTTACCTCATCACTATTGCGCTCGGGTTTGCCGCGCTAGAAAATACGCTCTTTATGCTAAATCCCCTCTCAGCTGGAGACTATGTAACCGTTGCAGTCACTGGCTCATTCCGCTTCTTAGGGGCTACACTGCTCCATGTGCTCGCTTCAGCGACCATTGGTGTATTTATTGCTTTTGCGTTTTATCGCAGTACAGCGGAAAAAGTGATGTTTGGCACCTTTGGGTTGTTCATTGCTATTTTATTGCATGCTTTGTTTAACTTTTTTATAATGGAAGCAAGTGGAGGAGGAATTCTAATCATCTTCCTCTTTGTCTGGATGGGAATAGTAGCCCTGTTCCTTTTATTCGAAAAAATAAAATTATTAGAAGTAACGAAGCGTCCACTCATCCGTAAATAAAACTTTATGAAAAAACCATCATTTCTAGAACGACTCACCGGCTCAGTTCCAGCCCAAGATTACGATCGCATTCTCGATGAAGAGCATCGTTTTGGCGATGAGGTTGACCAAGAAACTGAAACTTTCACTGAAGATGAGGAGTGGGACGCTGATGCCCAGGGCGAACACACCCAACAAGAAGGAGAACTCCCAGTTGATATGTATCAAACCAATGACGCCATCATCATTAAGGCCTTGGTAGCAGGCGTGAGTCCAACAGACCTAGACATCTCAATCACTCGCGACATGGTCACTATCCGTGGCGTTCGAGAAGAATACCAAGAAACCAACGACGACAACTATTTCCACCGCGAACTATTCTGGGGAGGATTCACTCGCACTCTCGTCCTACCAGAAGAAGTAGTAATTGATGAAGCTGAAGCCCAAGAGAAGCATGGACTACTCGAGATCCGTCTACCAAAACTAGATAAGCACCGCAGCACCCAACTCAAAGTCCGTTCCAATATCGTCGCTGGTAAATAAAAAAGAATATGAAAACGAGCTGCACAGGCAGCTCGTTTTTTTGCATCTCACACCGAAGCGCTCGAGAAGTAAAACTTTCCACGCCAGAAGCGGACCAACACGTGATCTTTTTGCTTAAACATTGAAGTCCTAACGTCCCGCAGAACTAACCGGTTCTGCTCAGCCACACAGATGAGTACTGATCCGATATCGACATGGTGGACTTCTACAGCCCGCAGAGTGTCGTTACGCACCAAAATGAGCTTGGCGTTGGTATGTTTGGAGAACTTCTCCACACTCAAGAGTTGGTAGTCTGGAATAGGAACCGAGGTTAGCTTGGAGCAGTTAAAGACCAAGAACAGAAGAACTGTGAATGCTTTCATAACAAGCCTCCTATTCTGGAAACCAAAAACGCGACTGACCAGCGGCACAATAGACAAGGCCGCCGTTAACCGCCAAATGAAGTACGGCTTTGGTCACCACCCCATCATGAATTATGCGACCAGAAGCCATACGACAAGCCATCACAGCCCCGAGGTCATTTGGGTAGAGCTGTACTGGATAACGTGGAAAATTTGGTAGAACAATCACATCCTTGCTGAGAAGTTCCCAATCACTAAAAATTAATTTGTTGTGATCAATTTTGGCCTGCACCGGGAGCGCGACTAGCGCCAACGAAATCAACAGTTGTGCTTTCATGGTTACACCTCCAGGTTTGACGATAAACAATAGAACTTTGAGACTAGGCTAATTATAGAAGCATTGTGGTGATTGTAAACACATCCGGATGTCTATCCTCGGGCTAGGGCCGCGAGTACAGCCAACCGGAACCAGGTGTGTTGGCGGCGTGCTCGACCCAGAATAGCGGCTACTTTACGGCACTTCGTACCGTAAAGTAGACTCGCTTTCTTGGTCGGCTCCTCCTTGTTTTGTTCGCTAGAAAGCTCACAAAACGTCGTCCGGAGCTTCGAGCCCGCCCCCAAGCTACAAACAGAAACGGCGGAAACACTTTCGTGTTTCCGCCGTCTGTTTGGCGGGCTGATCCTGCGGTCACCAACGTACTTTGCTCCAAGTATTCGCAAAGGTACGCGGTGCCGCGGGACACGCCTCGCTCGCCTCCGGCATCGCTCCGGCGGTTCGAGCCCGCACGCATCTGACATTAGTCAGATGCTCCCCAAGCACAAAAAAGACCCCCTGAGGGGTCTTTTATTGTGCTTGGGGGCGGGCTCGAACCGCCGACCCCTTCCTCTTCAGGGAAATGCTCTACCAACTGAGCTACCCAAGCAAGTGGCACTATTCTAGCCTGTTTGGGTGTTTATTTCAACTGTTATCCTAATTCTGTTCTGACGGTCTTAGGTTTTCATACAACTGCTTAAAATACCCAGTATCTTTACTAATATCACCAAGGGCACTGTAGTTCTCTTTAATGGTGTCCATGTTTGGGGCAATATAATTCATATACAAATAAACTGGTAGACCAAACACAATGATCAACCAAATAATCTTAAAAAGGGACCCTAACAAAGCCGCTCGGCGCATTTTGTGCAATAGCTGATTGTTCTCCACTAAGAGCCGCTGATTCTCAACCAAAAGTTTCCTTATCTCTTCATGGTTATTATCTGGTGTCATATTGTATAAGTATAACAAAAGCTAGCTCTGTAATGTGCGATTATGCTACAGTAGCAGGCAACGCCCTTATAGCTCAATGGATAGAGCTACTCCGTCCTAAGGAGAGGATCCTGGTTCGATTCCGGGTAAGGGCACAAAAAACCACTGACTGTTTCTGTATTCAGCAGACCACTGTTATAATAGCCCACATCATGCTTAAAACACTGTATACCCATTTTTTCTGGTCAATTATTATCTCACTAACAGCCTTTACTATCGTAGGGGTAAAAGCTGGTCTCTCAGCACTAGTACTAGTGTTTATTCTATCCGTCTTGGAAGTCACCTTGTCTTTTGACAACGCCGTCGTTAATGCCAAAATTCTCGAGCGTATGCCAGTCATATGGCAGAAGCGATTTTTAACTTGGGGTATACTTCTCTCAGTTTTTGGTACACGCTTTGTCCTGCCGATTCTGATTGTAAGTGCTGCAGTCTGGGCTTCGCCAATCTATATTACCCAACTGGCTTTTAATGACCCAACTGCGTATGGACACCTCCTTGAAGATGTCCATGGTTCCATCACGGCCTTCGGAGGAATATTCCTCCTTATGGTATCTCTTAAATACTTTTTCAATAAGGCTAAGGAGCTACACTGGATTGAGGTTATCGAAAAGCACTTGGTTAAGTGGGGTAGAATTGAAGCAATTGAAATTGCACTCGCTCTTATTCTTTTAACTACCCTTTCCTTCTTCACTCACTCTGATCAAGCTAGCGTACTTATTGCTGGAGTAATCGGATTAGTGCTCTTTATTGTGATGGAAGGAGTAGCTGGCTCACTCTCAGTAGAATCAACCGACATCGCCAAAGGTGGTTTGACATTATTTATTTACCTTAACATCCTCGACTCCGCCTTTTCTCTAGACGGTGTAGTAGGAGCTTTTGCACTCACTAACGACCTCATCATCATCGTGACTGGTCTTGGTATTGGCGCCTACTTTGTTCGTTCACTCACTCTCTACTTTGTGAAGCAAAAGACTCTATCACACCTAATCTATCTCGAACATGGTGCTCACTGGGCAATTCTTGGACTAGCCATTGCCATGCTCGCCAATCTTGTGGTTCATATTCCTGAAGTGGTGACAGGACTCATTGGTCTTTGTTTTGTCGGACTCGCCTACTACTCTTCTCTTAAGCACGGAAAATAAAGCATACATAAAAACCCGCGAAGTATACTTCGCGGGTTTTTATGATTTTCAATTAGCAGATCATTACGCAATCTCGAGCAATTCTCGGAGCTTCGCTTCATCAAAGCCGATGATGACGTCGTCCGCAATGCGAATTACTGGCACACCCATTTGGCCGGTCATATCAATCATTTCTTGGCGCTTCTCGAGGTCAGCCGCTACATCGTGTTCAGTAAAAGTAATGTTGTTTTCAGCAAAAAAATCTTTTGCTGCGTGGCAGAAGTGGCAGACAGGGGTACTGTAAATAGTAACTGTTTTATCCATAAAATAACGTTATTTTTTA
>MFLT01000004.1:0-24762 GCA_001781415.1 Candidatus Kaiserbacteria bacterium RIFCSPLOWO2_01_FULL_45_25
CTCTCCCCTTCTACTAGTTCGTCACAGAATGCACCGAGTCTTAGCTCGGGGCTGAATGTGACATTAAAACATGTATCGCCGGAGGCGATTCTGCTGCAGCCCCAAACACCCGATTCCGGCGACGTAATGCCCCGTGGCATGAGCCCGGGGTGAGTTCGCCGGATGTTTTTAACGATACTGCCAAGCAGTGTCTTGGCGCACCAAGGTATAGCTGGCCTCTTCTGGATTAGCCATCACTTCTTCTACTACTTTTTCCATACGCATACCCTGTGAACCCTTAATAAGCACAACGTCGCCGGGTTGTAGATAAGCCTGTAGTTCCTTACCAGCCTTGGTGCCTTCTTCATACTGGAAAATAAATTCTTCATCTAGACCGAACTCTAGAGCCCCCTCAGCAGTCTTGCGTGAGCGAACACCAACTGTGAAGAGCGCGTCAGCAACTCCAGCCACGACCGAACCAATACGTTCATGTTCGCCAGCTGAGAACTTTCCTAGTTCTAGCATGTCACCAAGTACGGCAATTTTACGCTTCGCATGCTTAACTTCCTTTAGGGTTGCAAGAGCCTGCTCAGTCGCAATTGGTGAAGCGTTGTATGTGTCATCAAGAATGATGCTACCCTTCAGTCCTTTAATGATACGCATGCGACCACTTGGTGGTTGGTGTGTAGCGAGAGCAGCTGCGGCATCATAAAGTGAGATGCCACACTGGACAGCAACCGCCATAGCGCCAGTGTAGGTGTAAACAAGCGGCACCCCAATCGCACCGTTGACACGAACTGGTACACTCTCGTTAATATAACCAACGGTAAAGCCAACCCCGACCGGAACGTCGTCATTATAGATAACCTCATCAGCAGCAGCATTGAACTGAGTCGGAAGATACCGACCATAACCAATCGCCTGCTGTCGCACTTCTGTAAGCTCAGCTTTAATACGTTCATCATCATGATTGTATACAATCACTCCGTCTGGTGTCAGTGCGTTGGCCAGCTGCATCTTTTCTTTAATAACTGCCTCTGGTGTGGCGAAGTATTCAACATGAACTGGAATGTCTGGAAAACGAGTTAAGACCAAAATACTTGGTGACAGCCATGAAGCCAACTTACTCATGTCACCAGGACGATCTACTCCTGTCTCAAGGATAAGGTAGTCAGGATACTCACGACTGAAAAAAGCGATAAACAATCCGTCTAAAAGATTTTTAATCCAGAGGAATGGATTATTCCAAGCATTTGGTAGGCCGAGTACGGTAAGTGAAACACCAATATCTGAATTAAAACTCTTTTCACTTTTACGAGCGCTGTGATGGTGCTTCAGGATACTGTAGATAGCATCTTTCATCGAAGTCTTCCCGACACTACCAGTAACTGCAATGATAGTTGGTTTGTGGCGCTTGAGGAGCACCTTGGATTCAAACGTGAGAACGGAAACGACAAAATTTTTAAATAGGTTTTTCATACTTTATCGGTCTGGTGGTACTGCGTAGTAATTAATTAAAAAACGTGTTACGTCCATGAAGGGTTCAGTCAACGTCTCAGACGCGTACTGCACCCCCTTTGGCTCTACAGTATACATGAAGACGAGGAATTTTGGATTAAAGGCAGGAAAATAGCCAAAAAACGAGTGTAAATACTTGTCTTCATAATACCCGCCACCATTTGGGTCAGCAATCTGGGCCGTACCAGTTTTGGCACCAATAGTGTGGTGAGGGAGAGCGTATTTACCATGCCCCAACGCGACATCAACCACGGTGGTCAGCATTCGAGAAATCTCTTCACTTGATTCAGCTGAGATAACCTGTGCCCCTTTTGGATACAAAATGTCTTTGCTAGTGCCGTCTTGGTATTCAATCTTTGAGACCAAGTGTGGAGTTACAAGATACCCACCGTTACCCAGCGCCGCCAACGCCCGCGCTGCCGCAATCGGCGTCAGCGCAATTCCCTGTCCAAATGAAGCTGTGGCGTACTCCACGTCACGCGGTGAGTCGAGGTTGTCCACTAGACCATACGCTTCGTTTGGCAAATCAATACCAGTCTCACTACCAAGTTTAAAATTCAAAAAGTATTCACGGAATTTTTCTTTACCCATTTTCTGCACAATGTGCGACACACCAGTGTTGAGTGACTGATTGAGCACTTGCTGCATATCAACGGTGCCGCGACCGCGGCCATCGTAATTCTTGATAGTAAAGGTATCAAGGGTAATTGAACCCGAGTCATAGTAGGTAGAAGTGCGTGTAATGACACCACTATCAAGACCCGCTGCCATAGTTAGCGCCTTAATAGTTGAACCAAATTCATACACATTCTCAACCATTGGGTTTTGGAACTGCTCAATAGTGGTAGTGCCACGGTCATTAAGGTCAAAGCCTGGCACGGCGTTCATAGCGTAAATCTCCCCCGTTTGCGGGTTCATAATGATGGCGCCTGTAAGGTCACTACTATACTTATCGTTAGTCTTCATCAGAACTGAGTCGAGCATACGCGCCACAGTTGGCTCCATAGTCGTCACAATGTCACCCCGCAAGGTCTTGTCTTTGCGATACACTAAATCACCAAGATTACTAAAAATCTCAGCAAAGAAATTTACCGATTGAACTTCACTTTCTTTGAGGAGGACCTCATCGTAATAACGCTCCAGTCCATACTTGCCATGGAGCTCACTTTCAGACTTATCGGTATAGCCAACAAAGCCAATACTTCGGGCAGACATACTGCCGCCCGGATAATAGCGCCATTGATTACGGTAGAGATGTACGCCATCGAGTTTAAGCGCAGCGATAGCATCAGCCGCTGCGTCACTCACAGCAGTATCAAGTTCCACATAAGTCCGGTCTTCGAGAGTTGCCCGATCAACACAGCGCTCGATAGTTACCTCAACATGGGTCGTTAAATTCTCACACAGTGACTGTGGATCTAGAATTTTGGCTGGATTTAATGCCAGTACATAGCCAGAGCGTACCGAAGCAGCCGAAACCTTCTCCCCTTCTTTGGTTGTAAAATAAATTGAGCCTCGAGAATAGAGGTCTTGTTTAGTATGAATATATTGACGCTCAGCCCGCTCAGTATAGTGATCGTTCTGCAGTACCTGGAGCTGGTAAAGTCGTCCAATCAAAATAACGGCCAAAAATAGTATGCATCCGGTAATGATGCGTATACGTAATACCATTTGCCGTCTCATAGTCTATTCAGCCGTGGTGCGGAGTACCAGGCTTTGGTCACTTTTACTTATAAAAATCTTATTCTGATTTTGATTAAAACCATCAAGGCTGGCTACTCGAGCGCTAATTTGGTGCTTGGCTTCAATATATGTCGCTTCTAAGCTAGCAATTTCAGAACGTAGATGACCAATTTGTTGTGAGGCTTCTTTGCGCATAACCACATGCACAACCGAAAGACTCAAAAAGTACATATAAGCAACAACAGCAAACACAAATAAGCCGATACACATTGTGGTGATGAGATGATTATTGAAGTGGAGGGGCTTCGTGTTCATATTAATTGTTACGTAATTTTTTGGATGACTCGGAGCTTGGCACTCCTGGCACGTGGATTGGCTAATAACTCTGCTCGGGTAGCTACAATGGGCTTTTTGGTGATAATGAAGTATTCACCTGTCTTGGCAAATTCTCTAAAGCGCAGTTTTACAATTCTGTCTTCGAGACTGTGGAAAGTGATGATGGCTAGTATTCCATCGGTAGCCAAATGACTTAGGGCTGATGCTATGAAGCGCTCTAGCGTACCAAGCTCATCGTTTACAGCGATGCGCATGGCTTGGAAAGTCTTAGTGGCGGGATGGATTTTGCCGTTTTTGTAGAACCCTGGGACAGCAGATTCGATAATTGCGGCTAAGTGGCTAGCAGTCTTTATCTCATCACTCTTTCGAGCTTCTACTATCGCGCGAGCAATTCGCCTGGAGTGGCGCTCTTCGGCATAGCCGTAGAGTATGTCTGCGATATTTTCTTCTTCCCAAGAATTCACAATGTCGTAGGCGGTAAATGGGTACGATTCAGGATTACCGTAGGTCATAAGCAGTGGTTCGTCTCCATTAAAGGAGAATCCCTTGCCGCCATCGGTAAACTGATCAGTCCGCCAACCAAGGTCTGCGAGCACTGCGTCTACTTTTTTAATATGTAAAGAACCTAATACATCGCTCAAGTTGGCAAAGTTGTCATTGACTAAGTGGATAGTCGGCGCAACCTGCTTCCCTTCTAGCGTGTTTCCTTCAAATGCGGTCTTGTCTGCATCGATACCGATGTAGACTCCTTCGTTACTTAATTCTTCACAAATGAGCTTTGCGTGCCCTCCTGCTCCAAAAGTGGCATCAACCACGATGCTATTTGGGCTAAGTTCGAGCGCGGCAACTGCTTCTTTCTGTAAAACTGTGATGTGCTTCATGGGTAGATGAGTTATAGGACGCCAATTTCTCCAAGCTTTTCTGCTAGTGCATCAGCTTGTGATTCGATCTTGCGTTTATACTCGATCCATTTAGTCTCATCCCAAATTTCGATACGATTGTGAATTCCTGCGAGCACCACATTGGTACCGAGGGTTGCAAAATCTTTCAAAAAGTCTGGCACGAGAATACGTCCAACTGAATCTACCTCCGCCTCTACTGCACCTGATAAGAAGAATCGATTGAAACTTCTCGTATCCGCCTGTCCGAGTGGGAGTTGACCAATTTTTTCAGTGATCTTCTCCCACTCCCGGAGCGGATATACAAAGAGACAGTTATCAAGACCTCTCGTGACTACAAGTTTTTTCCCAAGTTCCTTCCGCCATTTAGACGGCAAGGACAGCCGTTTCTTGGGATCCAACGTGTGCTTGTATTCGCCGATTAACATATCTTGATTAGTCTATACGACTTTCGCCGTATGTTCCACTATCTCCCACCACTCCTACATTGTATACCACTTCAACCCACTGTCTATCCACTTATGCACACAATCACATCAAGAAATATGGCAAGAAGACCGAGCCTGTCGTAATTACTTCGTCCGGGTCCTCGCTCCTGACTTTGTCGCTGCGGCGGACTCATCCACAGGTTTGGTGTGGTGGTAGCATTGGTGCAAATGATTGTATTCCCTGCTAGGTTTTGCTATGTTTGGCGAGGTACAGCCCGTGTGGCTACACCGTTCGTCTCGTTCTTTCACAACCCGGTACTCCTTGAAAGGAACACCATCATGAACTTCATGTTCACCCCAGAGCAGGCTGCTCACGCGCAACAAGTAGCCATGGAGCTATTCAAGAAGCGCCGCTTCTTTCTGCCCAAGGGCGTCAGTACAGAAGAACCGCTGCCGTACTTGTCACCTAAGATTTTTGCCGAGCTATACAAGCTTGAAAAAATGTTTGAAGATGAGTATCACTTCACAGCCAGGACGGCTGAAGCCAAGTTACGTAAGTTGGAACTCGACTACGGTCTTGCTGCTCCAAAAATCAGTGACAGCAAACAAGTAGTGACTTGCAGTCGCTATGGCAGCGGTATCGACATTGTCG
The DNA here is from genome assembly GCA_001781415.1 of Candidatus Kaiserbacteria bacterium RIFCSPLOWO2_01_FULL_45_25. Lineage (GTDB taxonomy): Bacteria > Patescibacteriota > Minisyncoccia > Phycocordibacterales > UBA918 > OLB19. The sequence continues at coordinate 5,496 of MFLT01000004.1, forward strand.
CCGTCGTGCCACTCAAAAAATTGTTGTTTCAACTCGGAGCGCCAAAAAACCATTTTGCCGAAGAGCTTTTTGAGACACACTACCCTGCTTCAGTAAGGGGTGACCTGACTCAAAACACTCTTGCTAAGCTTGAACGTGAGTTCACAAACTACAGCGATGGTTTGAAAGATGAGTTATGGAGGTTTTCACACGACGCTTTTGCTGACACAAGAGCACTTGTGGTACTCAACACTCGGTTTGAACCATCATCGGAACACGATGATTTCATGGAGGGAAAGCTTGATGGATTGGTAACATACCGCCACCTCGCCTCTTGGGTGCTGTATAAAAATGCCCAGAGAGGCATCAAACTCAGCAGCAATTACTACACCATATTCAACAGCTTGAGAAGAGGACACCTAGCACTAGAATTGAACAGTTCAACGCCACGTTTACTGCCCAACAAAAAAGATGGGCACTACGGCAGGATTGCCTTCGCGACCATCCTCTGACCTGGAACACTGTCCAAAGCAAAAGCCACCCTAGGGTGGCTTTTTTATACCTGTTAGTTAATTTTAATAAGTTTATGTATCACATGTGATACATAGAGATGTTTTACTGTTTGAAACCTAATTTAAAAACAAAATCAAAAACCTCTATGTATCGTATATGATACATAGAGGTTTTGACTGGGTACTAAAGTTTCATTTTCTGTAGAGGGACAAAGAAATTTTCCAATTTTGGAAGCTTACTCTACTTTTGGTTTTACTAGAGGGAATAGTTGCACATCCCGAATCGGTTTATCCTCCAGAATAGTGAAAAGTCTTTCTCCAAAACCAAAACCACAAGCTGGTGGCATACCATGCTCAAGCATCTCCACAAATTCCATATCAGGCATCATCGCCTCAGCGTCGCCCCTATCGATAAGGTCTTGCTGGAGAGCAAAGCGGGCATGTTGTTCAAGCGGGTCATTAAGTTCTGAGTAGCCATTCCCCACCTCAGTACCGGCGATAATTGGCTGGAAGCGCTGTGTTGCATTTGGATTACCTGGTACCTCTTTCGCCAGTGGTGACACAAGCTTTGGATGATTGATAAGGAAGGCTGGACCAGCGATATTCTTGCGGCAGTATTTCCAGAGAGTATCAGTCAGGCGTTCGAGATTTTCTCCTTCATACTTAACCTGCAGATCACGAAGCTTGGCAGTGATTTCTTCAACTGAGGTGTTTTCTAAATCAATACCAGTCTGACGTTTAATCTCTTCAGCGTAATCAAGTCGTACCCACTCATCATGTAAATCAAAAGTGTGTTCACCTCGGGTGAACTTGGTCGTACCATACACTTCGCGTGCAATTGTGCGGTAGAGATTTTCTACCAACTTCATCCCGTCTTCATAATTAGCAAAGGCCTGGTAGAACTCAATGTTGGTAAATTCTTGGAGGTGATTTGGACTACTGCCCTCGTTGCGGTACACGCGACCAATTTCAAAAATCTTTTCAAAACCAGCGGCTAAAAGACGCTTCTGCCAAAGTTCTCCTACTGAGATACGCAAGAAAACATCAATGTCGTAATCATTATGATGGGTAGCAAATGGACGAGCCTCAGCTCCACCAGTTGTGACTTCAAGGGTTGGAGTCTCTACTTCAGTAAAGCCCTGCTCTTTCATAAAGGCACGAGTCACATCCCAGAACTTCTCCTTACGCTTAAAGAGCTCGCGTAGTTCATCACGAGTAAGGAGGTCGAGGTAACGCTTACGTAGACGTTCTTCTTCGTCTTGTAGTCCGTGAAATTTATCTGGGAGCGGTAGCAGAGTCTTCGTGACCATACGCCATCCTTCAACCAAGACTGACTTCTCACCACGCTGAGTGATGAAGAGCTTACCTACCACTTCAATGAAGTCACCCCCATCAACAGTATCTTTAAATAGAGTAAACAAATCTGCGTCGATACAGTCTTCTTTGAATACTGCCTGGATGGTACCAGAAGCATCCTTGAGGACCACAAACATAATGGCACCTTGTCCCCGGATAATCATCACGCGTCCAACTAAAGTCACGATAGTCGCCTCTTCAGCCAAGGCTTCAAAGTCTACTAAGGCATCCGCCACCATATGTGAACGTTCAACAGTCGCTATATACGGATTGATTCCCTTCTCTTTTAAGATATTTAGTTTTTTGATGCGCTCGGCGCGTACTTCATCTAGTGCTGACATAATGAAAACATGATAGCCTGCCTAAGCCAAAAACGCAAAAGACCGGCGCCATAGGCGCCGGTCTTTTTGATTTTATAGGGTTTCAAAATTCCGGAAATTTCGAGGAGCACATTTTTAAAAACCAAATCAAAACCGCCAGCTACGAGGCGCGGAGGGAGCGAACACAGGAGGTGTACAAGTTGTACATTGACTGTGTGAGCGACGAACGCAACAAAGTAGATGGCGGTTTTGGTTGGTTTTGATTATTCGACCTTTAAGACTTTATACTTCTGCTTTCCTGCCGGAGTTTCAAAAGTAAACTCATCACCCTTAGTCTTGCCCATGAGCGCTTCTCCGAGTGGAGAGAGGTATGAAAGCTTCTTCTCGTGGATGTTGGCTTCATCTGAACCAACGATAGTGTAAACTCGTCCGTCCTTTTCCTTTTCCTTTTGGATAGTAACAATTGAACTGAGTCCAATTACGCCACCCTTCTTTTCGTGAGCCACAATCTTGGCTTCCTTGATAGTTTTCTCGAGGTAACTAATTCGTTCTTCGATAGCTGCCTGCATATCGCGGGCTTCTTGGTACTCAGCATTTTCTGAGAGGTCACCGAGACTTCGAGCGTACTCGAGGGACTCAGCTACTTCCTTACGACGAACTGTTTTTAAATGATCCAGCTCTTTCTTCAACTCATCGAACTTCTCAGCGGTTAAAAAAGCTTGTGTGTCTGTCATATACAATAAAATTTACCCAATTATACGCACTTAAAACTACAGGTCAAATTTTTTACTCATTCTCTTGGTTTTCCTTGATTCCTAGGTACTCTGGACGATGGACGCTCATCCATTCTACTACGTCTCCCATAATACGGGTGGCCCCGAGCGCGTTACTACGCGGCGCCTTATCCATCATCAAAATAAACGCATACTGGGGCTCTTCGTACGGGAAGAAGCCGGCCGCCCAAGAGTTCACGTAAGCATTACCAGCACCAACTTCAGCGGTACCAGACTTAGCCGCAATCGCCACGTCGCTGCGCTCGAGTGAACGAGCCGTACCACCATTAAGGATTACTGTCTTCCGCATACCCTCATGAACTATCTGAAGATACTCTTCATTTAATCCTAAGTCTGTAGTAGCGCCTTGCTCCCCTTTTATTACGTGAGGAGCAACTAAGGTTCCGCCATTAGCTATAGCTGAATACGCCCGCAACATCTGTACTGGTGTGGTCAAAAAACCAAACTGTCCAATGGCGGTGAAGTAAGTATCACCCAGTCTCCAATCATCATTGAAAACTTCTTGCTTCCAAGCCGGGTCTGGTACAACCCCAGCCTGCTCTTGCGCAATATTGATACCAGTCAGTGACCCCAATCCAAAGAGACGGAAGTACTCCGCCATCTTGGTAATACCAAGACCCTTCTGGTCGCCGTAGCCACCACCAATTATATAAAAGTAAACGTTTGAAGAAAACGCAATCGCTTCACGCATGGTCATAACACCATGAGCGCGCCAGTCGGTGAAGTGAGCGGGGTTACTTGGGTTGTATGGATTAGGAATTACAATTTCACCAGTACTAACAATTTCTTTCATGGGGTCGATAATATCTTCGGACAACGCGGCGTACGCCACAAACGGCTTCACAATCGAGCCAGGGGTATAGGCTCCACTAATGACCTTATTGAGAAACGGGAGTCGGTCGTCAGTGTTATATGACTCAATGATTTCTACTTCGTGGCCATCTGCCATTATTTCAGGGTCATAAGACGGGAAACTGGTCATCGCTAACAGCTCACCAGTATGAATATCCATGATGGCGGCAGCTCCACTACGGAAGCCAGCCTTCTCACTTGAGGTGGAAATAATTTGATACATCGCCTCAGATAACTCCGCGTCGATAGACAGAGTAATTTCCTTGCCGTTTATACCACCAGAAATGGCGTGCTCACTTACCGTCTGCCCGTGGGCATCAACCACCACAATTTTGCTACCGTTAGTGCCGCGTAATTGTTCGTCATAGGCAGCTTCAACACCGTTCCGTCCTAGGTATTCAGTTCGGAAATAAAACCCGCGATTATCTTTCTTTGGGTAACTCACATAACCAAGCACCTGCCCCAGTCCGAGTCGGTCGGTATACGCCCGAATCGGAAAGTCATGAATACCTCGTTCATCAACTTCATTCCATACCACCATCTCACCAGTGCGGTCGTAGACGACACCACGCTCGGCAATAATTACCGCTTGGTTCACACTGTTGTTTTCGGCAATCGCCCGAAACTCCGCCCCTTCTGTCACCTGCAGAGTAAAAATTTTACTAAAGAATAATGCCGCCACGAGAGCAGACGTAACCCCCACCACATACATAGTACGCGGCGGAATTGGTAGTTCACGCTTGCCTTCTAGACGGGCTTGATTGAAAGCCGGAATATTTGAAGAATCAAGGAGCACCTCCTCGAGCTCAAGGGTTGAAGTGTATTTTTTACGAAACCATCTCATTTCCCCCAGTATACATCAATAACTGAGGCTTGATAAAATCAAAGAAAATAATGAGTCCAATGGTAGCCAAACTCAAAATTGGCACCTCATAAAAGGCTTGATAATAACCATCTACCAAGATACTGACCAAAATAAGCTCGTGTCCATCTACCTTAAATAAGTACCAAACAGCAAGCGGGACCGCGATTAAATACAGCTGTGCGACCAAGCACCAGGTTATAAAAACTAATACTGCAATACGCCAAGGGATTGTCATATTATTCTATTTGAATTAGTCCTTCCTCAGCCGTGGTGGTCGAAGTGGTAGCAGCTTCTTCAATAAATATCTGTGAACTTGAAGCAAAGGTGCTCATGGTTGTAGTACTTAGTCGCAATGAATCACGGAGCATGGCGCGAACCGTCTCATTAATTTCTTCAACTGGACGACTCTCAATTGAATTCAGACCAACTGAGACATAAAGTAAATTATTCATCGCCAGCGGCGGAGAAATGTAACCGTACTGTTCTGGCTGAGTGGGTTCATTTTGAACACTAACAATCTCACCATACACCCCACTAGAAACTCCTGGCAAAATTACCAACTGACCTTCGGTTATAAAAACACCTTGAGGTAATTTAACGCGGGCCACCCCACCCCCAATTCCCTCAATCGGAGCAAAGACATTAGGGCCGAATATGTAAGCGGTTGATTCAAAGCCTGGTGAAGTAAACAAATCCACAAAAGCGTACTCAGTCGTAGCATGAACAACCAAGCCCACAATTGAATCGACTCCGGTATACACTGGCGCGCCAACCACTACCCCATCTGACGTCCCCTTATCTATCTGTAGAAGGTCGTAGGCGAGGTAATCTGGCCGGGCTAGTACTCTGGCAACTAATCGCTGTTCTTCCCCGCCAGCGCGAGCCATAGAGCGTAACTGCATGTTTTCTTGGAGCAATCTACTAAATGACGTTTGCGCTGCAGCACCAGTGGCTAGTTCTGTTTGTAAGCGCTCAACTTCGGCCTGAAGTTCGCTTTTGGACCGAAGATAAAGTGGCAAGACGCTATCAGAAGTTTTTATCCAAGTTGAAGTGGCGTGAAAAGGATAAAGTACGACTGCGGAAATCTTGGAAATAAGCCAAGGAAAAAGGATGCCGAGTAAAATCGTGACAAGCGCAATCCCTAGCCAACGTCGACTAGGTTTACGTGAGTTGTGGCGATAACTCGCCTTCATTGTCGATGAGTACTTCTTCATATAAATCTAAGTTTTCAATCACAATACCAGCGCCACGCACTACTGCTCGCAGCGGGTCCGGCACCACAATAACTGGCACCTGGAGGGCTTCTTCAAGGAATGAAGCAAGGCCTGGGATTAGTGCCCCACCGCCAGACACATGAATTCCCCGTTGCATGATGTCAGCCAACACCTCTGGTGGAGTCTTTTCTAGGACGGCGCGGGTCGCCTCAACAATTACCTCAATTTGGTTAGCAATCGCGTCATGAATATCACGGGCTGTGATAATTACTTCCCGTGGCAAACCAGTCATCACGTCTCGACCACGAATCACCATTTCATTCGCATTACCTTCTTGCTCTACAGCAGCCAAGGCAATCTTGGCTTCTTCGGCTGTCTTCTCCCCGACGTAGATTTTGAATTGGTCACGAACATAAGACGTAATTGAAGCATTGAGATGATCTCCAGCCACCCGAAGGTTTTTGGCCACCACAATTCCACTAAGTGAAATCACTGCGATATCAGTTGTACCGCCACCGATATCAATAATCATATTGCCGACAGCCTTGCCAATTGGGAGCTTGGCGCCGATAGCGGCAGCCATTGGCTCTTCAATCAAAAACACCTCACGGGCGCCGGCGTTTTTGGCGGCGTCGCGAGCAGCCCGCATCTCGACGTTGGTGATACCGGATGGTACTCCAACCAAAATACGAGGCGCGATAAACGTACGCATATCAGCATGGACTTTATTAATTAGATAGCCAAGCATTTCTTCCGTTACTTCAAAGTCTGAGATAACCCCATCCACTAGTGGGCGCACCACTTCGATGTGTTGTGGTGTTCGCCCTTGCATGGTCTTGGCCTCTTGCCCGACCGCTACTAACTGGCCAGTTTTTTTGTTAATCGCCACAATCGTTGGCTCGTTAAGCACAATCCCTTTACCCTTCACGTACACCAGGGTGTTGGCAGTGCCCAGGTCAATAGCAATATCGGTTGATACAGTGGCCAGGAATTTATTTAAATAGTTGGAGAAAAAACTCATGAATTACAGAACTTAGGTGTTGGGATTATTATCAAAGTCAGCGTACAACTCGGTTTCGGTTAATTGTCGTACTTCGCCAGTAGCGCGAGTCACCACTTCAAATGTTCCATTCTCCTTACTCTTCTTACTCACTACCACTCGATACGGAAGACCAATGAGGTCACTGTCAGCAAACTTCTCTCCTGCCCGCGCTTCAATTCGGTCATCAAACAAAACTTCAATACCGTTATCAGTTAAGTTATCAAAGATACCTTCTGCCCAATCTCTGATTGAAGCATCATCGAGATTTAATCCAACTAAGTGCACCTTGAATGGAGCAACGCTCTCTGGCCAAACAATACCCTTATCATCTGAAAGCAAGTCCACAATTGTACCCATTGAACGAGCTGGGCCAATACCATATGAACCCATGATAACCGGCTTCTCTTCGCCATTTTCGTCAGTAAAGCGAAGATTGAGGGCTTCAGAAAACTTAGTCCCAAGTGAGAAGATGTTTCCCACCTCAATACTCTTTCGCTTCTCCAGTTCTCCTTCAGTTACACCAAGTTCACTTAAGTCGGCTTCTTTAACCACTTCTTCATTTACCGCCACTCCCTTAGCCTCTGATACATACACAATGTCTTCACCAGCTTCAGCCAAAGTCTGGAATTCGTGACTGAACTTTGAGAAAGCTCCGCCTGAGGCAAAAGTCTTGTAGGTCATGTGACCAATTCCAAAACGATGGAAAATCTTCATGTAGGCGTCACTACAGGCATTATAAAAAGCATCGTGTTGTTCTTGAGTAGCAGAAAACGAATACAGATCTTTCATATCAAACTCCCGTGTGCGCATGATGCCACTTTTGGCGCGCATTTCATTGCGGAACTTTTTTTGGATTTGGTACGGAAACTTTGGCAGGTCTTTATATGAAGAAATATACTGGCGCATCAAATCTGTAATGACTTCCTCATGTGTCCAACCAAACCCAACTACTCCACCAGCTTTGAGCTCAGACTTGAACCACACATCGACATTGTCATCACTCCAACGATCTGAAGCTTCCCAAAGTGCACTGTCTTGGAGGGATGGCATGACCATCTCTTGTCCACCAATAGCATCCATTTCCTCACGAATGATGGTGTTGATTTTCTCGATTACTCGCAGGCCGAGAGGGAGAAAGGTGTACGCCCCAGCCATGTTCTTATAGATATAGCCAGCACGAATCAGGAGTTGTGCATTTTTGGCCACCTCATCAGCCGGCGCCTCACGACGGGTTTTGGTAAATAATTGAGACTGGCGCAGACTTTTGGTAGACATAAATAACACTATTTGAATAAAAAACCCTCCAAAGGGACTGATGCGCCCATTGTATCGTCAAACGCGAGGCGGGTCAAAAGAAAACCGCAGTCCAGATGGACTGCGGTTTGGTCACAAAATCAGAGGTCAAAGACCAATGAGTCGGGCTTCGTTGTAAAAAGCGACAAAAAAAACCTTCAAACAATTGTGGGTCCAAAGCGAATGGCTGTTTGTACGTTCCTGCCATTTTGGGGCGGAGAACCATCTCTGGCATTTTTTGATCTGGGGTTATCTTGAGAGGACCCCAGTCACGCACCAGTGCGTCGCCCATCAACAGATACGGCCCCATAAAACCGTACCTGGCCAACACCGGACCAAAAAAATCTTCTGACTGACCAGGATCAATCATCACGAACTGATTGGGCTCAGTGATTATTTTGGCAGCAAAGGCCCTGACCACAATCGGCAATGATGTTGCATTGTAAACCTTCATGTCTGTCTCCCAAAGAACACCCCGCACGGCGGTACAAAAAAATCCTACTCTCAAGTAGGATTTTTGTCTAGTTGCTGATTATTTTATAACAACTTCGAGATATCACTCCAAGTCACAAGAATCATGAGGAGCATTAATAGCGCAAACCCAACCAGATTAACTCGTCCCATCCAGACTGGATTAATTGGCTTACGAGTAATCGCTTCAAACACCACAAACAGAAGTCTTCCGCCATCAAGAGCCGGAATTGGCAGCATGTTAATTACAGCGAGATTAAGTGAAATCATGGCAGTGAAGGTAAGGAGTGCTACAATACCAAAAGTAGCCGCATCCCCCACCATCCCCACAATTCCAATTGGCCCAGCCACTTGTGAGAGGTCAGCAGTCCCCATGACTGAATCAACCAAAAGTGTAGTTAGTCCAACTGCAATATTAACGAGGCCACTATAGGTCGCCTGCAGTGAAGCCGTGATCGCTCCCCAAACTGTATAAGACTTTGTCTCTACCATCGCCAACTCCACTCCGACCGCCACCTTCTCTTCATTACCAGGAATAAGTCCCGCTTGTGGGGTTACCGTAACTACACCAGACTCATCACCGAAGGTGTAGGTAATATCAACCGGCACCCCAGCTTGAGCTTGAATAAACTCACTAAAGGTAGTTGGCTTTGGGTCTGTGAGTTCACTAGTTGGGCTAGTGAGACTTAGAATTGAAGAACCAGCGGGCAACTGTCCAGATAATGGACTGTCTGGCAAAATCGCAGATACATATAGACTGGCTTTTGGACCGGCAGTAGCTTCTTCTACCAAGGTCGGCACGCCAATCATAAAAGTAACCAAAAATAGGAACCAAGCAAAGATGACGTTCATAGTCACTCCTGCTACTAGCACTACCGCCTGGGCCCAGTATGGACGAGAACCAAAGGCCCGAGCCTTATCTCCGTCAATGTCCTCAAGAGCCGCTGGGTTTTCACCAAAGATTCGTACAAAACCACCAATTGGTAAGGCGTTAAAAGTATATTCAGTCTCTCCTTTCTTCACTCCAAATAATTTTGGGGGGAAGCCGATTCCAAACTCGTCCACGCGCATGCCGGTTTTTTTGGCAGCAATGAAGTGTCCCCACTCGTGTACCAAAATTAGTACAAACAGGACGAGGAAGAAAATTAAAATTGACATGTGTTAAATATTACGCCGAAAGCTCTCGCTCCTTACTATTAAATAATGATTCGAGTTTATTGTTAGTTTCTTCGACACTCTTTTGAATAGTTTCTTTTTTGGTGAACTTCTCATCTTCACCCATGCCACCAGCTTTGAAATCCTTTTCTAATTCCTTCATCTCTTCATCGCGTACGCCACGCACTGAAATACGAGCATCTTCAAGTTTGGTCTTAGCGAGTTTTAAAAGTTGCACCCGGCGCTCACTAGTAAGCTCTGGGAAAATAACCCGTAGTCCTGATGAATCAGCTGATAAAGAAACTCCGAGATCAGCATCACGAATTGCCTTCTCTATCGCAGACACCTGACTAGCATCCCAAACTGACACTCTAAGGGTTCGTGCGTCTTCAATGCTAATAGAACCGACTTGCATAATTGGCATGTAGGTACCATATGACTCAACCTTTACACCATCAAGTAGCCCAGGATTGGCTTGGCCAGTTCTGATACCTGAATATTCTTTTTGTAACCACACCACGACTTCATCTAAACGTTGTTTTATTTCAGAGTTCATATCATTCATTAATTTTTCAAGTAGTGTAAGTGTACCAATTTTAAGACTTTTTTGCAGCTAGAAGTAGGATTACCTCAGAGTTAGGGCCAATTCTTCGAGTAATTGTTTATTTGAAGCGCCGCGAGTCTGGAGGTGGTCGGCTATCCAGTACAACAAAGCTAGATTGTCTGGATTACCATGAAAGGACTTGTTGGCTAGCTTGGCAATCAGCTGGCGCTTCAAAGTTGTCACCCACAGCATATCTTTAGCCGCCAATTGATTGGTAATCATTGAGACTCGCTCCCCAACTGGTAGTGCCAGAAAGGAATCAAGTTCAGTTGTATCAATCACCTCACTCACATCTACCTCAAGAGATAGAGTACTAAAACGTGAAAGTAAGGTCGGCAAAATAAACAATGACGACGGAACACAAAGCAAAAACATCGTACCTACTGGCGGCTCCTCTAGTAACTTCAACAATGCTTGCTGTGACTCCACCGTAATAGTGGTGAGCGACACAACTATCAATTGTGTATCTCCTTCACTGGGACGCATGAAGGCTTTCTCGGTCAGAGTCCGCACATCATCAATCAGAAAAGCATCAATCTGAATAAAAACCGTAGCTGGTATATCAAAAGTATCAGCTACGGTTTTAACCTTGGTTTGTGTAACCTCTGGCATTCGGCAGAGATAGGCGTGGTGCGCTAACATCACATCATTATGCTTACGAACGCTTTTTTTGCAAATCTAGGATTTGTTTGATAACCCGTCTTAAGTAGTGTTCAAAGAGTTCACCCTGTTCGTAAATGATACCTTGCTCGTAGCGCCAACCATTCATGTAGTCAGTGATGCTTTGTTTTATTTCTTGAGTTGAACCCTCAAATCGTCCAGCTAGCAGAAGTGGGATTGGTAGTCCTGCGATTTTCTTGAAAAGTGGGTGCTCACGGCCATGTGGACCAGTGCCGAACAATCCACTCTTCTTAAACAAAGACCAGTCAGATAGAAGCTGCTCTAGTCCATCATCAATTTCACGAGTCATCAGAGGGTCACCAGTGATACTAGTGGCTACTGATTCAGCGGCCGGCAAGTCGGCCGGAGTCATTATCTTCGCATCGGTCGCGACTGAATGGATTGCTGGGGCTGGAGCTGGTGGTACAGGAGTTGGTGCCTTAGGTTCAGGGACTGGGGTCGGCATAGCATCAAAGCCGCTTATGATTTTTTCGGGCACAGGTGCAGCAATCGGTTGTGGCTTTGGAGCAGGTGGTACAACTGGTTCTGGCTTCGGAGCTGGTGGTGGCGTAACTGGGGTGACTGGCGGTCGTGCTGGAATCGGCTCGGGAGTTGGCATGGCATCAAAACCGCTTATGATTTTTTCTGGTTCAGGAGTTGGGACTGGAGCAGGGGTTGGAGTAGCCACTGGTTGTGAAACTGAAGCAGATGATACTGGCATAGTGCCGCCATTCTTGTCATGTTCCGCTACCGCTACTTCAACCGCTTTAAAAGCTGTCTCAAGACGCTCCATGGCAGGAATGATTCCACCCACTCCGCCACTAAGACGCTTCATAGCATCAAGAAGCGCATTCATGTATTCGCGCCCTACTTCATTATTGATATCAACCAAATTAACTGGATTGCCAACTTTGCTATTTACTGCAGATTTGATTTCGCGAATTCGATTTAAGTATTCAACATTCTCTACTGGCGCTGCAGCTGCAGGCGCTGGGGCTGCTGGCATAGCTGGAGCAGTTTTTGGTGCTTCAGCAATTGGCTGTGGCGGTGGTACCGGTCGTGGAGTCGGAGTAGCTGGAGCTGATTGCACAGGCACCTTTACCTCGGTTGGTGAAACTGGTATTGGGGCTGGGGTCGGTACAGCCGCTACTGGCTCAGGGGCCTTCGGCACAGCTGGTGCTGGAGTTGCTACTGGCTTTTGTTTAAAAACTGGAGCTGGTCTTGAACTACCAAAAGACAGTACTGGCGCAGGAGCTGCCACGGGCTCTGGAGCCGGCTTAGCAACTGGCGCAATTGGAGTGATCTGGTGAGTGGCGAGCTTTTGTTCAAGTGCGAGACGCACTGAATTATCGCCACCACCGTTGGTGTATAAAAAGACTAAATCGCGCAGTTCATTCTTAGCGGTTGCACTTAACTGACTACCACGAATAGAAGCGAGAAGTGACATCACTCCCGCCTGCGAGTGTAAATCAAAAGAAGAACCTGAAGAGCTGTGTTGATCCATAACATTTACATCATACCATCTGCACCGAGTGAGTGGTTAAAACTAAAATTAAAAACTGTGTATTAGTTTTGAAGCGAGTGCACATCAGAAGCAAACGCCATCATTTCTTCCTTCAAAAAGTTTTCAAACTCTGGATACTCCAGACACAAATCATCCATAAATGATGGCTGAGCGACGTGTTCTTCTACATAGACTTCAAAGACACTTGATTCTTCATCAGTGTGCGCAGCCAAGTAGCGCATAAGCGCACTTTGAAACACAAGAGTACCCACCTCTTCAAGGAAGCGTTCAGCTTCTTCACTTTTAGTTTCATCAAACGTGAAGAGATTTGGGAGAATAGTTGTTTGTGTTGTCATAACTAATTGCGATAAAGGTTACGATTTGCCTGCTCGGTCACTTTGTCTTGGAATACTGACTGCTCAAACATTGAACCAATAGTGTCAGTTTTGGTGTGTGGAATATTATTTCTGAGTTCTTTTATTTTATCCTGCCATTCTAGAAAGGCTTCATACTTAATTTTGTTTTCTGCCAAGAAAAATCTTAGTTCAGGGTTTGACTTGGTCATAATTTCATTTTCAAACCGCTCTAAAGTCATCTCACGAACGAGATTGTATGGACTCTCGTAGTTATTGAAGGAGGTATCGAGGAAGTCATACGCTCTTGAACTCACGCGATCTGCTGCCCGTTCAACCGCACCCTCAAAATCCCTTGGGCTAGCAAAGTGTTGTCTAATCTCATCACGTACATGTTGTGGCGCCGTCTCGTAGAAGCTCTTGGTGGAAGTAGTAATTTCTGGAGTGATAACTGGCTTGGCTGGAGTCGCTTCAGTATATGAATGTCCGTTATCGACAAACACTTCAGTACCACCAGGAATTGGCTTCTCAACAACGGTAATTGGCACAGACTTAACTCCTCCGTCAGCCTCGACAGAAAGTGGGCCAGACGTTCGGAACTGTTCAATAATCTCTCTGTCCTCAAGCACCTGAGTAAGTTCACTCTGCAAGCCACCAAGTTCAATTTTTTCACCCGCGTAAATCTTGTCGATGTTGTTGCTATCAAGACTGAGTGACTCAACCAAACCTGAATCTGCCTTAACTCTTTCAAAAAGTCTACCTAGTACTTCCTTTCTTTCATTTGGCTCTAAGTCTTTAAGCTGATCTTTAAATTTATCTTCGGCAATTTCCCAGAGTGTGTCGCCTTTCTGCACGACATACTCACCATTAATAATATTTGGAGCTGATGGATTGCCAGATACGAGTACTACCTCTAGCTTACCAATATCTACTGACTTAATTGGAGCATCAGACCACCAGCGAGAATCACCAAAAGATTTTTGTATAGCGGCCTGTAGCTGTCGCTCAACTTCCGGTACAGGGGTATTTGGTTTATCAGACAAGATGTCATCAAGCTTAACGCGCATAAAGCTATTGAGTGCTTTTGTATCAGCATCGGTCAAAGCCGCTGGTTTAAATTCTGGACCAAAGGACACATCCTTCACATGGTGCTCGTACACCAAACCACCTTCCCGACTATCAAACGGAAGAGCTATGTCTTTAACAAAAGTTGGTTGGGCAGATGCTTCAATGGTCACTCCGAGCTTTGAGGTTTCGGGAGTGTCTATTACCTTTGGTACAATCTTACTTGTCTCTAATTTTCCAAGCGCTTCTGCACTAAGGCCAGCTCCGTTGACCACCTCAGGCACATAATTAGAAATACCACTTCCAGTCGCATAACCAGCCCAGCCTCCACCTACCACTGTAGTAAATTTCTGAAAATTCTCAGCTGCTATATTGCGCTCGGTGTCTCTAATAAGTTCTCCTGCCAAAGCGCCCATACCTTCAATATTAAAGTTTGTCTCAACATTTTCAGTGGTTTTCTTTAAGTTGGCTGCAGTTTTGTCAACGACAAGTTTTTGAGTGAGAATATTTGTAATTCCACCGGTTAGCGTAGCAGCCCCAGCCGAACTAGCAATTTTAATCCCTTGTAAACCAGCAGCTCCAGCAAATGCCAAAACAGTACCGCCACTGGCAGCGCCTAACACCCCAGCTAGTGCTACTGAACCAGCCCGAACTGCCCACCTGTTCTTTGCCAACACGGCTGCAATACGCTTAATTCTCCCCTGAGCTTCAGGTGAGAGGAAATTACTCTCTTGGAGTTTTAACAGTTCCTCTTGTGGACGCAAGATAAACTTACGAGCAAACGCCCGCTTCATATCATCTTGTGAAAGTTCAAACTTCTCCCCTCTTTGACCGAGACGCGCATCTAGCTCATGCGCGTAGTCCTTACGACGAGCTAGGTATTCTGCCTCAAGCGCCTTAACTGCTTCTGGTAGATCAGGTTTAATACCCAGCGACTTAATCTTGGCAAATAAGCTGCGACTATTCGCTTCATTCTGATACACCTCAAGTGCATCATAATAACGCTTTTTAACATCACGGAGCTCCTGCTTAGCCTCAAGTGACTTTTCTCGCTGGATTGTTCGCTCACTTGGTGCCAACACCGCCAATTCGTATGAGCTAGCTTTTGGCAAATCTGGTTCGGCAAGTTCAGAAATTACTGGCTCTGATTTACCTAAATCAACATCAGGCTCTGCTGAGGCAGTATTGTCTTCACTCTCTGGCACTGCTGGGTCTGAAGATTCTGCACCTGCACCAACAGTAAATTTGTTTGTCAGCTCATCAAGCGCTGGCCACAAGCCAGCCAAATAGGTCTCTAACTTGTGATTTAGGATGTTGGAATCAGGATCATTACAATCATCAGCCAACTTAAAAATACCTACAACTCTTTTATATTCAGAGCTAGCTAGAAATTCGTCATTACCTACATGTCTTTGGCTCAGCTCGTCTAGATAAAACCGCGCTGTGTCTATATCACCCTTTATATCTTCAATACCACGCTGAGACAATGACGGGCCGTCCTCTTGATTTTGTCTTCGTTCTGCCTTATCGGCCCGACTGGTCATAACCAGAGCCAGGGCTTCATTGCGTATTTGCATATACGCCTCATTAATTTTTTCTCTATACTCTGCAGACTTCGTATTATTCCTATTTTTTGTATTATTTACTTCAGAGTTAAGTAATGCAAGCAAACTTTTAATTTCATTTCGCTGTAATTCAAAAACACCACTCTCAGCAAAAAAGGCGTCTGCCTCAGCTTTTGGAATTCGCTCGGCTTCAAAGGCGGTTTTAATGTCCTTCTGTAAATCTAGCAATGTCTTTTTTGGCCTTCTCTTATCTTCTGGAGCATCCGCCAATAAAATCTCAAAAGGATTTTCTGATGTGAGTTGTAAAACACGTAAGTCTTTTACATGTTGATCATGAAGCTTGACTCGCTTGCGAGCTGGAGCAGCTTGTACTACTGGCCTCTCCTTCACCGGAGCCTCTGTCTTAATTTCTACTGCCTGGTTAGTTGGCGACATATCCTCAACTGGAGCCGGGATAGTATCTGGCTCATCTGCAGGTGGAAGAGTGTCTATTTTAGTAGTGAGTTCAAAAATACTTTTTTGGGCACTATCTAGTACCTCACTAAATTTACGCAGCTCCACCAATTCACTTTCTAAATCAATAGGGTCACCACTAATTATACTCTGATGAATTTCATTTAATTTTGTAAGGGCTTCATCAAAAACCTGAGCTAGAGCAACAATGTCATCGACTTCGTCGGCTGGGATTTGGCTTATGTGTTTTTCGAGCTTGTTATGTTGAGCTCGTGCCTGGGCCATAATAGCCTCTGCTTCAATTGCAGCGTCTTCTTCGAGCTCATTACGCTCAGGTGCATTTGTAAGTGATTCAGCTGACATATGTAATTACATCATAGCACCTGGTGTTGGTACAGCGGCTGGTTTCTTCTGGTAGCGTGCGGATATCTCAGCCTCTACTTCAGCACGTGGACGACCGTGACGCTGTGCACTTTCTTCAATAAGCGCTGAAACACGCGCTGGATCTGAGGTGATTGGTGGCATGGTGGCCATACTAAATGGCTTACTTGGCACACCATTAACCAACATTCGAACAAAGGCATTGTAGTTTGGTACATTCATGATGTCTTTAGCTTGAAACACAGGTGCAAATTGTGATTCCAAGAACTGGGCATCTTCTGAACCAACTCGGAAGGTAGCAATTGAGCCAACGTTACCAAACACAGCGTCTTTGATGTTTTGATCCAGTTGCGCAATGAATTGATGAGCGACAGTGAGGCTGAGTTTGTACTTACGGGCTTCAGAGAGAATTGATGAGATAGCTGGGGTGGAGACGTTTTGGAACTCATCTATATGTAGATAAAACGGCGGGAACGAACGAGTCGGGTCATCAACTCGAGATAGAGCCGCCATAAGAATCTTGCCGACAAAAATCATACCGATGAGATTGGCGTTAATCTCACCCAAGCGACCTTTAGAAAGATTGACCAGCAAAATCTTGCGCTCATCCATCACCTGCCGGAAGTTAAAGGCAGACTTTTGCTGACCAATGATTGGTCGCATGTAGTCGTTGGCGGTAAAGACGTCGAACTTGGAGACGATATACGGCACAATGTTCTCAAGTGAAGCTTCCCCACCTGCCTTGGTCGCAATTTCACTCCAGAATTGGACCACGACTGGGTTCTTGGCTTTTGACAACTTGTAGCGGCGGTACTGAGCATCAGACATCACGCGTGAAATATCCATGAGGGTATTTCCACTCTCGGGATCTTCCATCACGAGCATAGTGGCGTTACGGAAATATTGTTCAAACATCGGACCCATACTTTCAGGATTGGCTCCATAAAGTTTTTGGAAAATTGAAAAGAGTTCGTTGACCACAAACGTCTTTTGTTCAGGCTTGGTTTCGTCGTACTCAAGCATGTTGAGTCCAACGACTCTATCCATGCGTGATGGATCAAAATAAATGACATCCTTGGCTCGCTCAGGCGGCATAGCCCCTAGCACTTCTTCGATGTCGGTACCATGAGGGTCAATCATACAAACACCATTTCCCTGTTGAATATCTTGGATGATGAGGTTGGTCAAAAACTTAGACTTACCAGTACCAGTCTGTCCGATTACGTAGAGGTGACGCATGCGATCAAGCTCAGTCATATAGATTGGCTTTTCCGTATTGCGGTGTTTGTTGGTACCTAATCTGGTACCCTCTGTTGGCATATCAAGTGGAGCCGGCGCAGTACTAGAGTGAGACTGCTTAAACTGTGGTGAGGCCAATACTCCATTGCCTGGGAAGTGAATAAGGGTCGAGAGCTCGTTTAGTGAAAACGGCATAATCGAAGACGTCACAAATTCCCGAAAGGCAAAGGCCTTTTGTTGACGCAACAAGGCACTGCCTTTAGCACGTTTAAACACGAAGTTATTTCCTTCAACTAAATCAAATTGGTGGAAGGTTGATTCGATTTCGGTTTGAATTTGCTCCGCTCGATAAGCATCTTTGGCTGATACCGCGATGCGAATATTGGTTTCGATGATGTCTGATTTAATCTTTCGTGAGAACACCTCGATTTTTTCACTATCAATATCTTTTGGTTCGTTTAATTCATCTTTCTTCTTACTAGAAAATAAATCACCAACTGACGCCATGAGCTGGCCACTAATGGTACTGCGTGAGATAGCATCACTGGCCTTCATGCCCTTTTGTACATTTTTGATGATGTCTTCGTAGTCTTTACGATAACGCTTTTGGGGATGGCGCATTACAAACTGAATGGCCGCTCCCCCACCTTCGCGCTCAATTTTTGAAAAAGCATTTAGAATTACCGCTAGTGGGTCTGAACTAAAACCATCAACAGTACGGATTGGATAAATTGGATGCTTTTTAAGAGCAACTTCAGTCATCACAGTAACGCCATTATCAACAAAGACGTTATAGTCTTGGGCTTGGATTACCAGCTCGGCGTACGGAAAAAGAGACAAGGTCTGTTTCTCAAAAAGAGTCACAAACTGATTTGGGACCGCTACATAAAACACGATGTCATCACTGTTGTCAGCGACGGCAATTTCAATCACAAAGTGATTATTCATTTGCTGTGAACCAATGGTGCGCAAGCCCGCAAATAACTGCTCCATCATGCCAATAAGTTCGGACAGCTGCAGCTCTTTATCATTGGCGGTCTTGAGTTCCGGCAAAGTCACCTCATAGAGAGTCATGTGGAGAATATGCCACGGCGCCACGCCTTCTTTGAGGTCTTGCATGGACGCCCCAGTGCGGATGTAAGCAACAATTTGGCGATGTACCTCATCGACCACGTAAGCATTCTGCATCTTATCAAGAACAGACAAAGCATTGCGTACCCCCTTTTCTTTGGCGAGATTAAGGATGTCTTCTACCGGATCATGAGATAGTGAGACCTGCTCCACTGACGCAGCTAGAGCTGGCTCATCAAGTGCGTGTTCACGCGCCAAAATAACCTGCGGTGTAAATGACGCATACTCTTTTATTTCTTGGCGACCAATTGTCTCAGTATCGGCCGGGTCAGCCTCGAGATTACGAGACAGCAGCTCACGCTCGCGAGCGGCGATGCGTTCACGTAAGTAAGTTAGCTCCTCTTCTGGTGAAGAGAATTGTTTTGGTACGCCTTCATTCATTTGTCTTTATTGTACCGCATGCGGAAGGGCACAAAAATTGAAATCCCCCGCTAAGTAAGTAAAAGCGCGGACCGTAGG
>MFLT01000004.1:24773-30766 GCA_001781415.1 Candidatus Kaiserbacteria bacterium RIFCSPLOWO2_01_FULL_45_25
TCTTTTTGCCAAAACCGTTCGTTTATAGGTATCTAGGTGTTCTAGCGCAATTCCGGTACCAGTCGCCACACAAAATAGTGCTTGATCAGCCAAATGAGCCTTTACCCCTGAACGGCGGCGCACTAACTCTGGGAAATTTCGGAGCTGTGAAGTACCGCCAGTCATGATAATGCCGCCGTCAATAATATCGGCAGCCAACTCTGGCGGTGTCTCTTGAAAAACATCTTTGATGGCCTTAACCATCTCACGTAGTTCCCGGCCAATTGCGCGCACCACTTCATTGGTACGAATCTCAGTAGTTCGTGGTAGTCCGGACAGTACGTCTCGACCTTTAATCTCCATAATCAACTCCTCTTCTAGTGGCAGGGCTGAGCCGATGGTAATTTTAATTTCTTCAGCTGTCTTTTCACCAATTGAAAGATTTCTGGTCTTTTTTACATAATCAATAATTGAAGCGTCGATGCGGTTACCAGCACACTTCACAGAGTTGGCGGCCACAATACCTCCAAGTGAGATGACAGCCACATCGATAGTTCCTCCACCAATATCAACAATCATGTGTCCTTGTGGTTCATAGATTGGCACACCCGCTCCGATAGCTGCCAAAATCGGCTCTTTGACCACATAAGCATTACGGGCGCCAGCTTTGATGGTGGCTTCCACTACTGCTCGCCGTTCTGTTGAAGTTACACCGGCTGGTACTGAGACCATGACGTCTGGTTTAAAGATATTGTAGCGACTAAGTGACTTGCGCAAGAAATAACGCAGCATCACTTCGGTCACTCGGTAGTCTGCAATAACACCGTCCTTCATTGGACGGTAAGCGCGGATACTGTCTGGAGTACGGCCAATCATACGTTTGGCTTCAGACCCCACCGCCAGAACTTGGTTGTCATCAGACACCGCCACCACTGACGGTTCGTTGAGGACAATGCCTTGGCCAGGAATAAACACCAAAATACTGGTGGTACCAAGATCAATACCGATTTTTGGCGTTAAGTTATCCCAGAACATAGCTGATAGAATTCACGTGAGACTAGTGTACCTCTTTTCCACAAATCGACAAAGGGCACAGACATAGCATCTATGCTATACTCCTCACATGACAAATATTGGACACCGCATCGCTGACATGCGCGAAACGAAAGGAATTACTCAGGCTGCCCTCGCCAAAAAACTCAAAACCACCCAAAGCGCCATCGCGCGAATTGAATCTGGCAAGCAAAACATCAGCGCCGATATGTTGAAGCGCATCGGTCAGGCTCTTGGCAAAAACCTCATCACTCTGTCTCCCGGCACAGTTAACATTCAAATTGAAGGCAATAAAAAACTTTCTGGCACGATTGAAACCAACACCTCCAAGAACGGTGCGGTTGGCCTTCTCTGTGCCAGCCTACTCAATCGTGGCACGACTACTCTCCACCACATGCCCCGTATCGAAGAGGTGCACCGTATCATTGAAGTACTTGAAAGTATTGGTGTCCGTGTGGAATGGAAGAACAACAGTGTCATCATCACCCCACCCAAAAAGTTCTCACTACAAAATATTGATGTTGAGGCCGCCAGAAAGACTCGCAGTATCGTGATGTTTATCGGCAGTCTAATTCATACCCTGCCCCAGTTTTCGCTTCCCCAATCAGGCGGTTGCAAACTCGGTAGCCGAACCGTGCGACCACATTTTTATGCACTAGAAAACTTTGGTGTCACTATCGACACAACTGAGGATGCCTTTAAAGTAAAGTATGCCCCGAAGAGTCCACAAGAAATAATCCTCTACGAATCAGGTGACACCGTAACTGAAAATGCCTTGTTCGCAGCAGCTGGACACACTGGCACCACTACAATTAAGTACGCTTCCGCCAACTACATGGTGCAAGAAATCTGTGTCTTTCTACAAGCACTCGGCGTACAAATTGATGGCATTGGCACCACTACTCTCACCGTCACTGGCCTGGCTGCCATCAATACCAATATTGAGTACACACTGGCTGAGGACCCAACCGACAGTATGTTTTTTATTGCGGCCGCAATTATCACCAATTCAAATATTACAATCACCCGCTGCCCGATTGAGTTTTTGGAACTTGAGCTACTCGTCCTGCAAAAAATGGGGCTAGATTACACTGTCTCAAAACCATACTTCTCACACAATGGCCGAACTAAATTGGCTGATGTCAAAATAAAAGCCAGTAAACTAATAGCCTCTCCAGAAAAAATTCACTCGCGCCCCTACCCTGGACTGAACGCCGACAACCTACCGTTCTTTGCGGTTATCGCCACTCAAGCTGAAGGACAAACCCTCATTCATGACTGGATGTATGAAAAGCGCGCTATCTACTTCACTGAACTCGATAAGCTCGGCGCGGATACAGTCCTCGCTGACCCACACCGAATTTACATCACTGGACCAACTCCACTTAAGGCCACTGAACTCATTTGTCCACCCGCTCTGCGCCCAGCTACCATCCTCTTAATCGCCATGCTTGGCGCCAAAGGCACTAGCGTCTTGCGTAATATCTACAGCATTAATCGCGGCTACGAAAAATTGATTGAACGACTATCTTCAATTGGAGCTAGTGTTTCCTACCTAGACGAGTTCTAACAATAAGCACGGAAAAGCCCTGGCGACATTGTCGCCAGGGCTTTTCTCTACTATTTCAGACACTTCTGTTACAATACCGCAACATGTTTGTCATCCAGGTAGTCCCCTTAATTCGCGGCACTAAAATCGACACACTTTCTTATTACAGTAGTGTTAACTACGCTATTGGTACCTTTCTCGCTGTTCCAATTCGCGGCAAAGTAGTGAACGCCATTGTGACTGAAGTAACCCCAGTCGCTGAAAACAAAAGTGCGCTTAAAAGCGCTTCCTTTACTCTGCGTAAGCTACCAGAACAAAAGCCTGAGTCTGTAGTGCCAAGTAACATCACCGCCACCGCCGAAAAACTCACCACTGTCTACCCGAGTTCAATTGGTGCCATTCTCTATCAACTCCTTCCCCCTGATGTACGAACTGGCGACTACAAGTATCCACTCGTCTCTTCCCTCATCCATAATGAGGATACCTTACCCCAACTCCTCACTGCTGGTGTCAAAGATCGGTACGTCTCATACCGTAGCCATATCCGGAGCGTGCTCGCTCGTCGCGGTTCGGTAGTGTTTGTAGTGCCCACCAGCGCCGATATCGATTATGCTGTCGCCAATCTATCCCACGGCATTGAGGACCGTCTCGTGGTATTTTCGCCCGCTCAGGGCAAGACAGAGCGCAGGAAGGCCTATGCAGCCTACGAGGACACCAGCTTAGCCAAGCTCATCATCACCACCCCTTCACACGCCTACCTAGACCGGGTAGATCTACTCTCAGTAGTGATTGAACGTTCCGCTAGTGACTTTTATCGTGGACAGCAACGACCCTACCTAGACCACCGCACCACTCTCGCTATCTACGCCAAGCAAACTGGACGAAGCCTGCTTCTCGGAGACATCCTGCCCCGTACCGAAGACGAGTATAGACGCCGAAATGACTTATATAACACCTATAACGAAGAAACTAAGCGCCTCGCCTTTAGTTCCCCACTAACCGTCATTGAACAGAAGGACAAATCAACTCCTGAGACGCCATTTGCGCTATTCTCAAAAGAACTCAAATCTCGGATGCAGAACGTGCTTGAGGGTAAGGGTCGTGTCTTCCTCTATGGTGCCAGACGAGGAATCGCACCAGTAGTGACCTGTATTGATTGTGGTCATATTTTCCGTTGCCCTGATTCTCAAACCCCCTATTCACTTATAAAGACCATTTCCAAAACCGGGAACGAGGAGCGGTGGTTTGTGTCTGGTACGTCTGGCAAGAAAATTCGCGCCGCTGACACCTGTCCAGACTGTGGCGGCTGGAGACTACGCCCACGAGGCATCGGTATCCAATTTGTACACGAAGAAGCAACCAATCTCTTTCCAAACCACCGCGTCTTTCTCTTAGATCACATCACGGCCAGCACCCGTAAACGTGCTGAGAAGATAATGGAGGAATTTTATGAGTGCAAAGCCGCCGTCTTGGTCGGCACGCAAATGGCTTTACCATACCTCACTATGAAAGGTGTTGATTTAAGTGCTGTTGTGTCGCTTGATGCCACTCGCTCCAACCCCACCTGGCGAGCGGATGAAAACGTATTTAGACTACTTCTAGAATTACGAGAACTCTCAGAGCAAGAAGTACTGGTACAAACCCGTACCACTCCCGACTCAGTCTTATTAAGTGCTACTCACGGTAGTCTCGAGGTTTTTTATAATGAAGAAATTGAGCTTCGTGAAATGCTTAAGTATCCACCATTCTCAGTCTTTGTACTGCTGAGTTGGACTGGTGAAAAAACGGTTGTCCAAGAAGTTGAAGCCATGATTAAAAAAGGTACCGCTCCTTATGAAGCGTCTTATTACAGCAACCCTAGCTCAACTGACTCCAAAATTCTCCGCCATGCTCTCTTCCGTATCCCGGCCGCAGACAAAAATAAACACTTATTTATCGAGACCCTTAAATCGTTGCCGCCATTTATTCGTATCGAAATTGACCCAGCCCGAATTGTCTAAACCAAAAACGTGTGGTATTTTGCTATAATCAAACAATATGGCAAAACTAGTACCAGAAAACCACCCAGTCCTACACGCCATGGCCGAGGAAATTACCCCGGAGGAATTTGCTGATGGGACAGTCAAAAAGCTTCTAAAAGACCTGCGCGATGCTATCAAGACTTACAAAATCGACGGCTTTACCGCTGTGGCTATTGCCGCACCACAAATTGGTGTTAGTAAGCGAATGTTTATCATTGAAGACCAGAGTACCGATGGCGACCGTCTCCCAACCGTAATTGCTATTAATCCTCGCTTTACTAAAGTTTCAAAGAAGACTCACGTTGTTGGTGAAGGCTGTCTTTCTATCCCCGACCAATACGGACTAGTTCGTCGTTCAACTAATGTCACGATGGAAGCTACAGACGAAAACGGTGTTCGCTACACACGTGGTGCTGGCGGATTGTTGGCCCAAATCATGCAGCACGAAACAGACCACCTCGACGGTATTCTCTTTACCGACCGCGCTGAAAAAATCTGGACCAAAGACGACATCAAAGACAAGGATCAAGCTGAGGCTTCACGCACATGAAATTCGCCTTCTTCGGAACACCAGAGCTAGCCGTTAATGCTCTTGATGAACTAGAAACGTTTGGACTAGTACCGAGCTTAATTGTGACCACTTCAGACGCACCAGTGGGCCGCAAGCAAATCATCACTCCACCACCAACTAAAGTCTGGGCAGAAGAACGCCAGATTCCAGTCTTTCAACCAACCACCCTCAAGCACAAAGAAGACCTCACTCTACTATCTGATAATACTTGGGATTTCTTTGTAGTGTTTGCCTACGGCAAGATAATGCCAGAGTGGCTACTTAGTCTTCCAAAGTATGGGACCATCAACGCCCACCCTTCACTACTACCCAAGCTTCGTGGTGCTAGTCCAATTCGTAGCACCCTACTCACTGACCTGTCTGCGGCCGGAGTGACCATCATGCAAATGGACGCCGAGATGGACCATGGACCAATTTTATATCAGCAACCAATTTCACTACCCGTACCAATCCCTGGACAAGAATTAGATCGCATCGCCAGCCTGATGTGTGGCGACTTACTCGCTCATGTCATGCAGGAATTACCCAAAGGTACCATTGTACCTGCCCCACAAAAGCACGAGGATGCTACATTCTGCACCAAAATAACTAAGGACATGGCAGAGCTGACCATTGACCCTACTGCCCTACCGACCGGAGAAGAAGCCTTGGCTTGCTACCGCAAAATCTGCGCCTTTGATGGTTGGCCTGAGACTTTCTTCATTCATGAAAAAAAGCGTTTTAAGATTAAGTCTGCCAGACTGACCGAAGACCAAAAACTTGTCATTGAACGCATCGTTCCTGAAGGCAAAAACGAAACTGATTTCAAAAACTATTTTGC
>MFLT01000004.1:30807-59794 GCA_001781415.1 Candidatus Kaiserbacteria bacterium RIFCSPLOWO2_01_FULL_45_25
CTTAAGGCCGCTGCTTTTTATTTATTGTCCAAATCGCATCATCTCCTTAATCTTTCTTCCGCCGCGGCGCAACAGACTGTGACGTCTCTTATGCGCCTTTCGCATTTCTTGGTCAAGTTCATCACGAGCTACATCGACTGCTGCTTCAAAGGTAGCTTGGGTATTTTCAGATCGGTACAACTCTCCTTCAATCCAGATATTTACTTCAACCCGACACACTGGGCCAGTACGATGCGCCACAATTTTTTCGTATTCTACTTCAGCTTTGGCTTCTTGATCTTCAGATACATACTTGAGTAAAGTATTGAGCTTCTCGGTAGTGTATGCGTCCATTCCATTCCCCACCTCAGTGTTAGTGTGCTTAAATGTGATGTTTTGAAATACCATGATGTTGTACTTAGATTTCTAAACCTCGTCCGGTACCGCAAATATTTTTCGACTGTTCTGATGTCCCGAGACCAACCTGATTTGCTTCTCTGATGTCTTGTAGTGGGTGGCCAGTAATTCTTTTACTCGTTTATTTGCAAGATTACGCTCGGCCGGTTCCTTAACTTTTATTTCATAACGATGTGGTCCTTGTTCGGTAAACGATTCTCGTTTAGAAGCTGGATACACCGCTACTCTGACGTACATACTTTATTAACCCTCACACGACACACACACATTGTCTGAAATACTGATGCGTGGGCGTGACGGTGTGCTACTAGCTGTACCATAATTCGCCTGCAAGTGTGCGACGATATCATCTGATTCGTACATCTCTACGTTTTTGTTGTCATCTACCAAATACGGCACGAGCATCTTTCCCCCGCGCGCTACAAGCTCTGCCTCTACTGCCTCATCTCCTGCATCCTTGAGTTCTACTTGTAATTGCAAACGATCTATAACCGCAGTGACACGACGGCAAAACGGGCAATCTTGTTTGTAATAAAGTGTAAGCATACGAAACATTTATCCTTTTAACTACCCCATTATACTACGTACTCCCAGAAAGCCCACCTGTGTATTACTTCCCTTTTGCCCCAGTTGAATATTCACGAGTTTTCTGTACAATAGGGCGACTATCAGTTCATATAGGCTAAATAAGCCTTGAAAACTGATACAGAGCACCTTCCGCGGTAGCTCAGCGGTAGAGCAGTTGACTGTAACATTGGACAAATGTTCAAAATAGCAGCCTTATTGAGAAATCAATATTGCAAACAAGGTGAATTGCTGGAACCCCTATTGCGCAAGCAAGGGCAATCAGCAGCCAAGCTTTCAGATAACATCTGAATGAAGGTTCAGAGACTATCCTTAACAGGAGTAGGAAGTGAAAACTTTCGAAGCGCCTTGCACCGTCTACACAGCAATGTGTCCGGTGATGATATAGTCCACGCCATACAGTAACGTATGAATAAGTGTAATCAATTGGTCGCAGGTTCGAATCCTGCCCGCGGAGCCTATAAAATCTTAAACACGCCTTAGGGCGTGTTTTTGATTTTATATGCTCCGCGGGAGCAACAGTCCGGGGGACTGTTGCGGCAGGATTCGAAGACCTTGCCTGCTATCTTTTGAGCTTGCGAAAAAGTAGCGACAAGGTGTACTGCGGCTGTAAGCCGAGAAATTCCTGCCCCGGGAGCGAGTGACCAAACGTCACTCACGTCAGGATTCGAAAAGCGGTTTGAGATATTTTGAAGCTTGCGAACAAAATATCCAAACGCTGCACCGTCCATGTAATGGAAGAATCCTACCCGTGCTTCCGTGTAGGATTCGAAAAGCTTTTGAGCATTTTCTTGAGCATGCGAAAAGAAAATCCAAAAGGTGTACTGAAACTGTAAGTTTCGAAATTCCTACCGCACGGAGCAATAAATTGACATTAGTGTAAAACTATGTTATTGTTCCTCTCGGATTCCCCTCACACACAGAAAGGACTGCACCATGAAGAATTTGGCTGGTGTCGCTGACTGCGACATGGATATCAGGCGTGAACTGGGTCGTTGCTACATCGACACCGTGGACATCGAGAAGGGTAATACTGAAGTGCCCTACTCGGTCATCGGCAAGCTGGGCGATATGACCTTCAAGCGCGGCTGGTACTACTGGGTCGTCAACTGTCGCGTGCCGCTCGAAATCGCACGAGCACTCTACGCCGACCCTGTTGGCAAAACCGACATTCGGGTCGCTGGCCACTGCGGTTGCCCGCCGCCTGAAGAGTGGGTCACACATCTTGATGACCAAGGCCATGTCTTGTGTGCGAATTCGGAACGCCCGACGGATGAAAGCCTCGTCAAGTCGCTCGAGTCTCAGGGCTACCGTTTCGTCGACGATCCCACAAGCGAAGGCAAAGCTTGTATCACTTCGTACCACATCGACACTGAAGTGGGGCTGCGGGTCTTCGCTGACATTGTGCGGCGTTACAACCTTGCTCCAATGGAGTTTCGCGAGCTGTTCGGTGATGAAATCCCTGAACATCTTCGTGCTCCGCTGGGACAAAACCCACTGCGCCGTCCACATGCCTGAAGAACCACGTCGGTAAGACCGACACGAGACCCTGCAACACACCGCAGGGTCTCATTTCGTTAGGGCAATATCAAAATACCTAAAATCGTTTTCAATATTTAACCAATCCAAGGTTCGAAACCCGTCCAGCACGCGGAGCCATTTCTTGACCAAAGTAACACCACAGTGTTTAATTGGGTGTTCTTTGAACCAAAACGTAACTCTGGAGAACGCAATGAATTTCAGATTCGCCGTACTTTTGCTCACCGTGTGCGCAATGACTTTCTGGGGAAACTTCTACTTTGTCCTCGCTATGAATGCCGCACTCTGGATGTATTTCATCTATGACATGCACCGTTCGAGAAAGTCCCCAGGAAACAGTGGGGCTATCGGTGCTGCAATCATCGTGTTCGCGTTCCTTTTCGTTGTAACGCTCGTGTCACTCCCGGTTTCACTCTTCCTCAACTGGAATGCCTTGGAGATGGACTGGGAGCATCGTGAAAAAATTTTCTACCTCTGGCATTTGGTGGAACACTACCTACTCAGGTAATTGAGCCGCAAAGGCTCCCTCCTCGAGGCCTGACGACCGCCCACAACCAATCTCACCCTGAGACCGTTGTGAGGCGGTCTTTTTTTTATACTCACAACACTAAAGACATCCACAAAACCACCCTATTGCTTAAAACCCTAAACTACATATATACTACTCCCCATGACACGAATAATTGCATTGAGTCCAAAGAAGAACACCAAGACTCGTCCATACAAATCAAAGGCTCGTCTAGCAGCTAAGCAGGAGATGCTTGCCAAGAAGGCCGGCAAAACAGCCAAGAAGTAACAACCGATTATTAATAAAAAAAACACCCGTTCGGGTGTTTTTTTGTTTGCGTCCCGCTTGACTTCCCTCCCTATTAAATGTTTACTACTTTCAATACTCAGTAAGTCCTGAGAGTCCTTCGCTAAATTAGCACATACTGGAGAAATAATGTACGAGATTGACCAAGATCTTGAAATTAGACTGGCTAGGGCTTTCGCTGAAGCCCGGATGAATCGTCACGAAATCATCACCGTTGAACATCTACTGATTGCAATACTTGACGACCCATCTGTTGTTAAAGTAATGCTCCATCACAAAGTTGATGTCAACACGCTGCGTCTTGAGCTTACCAAGTGCGTAAACACCACCCCCATCAGAGAAGACACGGGGGATATTGAAGCAGTGCCTACTGAGGGCTTCAAGCGCGTGTTTCAACGCCCCACAATGTACGTACAGAGATTTGTCGCTAAAAAGCGAAAAGTCACTGGTGTTCATGTTCTTATGTACATCTGCCGAGAAAGAAGCCCCGCCGCGGAGTATTTGTCCTCGCAAGGCCTGACTTCTCTTCATGTTGAGGGATTCATTCAGCACAACTTGTGACCGAAACAGTGTCTGACTTTATCACTCCCACAAGAATCGCCACCCACACAGGCGGTTCTTTATTTTTATACCAACTAAAATCCCAACCTGTGCTAAACTTTATAGGTATCGAAAACCTGTTCTTTGAAAGGAGCACATCATGCACTCTGTATTAAAAGAAGAGGGTCACCCAGTCGCCCACTTGCAGACATTGCTCGCAATGATCAAAGGCAGCATCGGCTCGGGGCAATTCTTGGAAATCTATATAAAGATTCAACAGGGTGAGGAGGTGCGACACGCTGACGTCATTGGAAATGGAAGTTTTGCTTGTGCGTACTTCACCTCAGCTTTGCTTACCCTCATCAACCTACTTGAAGGTGGTGTCCACACCACTGTTACGGTAACGGTGGAGGACTTGTACGCTTCAGGGTGGTACGAGATCGATGAGCCAACACCTGGCGCCGTCGTCCTCTGGGCACCAAAAATGGCCAGTGACAAGAAACCACATCGCCACATCGGCTTTGTCCTTGACGACCTCCACGCCGTCAGCACCGACGGCGTAACTGGTCGCCCGACCAAGCACCATGTGACCTATGGTGAAACCGACGGGGTACCAAACCGACTGATAGAAGCCATCTTCTTTCACGAACTTTTGTGCCAATAGCACCGACCCAAAACCGGGTAGTGAGATTCACTACCCGGTTTAGTTCATTACCACAAAAATTGTGGTTTTTTTATTTAAATTCTACTGTTGAATATTCCCGAGTTTCTGCTCCAGCAAAGCAATCTTCTCTTTAAGTGCAATCATCTTGAGTTCACGGTCAACCATGGTCTTGTTCATCTGCTCCAATGTAGCAACCTTTTCTTGAATTTCTTCTTGGAAATTTATGTATTTAGTGACGTCTCTAAAACTCCAAATCTTACCGACGTTTTTGCCTTCAAGTAACTGCGGATAAGACTTTACCGCCACAACACTTTTGTTAATTAATTTAATTCTAATGTCATTGCCTATTTCTTGACCACTATTGACCTGATCAATTATCCGTCTAAGAAACTCAGTATCAATAACTTTGTTTATCACTGAAGTAATCACCACTTCTGTTTGTGGAGCAGTAATTTGTTCGGCTGGAATTTCCCAAATTTCAACAAAGCGTTTGTTGAAATAAGCGATTTTTTGATTTTCATCAAGCACCAAGATACCTTCTCCAACCGAATCTAGAATTGTTCGCAAAGTAGCGACCAGCAATCTTAGTTCTTTGGAACTAATTTCGAGAGAACGTTCGCTTAATACCCTTTCCTTATCAAAACCTTCATAGGTAACACTAATCAATTGCAATAACTCCTGTAACTCAGGAGTGAGAACGGGATCTGCTCCAAGTGCCCGCTGCAATTGTCGTAAAAGGGTTTTGTGCATACTATTCTTCTCTCAAAGTAGTTATCGTCATGGTTTGATTGTGTAATCGACATTGCTTCTCAGTCGGCGCAACTGGACAAATTTCTCCGTAAGAATAAAAACCAGCCATAACCGTATCTTCTCCTAGCATATTTCTAACGGCCTCTGTCTCCTCTTCTACTCGTTCCTTCAGAACCAACTTTCTACCGATACAGCTAATCAAAATCGCCAAATCAGCACTAGCTCCAAGACTGTCACGACCAGCTTTGGCAGCGCCTGAAGCTCCGTCAACCAACCGGTCGAAGTTAGCCTTCATAAGCACAGACACTACCCCCTCTGGCATATCACCAGCAAAAGTCATACTCTGCTCAGCTTCATCAACCGCCAAAAGAGTTCGTATCACTTCTACATCGCCAAGGTTTCCTTCTAGCTGAAGTTTCATTGGGAAAAGTAGTCCCGACCCAGGTAATTCCGCTGCGAGCTCACCTAAGTATTCTTTGTACAGGGCTAGCGCCGGCTTACCATCTAACTCATAGAGAACATTGCCTTTTGAACGCGTAATGACACGGTCTGGACCAAATGTATCCCACCCACCAAGAGAACCATATCCAACTTTTAGTGACTCACCATAAAAACCAACCAGGACAATATTCTTCTCTTTTGGTACTTCATCTACACCCACCAAGGTGATTTTAAAGTCAGCACCATCACCCACCAAACCTCCAGTTACAGACACATTCTCTGGTAGTCCGGCGGTAATTCCCTTTAATAACTCTGTTCCATTTACAATCAATCCATCAGAAAAAACCATCACATGTGAGAGGCCTTCTTTTGGCAACATATTAGCCACCTCTTTTCCTTTGGCCTCATTCTCTTCTAATGAACCAATCATAACTTGGCTAAATTCCAATTTGGTTTTTTCGAAATAAACAGCTGTGACTGATATTGAATTATCGTATACACGAGTATCGAGAATTTCTCCAGCAGTTGAACACATCAAAATCTTTGAGTTAGGGTAAGACTGCCGCAGTGAATCAAAGTGTTCTTGCTTTTGAACCTGAGCTCGAGCACCGAAGACGAATACAATTTGTGGAGTTTCAGTTAACGGATCACTTTTTTGAACCCAGCCCGCTCCCTCAGTCCATAATTTTTGTTCTATCTTCATAAATATATTTTAAAGAACTAATTAACCCCACTTAAGTGCTCAAGGTTACTGTGGTAAGTACTGTCTGATTTTTAGAACCAACTCCTTTAGTGATATGTTTGACTTAACCACAAAATCTACTGCCCCCAGTTTTTTGGCCTCTTCGATATCTGCTATTTGACCCAAGTTAGAAGCAACAATAATTGGCACCTTTTTTACACTCTCGTTATCACTGTCTACCACTTCAGTTAAAACTTCAAACCCAGTCTTCAGTGGCATCATCAAGTCCATCAAGACAAGGTCGAACTTTTCTGAACCGAAGATCATGTCAATTGCCTCCTGTCCGTTGTGAGCGTGGTGCACAATAAATCCCTCTAGCTCAAGCTTGCGCTTATATGAACGAGCTACGAATTCTTCATCTTCACAAAGTAGGATTTGGTACGCCATGGGTATTTTAATTATGTGTAATTTTGTTGCTATAAAAATTACCAGACCAATATCCTATTTGTTTATAATATAAGGACTTTGGTGCGGTACTATTTTAATTTAGTATATCATCTACCTTCACTTTTTTTAACTTTTAAGGTGTAAAATTTAGACAAAAAGCATCTGATAATCACTGCTGTTCACTAGTTGGTAATGTAACAAAAAATGTTGTACCAACATTTTCCTCAGATTCAAATCTAATATTGCCGTGTAATTGCTCCACAATTGATTTAACAATATATAGTCCAAGTCCACTACCACTACTGGAATTATTTTTTACGTTTGAGGCTCGATAAAAACGATTAAATATCTTTGACTGTTCAATCTTTGGTATACCCTGACCATTGTCTTTGAAGTTAATTTTGGCGTCATTCCCCTCTACATTACCGGTCACTTTTAGAACACCAGTACCTTTTGAATACTTAATTGCGTTATCAATTAGATTTTGCATGACTTGCCGCACCCGAGACTTGTCGCCATAAACATTAATACCTTCAGGGATGTTTATCTCAATCACTACCCCGCGTCTCTTGGCATAATCCGCCAAGTCGGAACATATTGAATCAACTGTCTCTTTAACACTAACGTATTCAAGTACCATATCAAGGTTTCCTCTTTCAATCTTGGTGATGTCTAGCATGTCGTTCACCATACCAATTAGACGGGCAGTTGAAATATCAACGTCAGACAAAAGCTCATGTTGCTGTTCGTTCAGCGGGCCATAACTTTCATCAATTAACATTTCAATATTGCCACGTACGGCAGTTAGCGGAGTACGTAGTTGGTGTGAAGCCACTGCCACCAGCTCACTTTTTGATCTTTCTAGTAGCTTTGCATCAGTAATGTCGGTAATCAATACGAAATAATTTACATCGTCTTTTCCATCAGTTTTAACCTGAAGGTTGTTAAAAAATATCTCAAAAATCTTACCCTGAGTCTCTACTTCGGGCAAAGTGAATACTTCACCATTTAGACACCTTGTTAATGACTCTTTAAAATTAGTGTCCTTGTAATACGCCAAGATTTCTTCTAGTACTTCTGGCATTAATATCTCTTCTTGGTTTAAATCAAGTAGTTGATATAGACCTTCATTAACAAAAATAACTACACCTTCACTATCCAAAAGAAAAACCCCGTTTTTAATGTTTTTGGTAACTTGATGTAGCTTTTCCTTTTCGCGTTTAATTTCTGCGGTACGCTCTTCGACTCTTCGCTCCACCGCTTTCTTCTCTTCATCCAAATCTTCAAGAATATTTAAAATAGCTTTTTTGGTATTCTCGAGCTCAGCTTCCTTCAACTTCATATCAGCAATAATTTGCTCAAGATTACTGGTATCGCCGCCAGAAGTAACTGTTGTAGTTGCTGAAACTTGTTTAGGCTTATCTTCTCTTACCACTCTCTGGTTTACATGATTCATGACACTGCCATAACCAGATATTTCCTCAAGTAAGATATTTGACTCAGGTACACCCATTTCCCGCAACTGATATAGTACCGACAAGACAAAATTTGAGGCACCAGCGACAAACCATTGTTTGTCTGTGATGTTTTCTACAGAGTCTTTTATTAAAGTTGAGCTAATATCTCCCGACACCAACTTCAGTTTAAAGGCGTCACTCTGCTTAGCAATTTCTTCAAGTTCCTTAACATATAAAGCCTGCTCTGAATTAACGTTAGCATAAAGTAGAGTGACAGGAGTTTTAATATTCCTATTTAAAGAAACTTGGATCATACTCATAAATGAAGCAATACCAATTCCTCCTGCGATAAATACCACCTCTTGCTGTGGTTTATTTGGTAAACAAAAAATACCAAATGGTCCACGAATTAGGACCTTATCGCCGACAGGCAAGTCCAGTAATGAACGTTCGAAGCTAGAGTTGGTGTCACGAAGTACTACGGTCAGCAAATTCTTGCTATCGACCGACGATACAATAGGAAGTTTTTGACAGTCGCTTCTTTTGTCATCTGCGGCAGCGTGAGATAAACACAGTTCTATTGATTGACCTGGCTCAAAAAATAATGGGGTACTGAGCTTAAAAGTAACCTCATATATATTTAAGGCAACTTCTTTGGTTGAATAAATAGCTGCTGAAAATTCCTCCATGTATTACAAAATTAAATTGGCGATTTGGACAAATTTATAGCGTAACTGGAATAATCTCTGACTTGTTAAAATCTAAAATAACGTCTACCTGGCTACCACAATCGGTTCTTCACCTTGGGTCTCTGGTGCACAAACTTCAATCCGATCACCAGCATTTATCATGATTTTATAACCAGTGATGGTATCGGTAGCACCCGATGGGTCATTTGGCATTTCAGTTAAGTACAGTCCATTTTCTGCCAACTCATCAAGACTGACTCCGCCAGTACACCCTGCGCCATACTGACAAATATCAACAGCATCATTAATACAGTCAGTACCGTAGGTGGTTATATCAGCTGGGTAGGCTCCAGAGTTATCAATAGAATATTGATGGACGGCATCAAGAATGGCCCGTACGTCGTTACGACGTTGTGCGTCTTGAGCCTCACCAAGTTGTTTGGCTGGATTTATAGCAATAATAACTATAGCTGCCAGTATGGCCAAAATAGCAATTACCAGCAAGACTTCAATGAGAGTAAATCCTTTTGATATATTTTTTTTCACAGTTTAATAATTATTACCGGGTCGATAGTCCCTGTCTTGTTTATCCTATAAGTATATAAGAAGATTGACTAACTATGGCTAACATATCCCCTCTTTATTGTACTTTTAGCGGGTAACGGAAATACTATCCTCCGTCTCAACACTTTGAGAAGAGACCATGATTCGGCCTGACTCTGTCATTTCGACAAAGTAACCCGTTCCATATACTGAACAATAAGCATCCCCGCCCTCCTCGGTACAACGAGGGTCACGAGGCATATCCACCAAATACACTTGGTTGTCGGTAAGGACAGACAAGTCGGCCAAAAAATCACAATTTAAACTACCGGTTCTACATATCTCAAGTGCATAAGTATCAATTTGGTCTGGGAACGTGCCTTCATTATCTAGAGCGTACTGATGAATGGCATTGAGAATAGTGTGTACATCAGACGTACGCTCCGAATCCCGAGCCTTAGCCAGTTGCAGAGCAGGATTAATCGCAATAATAGTGATTGAGGCCAAAATCGCCAAAATAGCAATTACCAGCAAGACTTCAATGAGAGTAAATCCTTGTGGCTTAACTTTTAACATATTTTTTATACTTTACCACAAATTAATCCTACAAATATGTTTTGAGTACCCAAATTAAAAATACCGCTGCCGCCAAAAATACTACGATAGTTAATATCAGTTTAAATTTAACTCTAATTTTTGAGACTGTCATTTTAAGGTACTGTAAGCACAAAACGTAAGCTGCCTTGACTCTTCTCAAAAAATTATGGGCCACACTAGCAACATCAGCCAGCGAGCGAATGTCACTGATGGCTAACGAATCGGTACTAACGACTTCTTCGTCTTGATCGTATTGCGTCAGTAGATTAATGTGCCTAAATTCAGGATTAGAAGCAGCCAAAGCCAAACCAACGACGTTGGCAAATAACACATTTGGCGTAGCATCCTTTTGCAAGACATCGTGTTCTTTAATTTTAAAGAGTGGATTGGCAATAGTGGCTTCGATTCCAGTTTTTTCTGTAATGAATGATTCTATGTACGGCAACAAGGCTGAACCTCCAGCAATAATAATATGCTTAACCGGACTGCCACTTTTGGCTTCAAAATATATTTTCGCTTCGTTTATTTTGTCAGTTATTACGCTCAAACACTCCCGTAATATTGCTGGCACACCAGTATCTTCATAAGCTGGATTGACTCCGTTTACACGCTTCAATGTTTCAGCTTCTTCTTTATTAACATTTAAACGTTCTGCCAAGAAATTAGTGAAGTACTCTCCACCATAAGGAAACAGAATTGAGTCATTAGGAACAGTATCTGTACCAAACATCCCAATCGTAGCTGAGCGAACACCGATATCGATAACAATACAATCTTCATCAGCAATTGGGTTTGGTAAAAGTGCACTTCCTAAAGCGAATAACTCACCACCCACGAAGGCTGGCCTGACGTTGGCGTGAACAAACGCTTTGACATAGTTATCTAGTACAGATTTTTCAACTCCAACAAAAGTGGCATTACGAACTCCTTTTTCTTCGGCCACATGGTGATTTGAATACAGTGCACCAAGTTCAAAAGGGATTATTTTACCAGCTTCAGCGTAGAGGTAGGCTTCAATTTCGTTTTGTTTAACAGTTTCTGGTACGACACAATGGTGAGAAAAAAGTTTTGCTTCAGGCAGACACAAAAAAGCGCGATGAAGACTATTTTCGTCAGCCAAAACGTTTGGTTTGGTGTTTTTCAAAACCTCATTTAAGACAGTAGAAAAAGTCTCAACATCAATGATGCGACCTTTTTCTACTACTCCTTTTTCTAGAGGGGCGTTTCCGTAAGCCTTAATTGAATTGTCATCATTAAGCTGCAGAACCTTAATAGAAGATTCACTTACGTCTACGGCAATAAAATTTAAATGTCTCATATTAAAAACTTACAACTCTTTCAGACGAAAGTATTATCATGTTTGGGCTAATTTGTTCTATCATATCTTTAATACGCACAGTATGATTCCCTACAGTACTTTCAACCATCAGTACTCGGTTGTTATTGCCAGAACCTTCGATGTCGAAAATTTCACAATCTCCTTCTCCTATTAGTATAACCTCATTGCCCTGATAATCTAAAGTGCGTTGTAGTTCCATACGGGCATAATCTAGGCAGCCATGAGCTAACAACCTAGCTTTTTCGCGCTCAGCAAAGGCAATACTAATGTCGGTTCCAGCAATAGCTCGCAGCGACATACCAAGGCTAATTGACAGGAAAATAGCCGAAAGCACTAGGACGGTTGATATAGCTATAAATCCTTGGTTTAGTTTTATCATGGATATTGCAAATTTACCGTTGTATATATGGTTGAACTAGCAAAATAAATGGTTCTGTCCTCTGGATTACGCAGCCCCATTTCTAATATCACTCGCAGTGAACCAACACCCTCATCATACGTTATATTTGAAAATTCAACCCCAAAAACATCCACGTCTGTCCCAGAAATAAACTGTAACTCCCCCACACCTTCGAGCAACGTCACCCTACCATCTACCACCTCAATAACGGTTGGATCTTTGGAGACATCGCTCATTCTAAGCGTGAGTGCCGATGATGACTCCCCCGCCACTGGCGTACTGATAGAATCAGCCTGACTAACCAAGTCACGAATTTTTTCGGTCACAAACTGTGTGTTGTATCGCAGCTCCTCAGCTGCTTTCACCTTAACAAACCCAGAGAATACATTGGCACCAATTCCTCCAATAAGCACGACCAAAATGGTCGACAAAGCCATATACAAAAGTATTTCGATAAGCGTAAATCCTCTTTGGTTGGTTAACACATACTTTTTCATAATATTATGGCGAAATGTATACAGACCTGGTGCTGCCATCACCTAAAGTAAAGATAACAACCAAATTTGATCCAGCCACACTAGAATCAAACGTAATGGAGTTAATATGATGGAAACCCGAAGCGGCTGGTATAGTGTAATCAGTTATATCTATCTCTGTACCCGAAGAAACTGGTGCTGAGGTTGAAGCATTAAACACCTCGACATCCTCAATCGCTACCCGGGTGAGGAGGGCCCCAGTATTCCAAGAAATGGCCAGGTCGGTAATGGTAAGGTCTTCAGCACTTTCGTTTTGTATAAACAAACCAAACACTTCAGTATCAAAAGAAATAAGTGCAACATTTTCGGTTGAAACCTCCAAATCTCCGGCCTCACCTTTGGTCTGTGTCCAATTACTTAGAAGTGTGTCATACGACACACTTCTCTCCCGTCCACCAAATACGTTCCAGGTGACAAGTGAGGTAACTTCTACCACATCTTCGTCAACCGCTTGAATATCAATGGTTCTAGTAAATTTACCCTTCTCATCAGCGGTTGGGGTAAGTGTCCAAAAACCAGCATCAAATAAAAGGCCGTAAGTACCGACTTCAATATTTTCAAAACCAGCATCTCTAATTGAAACCAAGGCTTCAATTCCCTCTGCCGCCAATAGTCTCGCCTGCACACTGTCAGTAACCCGCTGCATGGAGGTAAACGAGTCGATAGTGAGATACCCAATAGTAACCACGCCGATTACAAAAACCGAAATAGCAAAAATTATTTCAATGAGTGACTGTCCTTGTTGTAATTTATTGACCCGCATGATTATTTATCAATATAACCAGTATCTAAGATACTGATTTGTTTTTCTTTGGTGCCAAGAGATATATAAAGAGTATCGGACACATTGGCGTTTCCAGTTAATTCCGTAAAGATTATTTCACTTGGACCAGATATTGTTACATTTGAATTAATTGGGAACACTACATCCTGATCAATTATCCGAGACAAATAATCTTGCCCCTCAAACAAGACATATGAATCCTCATCAATAAAAACTCCAAAAGCGTGGTTATTTTTGCCAGACTGAGCAGATCCCTGAGCTTGTCTTAATGTACTCACCAAATTATCGGTGGTCTCGTTTAATATTTGTGATTGATAATAAGCAATTCCAATTGAAGATGTAAACACTCCAATAATTATCACCATCGCCATTACCAGCATTAGCTCAAACAGCGTAAACCCAGACACACTTCTTTGCCTACTATATGTTTCCGGTAATTTCATAGATTGGCATAATAATTGCTAAGGCCACGAAACCAACCACCACAGCAATGACAATAAGTAAAATTGGCTCAATGATAGTCGGTATCTTTTTTGCCTGCATATTTACTTCCTTAGCATAAAATTCTGCCATATATTCAAACGACTGGACCAAAGTACCACTATTTTCTCCAACCGAGACAATACTAATCATCATGTTAGGAAATAGCGAGGTAAATTTTTTCATTGACTCTGAGAGAGTGGTGCCTCTAACGATATTGGAATGAATATCAAGTAAAGATTCCTGGTACTGAATATTTGTAACCGCCTCCGACACAATATGAATTGATTCATTAAGTGACAACCCACTTTTTAGTAGAGTGGCAAAAAGCTGTGCCACCAAGGCCCGTTGATAATCTTTTAACATCTCACCCATGAATGGTAGGTTGATATAAAACGTATGAAAAAGTTTTCGGACTCGATAAAATGTATTTACATAAACTACACCCATCACCAAGGCCACCACTCCAATGATTCCGAGCAGCCAGTAATTTTGTACCCAAAGCGAAATGGCTAATAATATTTTTGTTATTATCGGCAATTCCACATTTAAACTATTAAAAAGCGGGACTAGCTTGGGAAGAATAAAGACAGCCAAACTTCCCCCAAGAAGAATCGCGGCCCCAAAAACTAGTTTTGGATACATGGTGGCAGCACTTATTTCACGCTTAAGGTCGGTACTTCTGGTTAACCAATCAGCTAAAAATTGTAAATTACTCTGAAGAGTTCCACTACTTTCTCCGGCTCGAATCAGACTTACAAAAATACTTCCAAAGGTTTTTGACTCGCGTTCAAAGGCTTGAGAAAGTGTTACTCCATTTTCAACATTAGTACAAACACGATTTATTATGACTGAAAAATGTGGTGAATTACTTTGTTCTGCCAATTCAGCTAAAGCTACGTTAATTGAAATTCCACTCTTGAGCATGATGGACAGACTCTTTGTAAAATCAACCTTGTCTTGTGCTGATACACCTTTAAATAAATTCATATAATTATGTGCCGGCAACCTTAATTACCTCTTCCAGAGTAGTGGTGCCATCAAGAGCTTTGGCGATACCGTCGCACAAAAGTGGCACCATACCTGACTCTAGAGCTTGATTGTATATCACATCAGCCGCTTCTTTTTTGGTGATTAGTAGCCGTATTTTTTCATCAACTTCTAGAACTTCATAAATACCAATTCGTCCGATATACCCAGTATCTTGGCAGGCCTTACACCCCCTACCTCGGTATAGTCTTAACTGTGATATATCCTTTTCACTGGTGACAGCCTTTAAACTATCACAGTCCATCGCTCGAGAATTTTGTGTCAAAGTTTCTAATTCAGCCGCTTCAACAATGTAACTTTCTTTACAATGTGGACAGATTCTACGAACCAGACGCAAGGCAATAATGATATTTACTGATGACGCAATCAGAAACGGCTCAACATTCATTTCTGTCAGACGCGGAAAAGTGGTAGCGGCATCATTGGTGTGCAGAGTAGAAATAACCAAGTGTCCAGTCAAAGCCGAGTTAATGGCGATGTCGGCCGTTTCTTCATCACGAATCTCTCCAACCATAATAATGTCTGGATCTTGGCGAACAATTGAACGTAGTCCGTTTGCAAAAGTTAAATTTT
Source organism: Candidatus Kaiserbacteria bacterium RIFCSPLOWO2_01_FULL_45_25 (assembly GCA_001781415.1). Lineage (GTDB taxonomy): Bacteria > Patescibacteriota > Minisyncoccia > Phycocordibacterales > UBA918 > OLB19. The sequence continues at coordinate 46,114 of MFLT01000004.1, forward strand.
TCTTTGAATTTACCTGAGTCTGTTGAACTCCCTCAATGTCGTACTCAACCGGGTCTTCAATCGTCATTACGTTCACCTCGGGGTTATTTAGCTTTTCCAGAATGGTATACAGAACGGTGGTTTTTCCAGAACCAGTTGGCCCCACGGCCAATATCATGCCGTGTGGTCTTTTGGCAGCATCTAGTACTTTTTGATAATTAGTGTGACTTAGTCCCAAATTTTCTAGCGTGTATTGATGGGCATGAGAATCCAATAGTCTCATCACCACATTCTCTCCATCAGACACTGGCAAAATTGAGACTCGAACATCAAAATCATTTTCGAGGTTGTGGTATTCAAATCTTCCATCTTGCGCCGCCGCATGCTCATCAGTCTGCATATGCGCCATAATCTTTATACGGAAGATGATTTTATCGTGCAGTGACTTTGGATAGCGCACTGCTTCATGCAGCAGACCATCGACACGGAACCGAATTAGAACGTCGTTCTCCAGTGGTTCAATGTGTATGTCTGAGGCGCGGTTATCATATGCGTATTCCAAGAACAGATCCATCAAACGAACAATGTCTCCTTCCTGGTGACCCTCCTCATAAAATCCGTTAATGAGCTTTTCAATTTTGTCATGTAAATCACCTTTGTAGGATCTTAGAGCCGTGTTTATACCACGTGAGGTGGCATAAAATACTGAAATATTCTTACCAGTTTTTTTCTCCAGTAATCTAAAAAATTCGTAGTTATCAATTTGATCGGTAGCCAGACTTAAAGTGTTATCGGAAACATCAAACACAATGGCCCGCTGGGCACGAGCTACTATCTCAGGCATGAGTGACAGATACTCATACTTAGTTACTGCTTCACCCAAATCAACAAAGTGAATATCAAAAAAATCAGCGATGGTTCGGCCTAAGTTTTTATCTGAAATTAAACCTTGCCCTATCAACTCTTCAGGTAGAGAGATTTTCTTGTTTAAAGATTCAGTTACAGCACTACTGAATTGTTCCTCGGTAATATGCCCTGGCGGTACCAGCATTTCGTGTAGTTTTTCTTGTGTGATTTCCATATAATCCTTGCTGTCGTTTAATACCCTTTAGTATACAGCATCAGATGTGGCTAACTTTCGAATTTTATCCAGACAAAAAAGAACGGGCCGCCTGCCTTTAAAATCCTAAATAAGCAAATTATTCAAGGATTACGCTGGTTTAATCTACGCCCCATAACAGGCACAACTGGGTCCTGATGCTAATTAATTTGTTTAAATTATTCACTTTTCTGCAACTATTTATACATAATTCTATGTATCATCAATGATACATAGAATTACGCCTATTTTCAGTCTTTTTAATTAGCTATTGGGGCCAGCTGTTTGTTTGACAGTAATCTCTCATCGGGCATAATGGGCAAAACTGTTCCTCTCATCAACCCAGCCTTAGGAGAACTGTCATGTGGAAAAATTTGGCACTGACGCCCCGGATTTCCTTTTCAATAATCTGGTCTATTCCAATCTGGATTTTTCTAGATATCCAAGATCAGAACTGGTTTCCGTCGGCCGTCATTGATTTGTTCGTGATGGCTTTCTTCAGCTTTGTGATTGAACACGTCCTGCTATACAAATGGCTTCGGTTACTAAACAACAGAGAGTCACGTCGGCAGGCGCTGGAACTCGTCATATACATTTGCTATCTGCTCATGCTTTTTGCCTTAGTTCTTTTATTGTTTCTGGTTACCTTTACCAGCAACACTGAAGAACTGCAACAGAAAGCCTTTCTGGTCTGGGCCTATGTATTGCTGGCCACTCTGCATATAGCCTGCAAGTGCACGAAATACAGCTTCGGCCGCTACGGCGCTATGTAACCGTCCCCACAAAAACCGAGGGGGCGGTTTTTGTTTGTCTGCTTAGTTTTAAAAAACTATTCCTCGTCAACGTGCACTGAAAACTCCTCTACCGCCTCCCCCACTATCTCAGCCTCGTCTTTGTCTATCAAGGACTTCTCTAGCTTACGCAGCACAGCCATAATTTCTTCGGGAGAATAGCCTTTCTCACGCAGTCTTTCAGCTTCAGCTAAAACAGCGTTCTCCAGCGGAGTACTTTTCTTAATTGCTCGATCAAACATTTTTTCAAACGGATGTGACATATGATCTAAAAAACTTTGAAACCTAAGCCTTCTTTACATACTCTGGACGAATATAGACCCCTTTCATACCATCAATCTTTCCGGTCACCCCTTCAGCCTCATCAGACAGGCGAATATCTCGCACCTTCGTACCACGCTTGATGGTCGAACCACCTTTTACTTTTAAATCTTTAATCACCAAAACCGTATCACCATTTTGTAAAAGGTTACCGTTACTGTCCTTGACTACAAATTCTTCATTGTCCAAAATTTCATCTTCCATAATAGTGTTTTACATCTAATAAGTATGTTGTCGCTAGTGTATACAAATATAAAACAATAGCAAATTAGTAAATATAGGTTTATTTTAGGCAACTTTACCAAGAATCCCTATCCCCAAAAGTAACTCCACCACATGGACAGATGTCCTATACTATAAGCATTAATAATATATGACACATAATATGCGTACACAAGTTATTTCAAACAAGGCAGTGGTAGGATTTTTTATTGGCACAATTATCCTAGCGCTTTTCCCATTTTATAGTTCAGCTGCTACAGCTAAACTCACCAATAAATCAGTTGACCTGTCTTGCATGCAAGACGCTGTCTCAACTCGAGAAGATGGAATTGCTGCTGCCTTTACTACCTTTAACGAAGATGTTGAGGAAGCCCTAGCCGCTCGAAAGACAGCCCTAGTAGCCGCTTGGGGTATCGAAGACAAAGTTGAACGCAGTAAAGCCATAAAGACCGCTTGGGCAGACTGGAAGACAGCCAAGAAGGCCGCTCACACTGAACTCAAGGCAGAGCGTAAACAAGTATGGGCAGACTTTAAAACTACCGCCAAAACTACTTGTCGTATTACTCTTCCAAAAGAAGAAGGGCTTGAAAAAGATAGCAGTGGTTCAATCTCACTCTAAACAAATCTAGACAAGACCACAAATAAAAGCGCCTCAGGCGCTTTTATTTGTGAATCGATATCTAGCATTAACCCTTCTTTGATTTTTGGACTGGACGGTTGCCGTGATTTTTTGAACCCTCCATTCTAGAAGCAACTCGACGCACCTGGTCTTGTGAATGATTCATCTGCGCTTGGTTGATTTTTTGTTTTGGGATATTGTCTTTCATAAAAATAATTATACCACTCAATACCGCCAAAGCTTCCTATTGTCCTTCAGTAGTAGTGACTGGTGTTGGATCTGGTGCAGGTGTTGATTCAATAGCGGGTTCTTCTACCACCTCTTCAACCACAACTTCTTGTTCTACTGGAACTTCCTCAACAACTTCCACTTCTTCTACAACTGGTTCTGTTTCTGATTCAGTTACTGGTGCTGGCTCAATTACTGTATCAGTAGTAGTGCCGACTATTGGTGCTAACGTTTCTTCTGGTTGCACTTCATCGTTAGTGGCGCCTGGTTGTGTCTCCACTCCCACCTCGGCCTCCACCGCTTCAAGGCGAGCCTTGAGTACAGCATTTTCTGCCTCCAGTTCATTAAGTCGCTCTTCATGCCCTAGCACCCTGGCCCAAATTTCTTTAATTGCCTCGACAACCACCGCTACTAGATTCTTGCTATTGAGTGACCAGTATTCACCTCCCTGCAGTACCACCTCAGGCACAACTTCGTTTACCTCTTGTGCGATAAAGCCGATTTCAGTCTGATCACCAAAGCGAGCTTTGTCTATCCATTGGTAACGCACTCCACGCAGAGCCAAGACAGTTTCAAGGGCATTGTCCAAAGTAACAACATTCTCCTTCAACCTAGCGTCTGATGGGTCGCGGATAATATTTCCATTAGCATCGGTAGTGAGGTTGGTCGAACCTCCAAGCAAGGCAGTAGATTGGATTGTTCCATCCACAGTCAACTTTTCTGACGGAGTAGTGGTACCAATACCAATATTTCCAGTAGATATAGATGAGCCCAAACCATCAATGTCAGTACCGAAGATGAGGTTACCGATATTTAGCTGGTTTGAACCAGTAGTTGAAGCAATATTAACCGCATAACCAATCACAATATTGTTGGCACCAGAAGTAACGTTCATAGCAGATTGGTACCCAATAAAAATATTATTGTCTGCACCAGTTTCAGCGTTATAGCCAGCTTCAAAGCCAACAGCAACGTTATTTATGGCTGCAAAAGCACTATTTCCATGTAAAGATTCACCACCAATTGCTACCGAAGAAGTAGACTGAAGATAAAAGCCAGATTGATACCCAATTAAATCATTGTAAGTACCGCTATTGTTGAAACCAGCATAATTTCCAATTAGGTTACTGTGTGTACTACTGTTGTTGTAGCCAGCTCGATAACCAATCGCGTTGTTGTATGAACCGGTGTTGTTAAGAGCTGCATTATAACCAATCGCGTTGTTGTATGAGCCAGTGTTGTTTTCGGCAGCATTAACACCAATCGCGTTGTTGTATGAGCCAGTGTTATCTTGTCCAGAATTAAGTCCAGAGAAGTTGTTTTGTAGACCAGTGTTATTTAGTCCAGCTGAGCTACCAAAAAAGTTGTTATGTGCTCCGGTGTTATTTTGTCCAGCTAGATAACCAACCAAGTTACTATATGAGCCAGTATTGTTTTGTCCAGCTTGATAACCAATCAAGTTAGTAACTGAGGCAGCACTACTGTATCCAGCTTGATTACCAATAAAATTATTATCTGATCCGATATTACCAAAACCGGCATTAGGTCCTAAAAAGCTATTGTTTGAACCGGTGTTATTTTGTCCAGCCAAGTAACCTACATAAGCATTAGTATCAGCTCCAGTAGTAGAGGCGTATCGTCCCGCTCCAAATCCAATGGCAATGTTATTGGTAGTAGCGCTAGTAAAAGTAGCTCCGGCGTTTTCACCAAAGACAATTGAGTCGTTAGTAGAAGATGCGTATAGGTAGTTGGTACCACCAAAAGCAATTTTACTTTGGGCACCGAGGCCGAGATTAGTACCATCAAAAGTGAAGTTGGCACTATCAATTAGAGCTGTCGCCCCACTATCAGTAAACATCACGCGTCCGGCAGTGTATGAATTTGGAGTATCAGTGAGAGCCAAGAAGGTGTTCGGAGACGATGTCGAGAGACTTGTTACATCAGCCTCAACTGAAAGTAAGCGAGTATCCAAAGCTGACAAATCAGCCGACAAATCATTGTCTGAGTCTCCAGAGTTATCAGCCGTTTTTTCAATTTGTTTATCAACAAAGGCTAATATCTCATTCCTATCCTTGCGTGACACTTCGACATCGTTATCATGCTTTTGTAACCAATAGACATGTGCCAACAGCCCAGCGAAGCGGGCGTCCAAGAAATCTTGAAACTCTGATTCAGACCAACCAGCAAAGTGTGGTGTCACTACCGTGGTACTAAATAATTCTCCAGTTGGACTTGGAGCTGTAACTTCTGTCTTGGCTTGATAAGTGGCAGCATTAGTGAGTGCAACTACTTCAGCAACTGGTACTGACTCTACTACCTTAGGTGTTTCTGAAGCTGCACCAGTACCAAAAAGTGCCAAACTACTAATAACTGATGCTGCTAAAAAATTAAATACTTTTGCCAAAAGGCCGCTGAGTAATTCCATATATTTTTATTGTAGCACTTAGAACCTTCACATTTTGTAGATTCTCACACTCTTGACTGAATCTAGATTTGCCAAAATCTAATTTTGCGGCACTATTAAGGCCATGCCAGAACTGCCAGAAGTAGAAAGTGTCCGCCTCCAATTATTAGGGAAAATCGTTGGTAAAAAAATTACTGATGTAGTTGTTTTGCATCCCAAATCTACTAATCATCACCCTAACTTCGCTTCCCTTTTGGTGGGCAAAAAAATCGCTCACATTGATCGAGTGGGAAAACTGATGATTTTTAGCTTTGTTAAAGAACCAGACTTCTTCTTACTCGGCCACCTCAAAATGACGGGGCAATTTTTCTTCGTCCAAAGAAAGAGTATTGTTGGTGGTGGACACTCCATGTCTGACACAGACAGCAGAGACCTACCCAACAAACACACCCGCATCTCCCTTCATTTTAGTAATGGTGCTTCTTTGTTTTTTAACGACATGCGCCTGTTTGGCTACCTCAAAATCGCAACTGCTGGTGAAGTGGCTACGGCTCGAGGTCGGTTTGGAGAAGAACCAATCCGTGCTGATTTTGATTTTGATTCCTTTACAGAAAAACTACAGCGTCGCGGCACTAGTATTAAAGCGGCTTTATTAGACCAAAGTTTTGTGGCCGGCTTGGGAAATATTTATGTTGACGAAGCGCTGTTTGCGGCCAAGATACGTCCTGATCGCAAGGCTAATACTCTCACTGCCAAAGAAGCCAAGGCGGTAATCAAAGCCGGCGGAAAAATTATGCTCCACTCAATTGAAGTTGGCGGGACCACTTTTCAAAACTTCGCTGACACCAACGGACACGCCGGAAATTTTACAGAGCATCTCAAAGTATTTGGTAAACAAGGGACACTCTGTCCCCGCTGCAAAAAAGCCAAGATACAAAAAACGCGCGTCGCTGGTCGCGGCACGCACTTCTGTCCAAACTGCCAAAAGTAATACGAATTATTTTATATTTGGCTCAATTCCCAACAAACCCCACCTGACTTTACCCCAGGTGCGCTCATGCAGATAATAAAAAAGTAGCTTGGCAGACACATCTACCGCTCCCACACTTGCTACCAAAGCTAAATCTCCGGTCACAAAATACACCACCGTCATAGTGGTAGCCGAAGCAATAATTCGCCAAGTAACTCCTTTTAAGACGCTTCTGATGTGTGATTCTCGCATATGTGAACTAGTGTACCATACGCAAAATGTCTAGCGAGTGAGTTAAAAACACGCTACAATCGCCCATATATATGGAAAATCTTATCCCTAACGACTGGCACACCCTCCTTACTTCGGAGGTTATAAAATCCTATTTTAAAGCTCTGGAAGGAGAAATATCAGCTCAGTACTTAACTAAAACCATCTACCCTGATAGACAATCAATATTTAAAGCTTTTTATCTTTGCCCTTTTGCTGATGTGCGCGTAGTGATTCTTGGGCAAGATCCCTATCACGGAGTGGGGCAGGCGCACGGCCTTTCCTTTTCGGTACCAGGTGAACAAAAGCTTCCACCTTCTCTGCGAAATATATACAAAGAACTTGAAAGTGACCTTGGACAAACAGCCAACACCTCTGGTGACCTGACTCATTGGGCCAAGCAAGGTGTCTTACTACTAAACAGCACCCTGACCGTTGAAGCAGGTTTACCAGCTTCACACCAAGGGCTTGGCTGGGAGACATTTACTGACGCTGTTATTGCAAAAATTTCAAAAGCGAAAGAGCATGTGGTGTTTTTGCTCTGGGGTAAGTTTGCGCAAGAGAAGAAGTCACTAATCAACGAAACAAAACATTTAGTACTCACCGCTCCTCACCCCTCACCCTTCTCCGCCTACACTGGCTTCTTTGGCTGTAAGCACTTTAGCCAGACCAATGAATATTTGAAACAGCACGGTAGCAAACCAATAAATTGGTAAAGCTAAAAAGAGCAGCTGCCTTTAGGCAGCTGCTCTTTTCATTTACGCCAACCCTGGGAAGAAATCACGCTTCACTTGGCTTCTTCGTACACCCATCTTCCGCAAAAGCCCCGCGTAGGCATTGACCATCCCTGGTGGCCCAGAGAGATACCACTCCCGCTCCAAAAAATCTGGTGTGTGCTTTTTTATTAACTCTGCAGTTAGGTAGCCTGCCTCATGTGGCGCTAGGGTTTCTTTAGCCAGCACCTGCACTACTCTAAGTGAAATCTTTTCGGCGGCACTATCAAGGAAATCCACGTAGGCCGATTCAGCTAAGGTGTTGTTGCAAGAAAATAGCACGCAATCACGCCCTGAATTCATTGCCACCATCTCGCCAACCTGACTAATAAACGGCGTAATTCCAATTCCACCCGCCACCATTGCTACCTTACGACTTTCATCGACTGGAAGGGTAAAATCCCCAGCCAACTGACTGGCCACCATCACTTCCCCCGCCTTCAGTGTACGCAGTGCCTCTTTGTATGTACTCACCCGTTCACCAAATCTTACCGCGATTTTTAGTTCAGACTCTGACGGAGCCGAAGCAATGGTGAAGTAACGACGAATTCCTCGATTATCAACTCCGTGATGTGGGAGCATCCATTCCAAATACTGTCCAGCAACAAAGTGTAGGTCAGACGGTTTTTTAAAAGCAAACTCAAAGGTGTTTTTGGCAATCTCTTTGCCAGCTATTAGTGGCAGAATTAATTTCTGCTTAAGGGTACTCGGGTAGAAAAATAAATTACCCAGCACTAATGCCAGCTCTGGGGTCATTTTTATAAACGGCAAGAACAAAGTGGTTTGTGATATAAAGCCGACTAGAGCCCCATAGGTCGCTTGCAACTTCTTGGTCGGCGGCATTGTAAACGGTTCAGTCAACATAAAGAACGCTAAAAACAAACTTGGCCTGGAGATAAAATAAAGTGGGATACTTGGTAAGACTTCAAGACCAAAACGCCACTGCTCAAACAAAAACACTACCAAGCCTACACTCAAGAAAGCCAAGACTGGTACCCACTTACGAACCTTACTCACCACCACCGCCCCAGCTAGTAAAAGTGGTATCAAAAACTCCACTCGCGAAGTCCACCACGATGACTCAAAGTAGCCAGAGACCGGAAAGACAGCGTATACAATCGCTAGTGCCAACACCCCAAAGGCAGCCGGGTTTACTAAGTGTTGTTTGCGCCACACCAAAAGAAACTTAGACAACATCGCAATCGTTGCCACCACAGCAATTACCCAGGTGTCACCGAGATCCGACCACTGTGCTGGTATCACCAAAAAATAAATGATGAGCGCAGTAATAATTGCTGACTCGACATTAATTGGCACTCGCCAAATATTACTCAAAACATTGTTCACCAATAATGCTGTCACCAACACTACTACCAATGAAACCAGCTGTTCAAGAGGGGTGTATGGTATTAGTCCAAACACACCGAAGCCAAGGCCGCAAATAACCAGGAAAACCAGCATCAAAGTGACCGTGCGGTACATGGCCGTTGCATCAATCTTTTGGGCTATTTTTTGAAATAAAAGTTGAAGTTGTGCGTACATATACAATAACTAAACGTAACTAAAGCAACGCTACTAAGTTAACGTAAAGTTAGTATAATACATACATATTTATTTATCTAAATTAATCAAATCACTATGCCAATTGTAGTTGCTGTTTTAGGGGTCATTATTGTCATCATGGGTGTGGTTTTCTTTACTGTCAGTCCCAAGGAGGAAGTCACTACAGTACAGCCAGAGATAAATCGACCAGAGATGGAAGTAGTTACTGAGGAAGAAACACCAGCTGACACCACTAGTCTTGATGATGAAACAGCCAGCAATGCCCTGGTACTTAGCGGCTCTGCTACTTACCAAACTCCAGCTCGCACCACTTTAGAAATTGACGTTACCTTAACAGTGGAGGGTGGCATAGTGACCGATGCAAATGTTGTGTACGACAACGGTGAAGGATTCTCAAACCCAAACCAGGAACGCTTTGATGGCGCTTATAAAGCTGAAGTTATTGGCAAGCCCCTAAACGACATTTCTCTCTCACGAGTTGGTGGCGCATCCCTCACCTCAAATGCTTTCAACGAAGCTTTAGAAATTATTAGAACGCAACAATCATAGCTATGATTACGCTCCCCACCATTACTGGATTAGGTACACAGTGGTGGGTTGAGGTGTTTGATGATATATCAACCGAAAAGGCGCAAACAGTCTATGACGACGTGCGCCTTTTTATTACTAAATTTGAGGACCGCTATTCGCGCTTTAATCCCGACTCAATTATTAGTACACTCAATGCCGCCCATAAATTTCCTAACCCAGACGCTGAAACTATTGAAATTTTGGAGTATGGACTTAGTCTCTATCACGACACTCACGAAGTCTTTAACTTCTTAGTAGGCGAAGCGATGGAACAAAGTGGCTACGACGCCCTATATTCCTTCACCCCAAAGAGTGAATCATTGACCACTCCAGATCCCACCCACTCCCTTTCTATCACTCCAGAAAAGTTAATCCTCTCAGTTGGCCAAGTGGATATTGGCGGGTATGGTAAAGGTTACTTAATTGATTTGATTGCTCTTCGCCTGCAGCAAGTGCACAACCTTGAGTGCTTTTTGATAAACGGTGGTGGGGACATGTATGGCACCTCAGACCTTGGCAAACCAATTACTATTTATCTGGAGCATCCAAGCGAAGCCAATACCTACCTGAAAGAAACCACCTTACTGAACGAAGGCTTTGCCGCTTCAACTACCCAAAAACGCCGCTGGGAAAACGCTGGAAAGGTCTATACCCACATCATAGACACCAAAGCCGGTCAGAGTAGCCAAAGTGGCCTAGCGGTCTTTGTAAAGGCCTTATCAGCCAAAACAGCTGATGCTTGGGCTACTACTCTTCTCATTTCTGCACCAGAAAACCACACCGACATGATGACCGAAAAATCTATCCGCGCTGCCATCTACGACGAGCAACAAAAGACCCTCAAGTATTACGGGGAGTTTTAGAACCAACTAAATTACAAACAAAACAGCCCGGCCAACGGCCGGGCTGTTTTTATTTTTAAAGTAAAATCGTGACGGAGTTTTTACTCACTTCAAGAGTACCGGAGACAACTGGAAATTCTTCAGCTTCACCATCAGCCTTTCGCAAAGTGATAGTTCCGGCTCGTAGAGCTGAGACTAGTGGTGTGTGGTCAGGCAGCAGTGTCATCTCCCCTTCACTTCCGGGCACTGTCACCGAAACCACCTCACCCATAAAGAGTGAGCCGTCGACGCGAGCGATATTTAGTTGTAACGTCTTTTGTTCAGCCATATTTATTAGCCCGTAACCTCGTCTATACTTCCCTTCATGTAGAAAGCTCCTTCTGCCTTATCATCATGCTTTCCATCAAGAATCTCACCAAAGCCGCGGATAGTATCAGCCAGAGCTACATACTTTCCTGGAGCACCAGTAAATACTTCCGCTACTGAGAAAGGCTGAGACATGAAACGTTGAATCTTTCGAGCACGGTACACAGTCTGCTTATCTTCTTCTGAGAGTTCTTCAATACCAAGAATGGCAATGATGTCCTGGAGGTCCTTATATCGTTGCAATGTCTGCTTAACTCCTTGGGCGACTCGGTAGTGTTCTTCCCCTACAATCATTGGATCGAGAGCTGAAGAGTTACTTTCAAGTGGGTCAATCGCTGGGTAAATACCGAGAGAGGCAAGCTGACGACTGAGTGACACAGTTGAGTCGAGGTGAGAGAAAGTAGTAGCTGGCGCTGGGTCAGTAAGGTCGTCAGCTGGCACGTATACCGCTTGGATAGAAGTAATAGAACCCTTCTTGGTTGAAGTAATACGTTCCTGCATCTTACCCATTTCTTCAGCAAGAGTTGGTTGGTACCCTACCGCTGACGATACGCGTCCGAGAAGTGAAGATACTTCCTGTCCAGCTTGAGTAAAGCGGAACACGTTGTCCATAAAGAAAAGTACGTCCTTCCCTCCTTCGTCTCGAAGCGCTTCTGCCATTGTGAGACCCGAGAGACCTACACGAGCTCGCGCACCTGGCACTTCGTTCATTTGACCAAACACAAGCGCAGTTTTATCAAGTACACCTGAGTCTTTCATTTCGTGATAGAGGTCGTTTCCTTCACGTACACGCTCTCCTACTCCTGCGAACACTGAGTATCCACCGTGCTCTGAAGCTACGTTGTGGATGAGCTCTTGAATGAGCACTGTCTTTCCTACTCCCGCTCCTCCGAAGAGACCTACCTTACCTCCCTTAATGAATGGTGCGAGCAAGTCTACAGACTTAATACCAGTTTCAAACACTTCAGTCTTGGTAGACTGATCTACGAATTCAGGAGCCTCTTGGTGAATCACTCGACGCTTTCCAGTAGTGATATCTCCCTTACCATCAAGCGTGTCTCCAAGTACGTTAAACAAACGTCCCAAAGATACTTGCCCAACTGGTACTGAAATTCCCTCTCCGGCGTCAAGGACTTCCATTCCTCGAGTGAGGCCTTGGGTGTCCTGCATCGCAATAGCGCGTACGCGGTCGAGTCCTACATGCTGTGCTACTTCAAGGGTGATAGTAGTGCCATCTGACTTTTTGACAGTCAAAGCATTGAGCAGTGCTGGCACTCCGTCAACAAAGTGCACGTCTACAATCGGACCGATAATTTGGGTAATTGTTCCTGTTTTCATAGTAATTGAATAATTTTAATAATGTGTTTGAAACTCGGTATCACCGAGTGCTGAAGGAATCAAGTTGACTCTCTCAGCACTCGGCACTACTGTGCCGATTAATATTTATTTTTTCATTGCTTCCATACCGCCGGTTATCTCTGCCACCTCTGCAGTGATAGCTGCCTGACGAGCCTTGTTGTATTTTAGAGTTAGGAACTTTGTCACCTCCTTACTCTTATCAGTAGCGTTCTTCATCGCCACCATACGAGCAGAGTGCTCTGAAGCCTTGCTTTCAAGGAAAGCGTGGAAGAGAATAATTTCGATAAGCTGTGGGATGAGTGCATCAAACACTACCTCCGCACTTGGCTCAACAGTGTGATCAATCATCGCGTCTGGAGCAACAGTATCTTGACTAAACTTGCCATGACGAGGACGAATGCCATGCATCATAAAATGCACTTCAGCGGTATCTAGTGGTAACACTTGGCGCATAGTCGCTTCTTGTTCAAAGGTAGAAAGGAAGTTTTGGTAAACTACCTCAACTTTTTTATAGACACCAACTTCACCAAAAGCAGTTTGAGCAACTGACGCAATTTCTTTAACATCAGCTAGAGTAACTTCATCATGAAGGTTGGTGTATTCACCAAGCAAAGTAATCTTTTCACGGTTGGCAAACTCTACCGCCTTGCGTCCAATGGCTATCATGGCAAATTCCTCACCAGCACTTTTCAGTTGTTCAACCTTCTTTAGAACTGCACTGTTTACACTTCCAGCCAAACCTTTATCACTAGTCACTACTACCAAGAGCACCTTCCCTTCTTCACGCTTGGTGGTAAGAGGATGACTACCAAACGCTTCAGACTGAGACACGCGGGCCAAGATTCGCAGAGCAGCGTGCACATACGGGCGACTCAAAAAAGCCCGCTCCTGACTTTTGCGCATCTTCACCGCCGAGACAGACTCCATGGCCTTGGTCACTTTGCCAGTCTTTTTGGTTGAGATTATTTTGTTTTTGATTTGTTTGAGTGCCATTTGATGAGGAAATGAGCGGGCGAATAAATGCGGTCCTTTACTTACTTAGCTACTGTGTAGAAGTGAGCGTGTGACTCCTTGAAGTCCGCCATAGCGGTGTTGAGCTTCTCTACTACTTCATCTGTGAGTTCGCGACCAGTTTCGATAGTATCGAGAATGTCTTTTCGGTCACGTCCGATGAAGCTTAGGAATTCAGTTTCCATCTTTGAAACAGCGCTTGGTGCTGCATTATCAAAGAGACCATTGTTGGCAGCGTAGATAGAAACTACCTGCTTATAAAATGGCATTGGGTCGTTTTGCTTTTGCTTCAAA
>MFLT01000005.1 GCA_001781415.1 Candidatus Kaiserbacteria bacterium RIFCSPLOWO2_01_FULL_45_25
TGGGTCTCGCTTGAGGAAACCTTCACGCTTAAGTGGAATACGACGAGATTCTTTCTCCTTTACAAGAGCGCGAGCAATACCGAGACGGATTGCATCAGCTTGTGATGAAATACCACCACCAACTACCTTGGCAGTAATGGTGTAGGTTTCGATACCAGCATCCTTGGTATCAAGTACTGCAGCTAGGACTCCTTGGAGTGATAGGTGCTTGAAGTACTCAGTGTGTGGCTTGTTGTTTACGGTAATTGAAGACTCCTTAGCTGGAGTTAGACGCACGCGAGCAGTCGCAGTTTTGCGACGACCGATTGCTTCAATGTACGCTGTCTTTGTAGTTGCCATAATAATTATTCAGAAATAACGAGCTGCTTGAGTAATTGCTTCTTGAGCTTGTTGTTTGGAAGCATTCCTGCAACCGTTCGACGAACAACCTCAGCAAAACCACGGCGGGTAGCTAGGTGACCAAGAGTTTCAGTCTTACGTCCACCTGGGTGACCTGAGTAGGTCTGGTAGATTTCAGTCTTCTTCTTTTCTGGTACATCAAGCTTACTCACGTTAGTGATTTCAACTGTTACATCAGCGACAAGGTGTCTTGTGTAATCAGGAGATGTCTTACCAAGAAGCACTGAGGCAGTCTCAGTAGCGAGGGCACCAAGGCGCTTTCCGCTAGCATCAATCGTGTGGGTTTTTGTAGTTTGTGTTGTCATACGTTTATTCGACAAATTCAATTACCGCTTCGTCACGACCTGATGGCATGCGACCAAGTTTGATAACGCGGGTGTAACCACCATTTCGGGTAGCAAACTTTGGAGCGATATCAGTAAAAAACTTCTTAATAATAGAATCAGTTGGTTCTCCGAGACGACTCGCAACTACGCGGCGAGACGCTACACTATCCTTCTTAGCGAAAGTTACGAGGCGTTCAATGCGTGGCTGGAGTTCCTTGGCCTTAGCTAGGGTTGTAGTGATACGTCCATCGCGGATGAGAGACACAGAAAGACCGCGGAGCAAAGATGTTCTTTGATCCTTTGATCGTCCTAGTGTTCTGTTTTTATTTGCGTGTCTCATATTGTTTATTCAGTGAGTGAAAGGCTCATTTTGTCGAGGAGAGACATAATCTCTTCAAGACCTTTTGGTCCAATTCCGTCAAGCGCTAGGATATCATCTTTTTTCTTTCGCACAAGCCCCCCAACGGTTCGGATGCTGGCTTCTTCAAGTGCTTGGAGAGTTCGTGATGAAAGATCTAGAGTCTCGATACGGGTCTTAAGTACGTCTGGGTTTGGTTCATGTGAAGCTTCTTCAGCCTTCACTTCGGCAACTACTGGAGCTGACTGTGAGATGTATTCCTCCTGGAAGCCAATTACTGACTTCAGTTGGTGAATCATAATCTCGATAGACTTCTCTAGCGCTACTCGTGGAGTGAAGGTACCGTCTGTTTCAATGAATACTCGAAGTCGGTTGTAGTCTGTTCGGTCTCCTACGCGCATGTTTTCTACTTCGTAGTTAGCACGGCGGATTGGAGTGAAGACTGCATCAAGGGCGATAGTACCAATCTCAACCTTGTCCTTTTGGTGAATTTCTCGTGGTACATAGCCGAGGCCCTTTTCTACGAGAATCTCCATTTCGAATGAAGTTGATTTGTTGGTAACTTCTGCAATGTGCTGGTCGCCATTGAGGACTTCTACCTGTGATGGGCAGATAAGGTCTGCGGCGGTTACCATTCCTGCCCCGGTCTTCTTCAAAGTGATTGTCATTGGCTCATCTCCATGGAGAGTGAGTCGTACGCGACGGAGGTTGAGGAGAATCGTGATGACATCTTCTCGTACTCCTTCGAGTGTACTAAATTCGTGTTCAGCTCCTTCGATTTTCACTTGAGTAATCGCAGCTCCTGGGAGTGATGAAAGGATGATGCGGCGCAGTGAGTTCCCGAGAGTGTGGCCGTATCCTGGGTAGAGGTTGTCGATTTCAAAGACTCCTCGTAGACCATCTTCTGATACGACTCGCGGCTTTGAAGGTAGAGTGACGTTTGTTTCTAACATAGTTTTTACAATTACGCTTATTAACCTCAATATCCTATCGACTGTAGTATTCCATCACTTGTTCAGGATCAAACAAAGTTTCAGCTGGGTTGTATACAGGGACTCCGGTTACTTTAGCTTCAAGCTTCTTGATATCAATTGATAGCCATGCAGGAACTGATGCAGATTCGTGAGTTTCAGCGAGGGTAACAAACAAACCTGTTTGCTTACTGCCTTCACGAACTGAAACAACATCACCAACTCGCACCTTGTGAGATGGGATGTCTAGACGCTTGCCATTTACAAAGATGTGTCCATGAGACACGATTTGGCGAGCAAAACGACGAGTTTTAGCGAGACCAAGACGGTAGACAGTGTTGTCTAGACGTGACTCGAGACGTTCCATCAAGTGTGGAATTGGTTGAGTACTCTTGTCGATAGCTTCGTCTACATAACGGCGAAGTTGCTTTTCGGTAATACCGTAGGTAAATCGCATCTTTTGCTTTTCGATAAGCTGACGCTTGTAGTCACTAGCTTGACCTGGTCGCTTAAGCTTTCGCCCTCCGCGTGCCTGTGACAAAGCAAATTTTGCAGTTTGAGTTTTTTCGAAGATTGGAGCACCGAGACGCTTCGCAATCTTAAATTTAGGACCGATTTTCATATTTGCTTAGTAATTAGACACGACGTGGCTTAGGTGGTCGTGTGCCGTTAAATGGTACTGGTGTCATATCTGTGATACGAGTCACACCAATTCCCTTTCCAGTAAATGCTCGGAGAGCAGACTCACGTCCAGCTCCAACGCCGCGCACTACTACTTCTGCATCCTTCATACCCATTTGCTGAGCCTTTTCGCCGATGATTTCACCAACCTTTGCAGCTGCAAACGGTGTACTCTTACGAGACCCCTTGAAACCAAGAGCTCCACTTGATGCACTCATCACTGCGTTACCCTTTGTATCGCAAAGTGTGAGAAGAGTGTTATTAAAAGTTGCTAGGATATTAAGCTTACCTGACGCAAGTTTGCGCTTTGGAATGCGATTAAGTGCGCGAGATGTTCCTGCAACATCTGACCCACCTCCTTTTTTGATGATACGTTTCTTACCCATATGTCGTACGTAGTTATATTAATAATATTTTTAAGTCTTTTCGAGCTTACGACGTCCACTTCCCATAGTCTTCTTAGCGCCCTTAAGAGTACGAGCGTTAGTTTTGGTTCGTTGTCCACGAGCTGGGAGCTTTTTGGCGTGGCGTGATCCGCGGTATGACTGAATGTCCTTCAAGCGCTTGATGTTTGAAGAAACTTCTCGCTTAAGGTCTCCTTCAATTTGGAAAGATTCTACCTTGTCGCGAATAGCGTTTTCCTGATCAGTAGTCAGGGCAGTTGGTTTGATGGTCTCCTCGATTTTTAGTTCAGCAAGAATAGCCTTAGCACGTGGAAGTCCAATACCGAAAACTGCGGTTAGACCGTATGCTAGTTGCTTCTCATCTGGAATTGTAATACCTGAAATTCTCATATTTTATTTATCCTTGACGTTGCTTGTGACGTGGCTTCTTCTTGTTGATGACAAAAACTGTTCCTCTTCGTTTAACAATAATGTCATCAGGGCTCATTTTTTTTACTGATGATCGTACTTTCATACTGTGCTATTAGAGTCTCTTTGTAATACGCGCTTTTCCGCCATATGGATCAAGTACCATACCGACTTTGTCACCAACGAGGACTCGAATTCTAAACTTGCGCATCTTTCCGGCAAGGTAAGCAATCACTTCCCCTTTGGTGTCGTCAAGAACAACACGAAAAAAAGCATTGGGTAGAGCTTCCTCTACAATTCCATACGCTAATTCATCTTTTGTTGATAGTTCTTGGTGGTCCATTAAACGTCGCTGAGTGTAACAAAATATACTGATTGAGTCAAGACAAGGGGGTGTTAGTAGCGGTTTTTATTCCTCCCCAATGACTTCTACGATGATTATATCCTTTGGTTCTTCTGGGAAAGAGCGGCGCCAGAAGGGTTTGCTAGACACTAAAGCGCTACGAATACCTGGGTGAGCGGTCAAAACGGTACTAATTGAGGTCTTTGACTTGCCTGCTAGGTCTTTTTGGAGCTGCTCAGCGTCAAATTCAGACACAATGGTCGGCTTCCCTACTACCTTGAAGGTTAATGAGGTTAAATTAGCGATGTTGGTTGAATTGGTAGCTAGGTCTACATAGCTAAAGTCTAGAACAGAGGTGTCTACAATGCGTACCTGCTCACGGTTGTAGGTTGAGATGGTTTCTTTGGCTAGGTAAGCAGCAAAGTCTTCTTGTTTGAAAAGAGGCATTTGCAGTACAGCTTTTTCACGAATAGTCACTAGGTTTTCACCGTAAGATACGGTTGAAAGGGGTTCAAATGTCAAAGCCACTGAAGATGGGAAGGTTGTGAACCCAGCTGGCTTTTCGGTCTCAATGCGAGCCAAAAGTTCGTTGCGAAGCTTTAGCTGAAGCTCTTGTCTAGCTGTACTAAGTTCATCGTCATTAATGATGAACTTCTGGCCACTGAAGCCGCCGGTCATGGCGTCACGGTTTACTGCGTAAATTGCGTCGTAAAGTTCATTTAGATTACTTTCTTTAAAGCCTGGTACGTCAAAGCGAGTGTTAGCGGCAAGGTTGTACTCTTCACCAACAGCGTCAGCAAACACTTCAGTACGGATAGTGCCTGGCACTAGCTTGCCGGTAGTGTCTTCTATGGCACCTGGAACCACTACTGATTCTTGGATACGGAAAATTTTACCGTCTGGCGAACGGAAGCGGGTGTTTTTAATCAATCGTTCAGAACCTGGGGTGGTTTTGATGATTTCTAGAAAGCCTTTGGCTTGTTCCTCGACAAATTCCTCACCAGTCGCCTTCACCTGCATTTCGCCAGTAGAATCAATGGTGATGACTTCATAACTGAGTGAACCTTCGCGACGATCGGGGTAAGCAATGAATTCAGCATTTACTACTGGCTCACGAAATTCAGGGTAGACCGTGAGAGTGGTCTTGGAGAGCATGGCACTAAGTCCAAACACAGAAATAATCAAAAATGCCACGATG
Organism: Candidatus Kaiserbacteria bacterium RIFCSPLOWO2_01_FULL_45_25; assembly: GCA_001781415.1. Classification (GTDB taxonomy): domain Bacteria; phylum Patescibacteriota; class Minisyncoccia; order Phycocordibacterales; family UBA918; genus OLB19. Next base: position 5,089 of record MFLT01000005.1, read on the forward strand.
CTACTTAAGAGAATGTACTTCTTCTTGCTCTCTTTATTGCCATCGCGTACATCAATGGTTTCAGAATCATCAGGAGGTACACTCAAATCCATGGTGCCACCACGTTCAACTGGTCGAGGCTGGTCAATGGGACGAGTAACTGGTGTACGTCGTCTTGGCTCGGCTGGTCTAATATCCTGAAGATTCCATTTTTGTGTCATATGCTTATTGTACAGTATAGCTGCTTATAATTGCTCAAACCGGTCCTGGTATTCCCTGGTGTGGAAAAACTGGGCTGAGATGAGTAGAGCTGTGTCTTGATTAGCTTGTTTGAGGCTCTGTGTTACCTCCTCCGGGAATTTTTTGGTCAATAGTTCCCCAGTCACGTTGTGGGCCGAATGAGGCATCTTGGTGGCCATTGTGGCGGCTGCTTGCACCTGTGCATTAAAGAAAGGTTCGGTCTGTAAATTGCCGTGAATGTAGATGCGTCTTGGGACAGTGAGTTCGTCTCCAGTTTCCTTAAACAATTCACTTAAATGGATTTGATAATTTAGAAAAATATTTTTAATGGCCTCTTTTTTGGCTTCTGAAAGTGTGTTGGCAAATTCACTTAGCTCTTCGTTGGTTAAATAACTATAAGCTTCTTCAAGGGGTACTCCCAGGGCTTCAGAAATTTCTCTGGCTAAAGTAAATGCTCCATACGGGGTATGAGTGCAGTAGGTCAAGACTCCCTCCCGGACGATACCAATTTCGGTGGCTTCGTAGGTTAGGTCTACGAGACAGTAGTCAGTTCCTGGTGGCACAATGTCTTGAATAACAAAAAAGTACGGCAGCATAAAAGAATACTGTGACAGTTCTGTGCTTGGCAGTATTTTGTCTTGGGCATCTAGGATGGCGTCAAGCAGATACTCTTGAGCCACAGAACTAGCTTGAATCACCTTTAGGGTGTTGGCTTTTTGTTTACCGGTTACAGTAATTGGATAACCATTTCCTATTACTTGTAAGGTGGTTTTGGCAATAATAGACAGGCCAAGGTCTTGGACTTTTTCGTTCTCAAGCATTTCTTCCTCAACTTTCTTTGAAGCAGTGCGCAGTAATTCTTCAAGCAAGGTCTTGGTGACCTCGAAAGTTTCTTCTTGCTTGTAACTGATAGTTTTAGTGACGGTGTATGACCATGGAGCTGCTACGGTGACTTGAAGATACTCAAGTTTTTGACCTTTGGCTACTTCTTGAAATTGTTTTCGACCCTCACTGTCTAAGGCCATTAAAGCGTTCATGAGTGAAGTCATGACACTCTTGGCGGCGTCAGTTGGAGTGAATGATTTACGAAGTGGGGTGTATTCGCGTTTTGACCAGATAATTTCTGGGAAAGGCTTTTCAATATCTGAAGCGATGATACTAACCAAAACACTGCCTGAACCGATATCAACAATCACGCCATAGCGGACGTTACTTTTTTTGAACGTAAGAAAACCCATGTCTAATAATTATACATGGGTTTCTTTCTTAAATACTTACCTGCCCACTATCAGCGGGGATTATTAGTCTTCTTTCAAAAGTGAGTACAGATGTATTGGTTGGAGGGATTTTGCAGACAGAGTCGTATAGTATACGGTGACTGAAGTAAAATCCTGAAACCAGTACAGGTGTGCCGCTTTTGAATGAAGTCTATTCGAGGATTGCTTTAATACGTCGCACGCCAGCTGAAGAAGATTCTTCTTTGGTGATTTTGAAAGTGCCATTGATGTTCTCAAGACGCTCTACGTGTGGACCGCCACAGAGTTCGCGTGAGAATACAGTTCCATCAGAGCCGGTCATGGTGTAGACCTTCACTTCATCTGGATATCTATCCCAGAAACTGGCCTCAATTGTGGCGTCAGTTTGTGCTTTGTCTTTAGACATCATCTCAATAGTTACCTCCCCACCAATCTTGATGGCGTTGTTTACAAAAGCTTCTACTCTATCCAGTATTTCCCGTTCCACTTTCTCTCCATGTGTGAAGTCGTAGCGTAGTCGCTCAGCGGTGATGTTTGAGCCAGCTTGGTGAATATGCCCACCTAGTTCTTTTTGTAGGCCGGCCAGCATCAAGTGAGTGGCAGTGTGGAGTTCAATCACCTTCTCTGAACTATCAGCTAGCCCGCCCTTAAATTTCTGTTCAGCGCCAGCACGTGAGGCTGACTTGTGTTCCTCCATCAGTTTTTCAAAGCCCGCGCGTTCGACTATGAGCCCACGCTCAGCGGCAATTTCTTCTGTTAGTTCGATTGGAAAACCGTAAGTGGTATAGAGGTCAAAAGCGTTTTGAGCGCTGATAGCTTGTTTGGTGGTTGGCGGCACTGACCTATCAATTATTCGCTTACCATCAATCTCGGTACTAGTTACATGTACTTGTAGTGAGATTTTGTTGAATTGTTTGAGACCACTCTCAAGCGTCTTGCGGAATTGTTCTTCTTCGCGAGCGATGGCTTCGGTAATAGCTCCCTGCTTTTCAGCTAGGACTGGGTATTGTGCGCTGTAAGTAGTGATGACACTAGTCGCAATTTCAGCAAATTTACCAGCTGGAATTCCGAGCTGGTCTGCAAACCGTACTGCGCGACGAAGAAGACGACGGACAAAGTACTCTTGGTCAGCATTGCCCGGCATGATGCCGTCACTAATTAGAAAGACTGCGCCACGGATGTGGTCGGTAATTACGCGGAAGGCAGTCAGGTTGTCGGCGTAGGTCTTACCCGAGAGTCTCTCGATATGTGAGACAACATTCCGAAGCAGATCTACCTTAAAGACATCGGGGTCGCCATTCTTGGCGGCAGCAATACGCTCTAGTCCCCCACCAAAGTCCACGTTGCTTTGTGGCAGCTTGGTAAATGAACCGTCTGGTTGTTTGATGTATTCAATAAAAACGGAATTTCCAATTTCTAAGAATTGACCAGAGTCACTGTTTGGGTGAGCCGCTTGCTTACCAAAGACTGGATGAGTAGCGTGTTCGGGACCAAAATCATAAAACACTTCACTGTCTGGGCCGCCGATTTCTCCAGCTGGCATATTAACTGGCTTGCCAGAACGGCTCCACCAGTTTTTGGCTGCGTCGTAATAAAAGATACGTCCGCCCTGCATGCCAACTTGGTATCCGTCTTCTTCTGATCCAATGAAGACATCTTTGGCTTCAATACCTCGCTCTGCAAAGAGTTCTTTCCAAATAGCGACAGACTCATCGTCTCGAGGAATACCAAGTGATTCATCACCAGCAAAGACAGTTACATAAATTTTGTTTGGATCAAGTCCCACTTCATCTACCATATAGGTGAAGAAGAAACGTAGTTGCTCGCGTTTGAAGTAGTCTCCAAGTGACCAGTTGCCAAGCATTTCAAAGAAGGTGGTATGACGATTGTCGCCCACTTCTTCAATGTCGTTAGCGCGGAAGCACTTCTGAGAGTCAGTGAGTCGTACGCCCATTGGGTGCTTTTGGCCCATGAGATACGGGATAAGTGGTTGCATACCACTACCTGTAAAGAGTGTGGTCGGGTCATTTTCTGGTACGAGCGCAGAAGAAGGAATGACGGCATGACCGTTATTCTTCATAAACTCTAGATATTTTGTGCGAATTTCATTTCCCCCCATACCAAAAAATTACTTTAAATAATAATGCACTATACCAAAAAATGGCGTTATTGCGAGAGCACAGCGCTGGCGGTCTGGATACAATCTGTACCATGACAAGTCAGCATTGTAATTGCGCCGTAGAAATACAGCTCCATTAAGTAACCTACCACAATAAAGATAATACCCAGGTAAGTGAGGGTCTTCTCAAAAGCAAATGAGCGGATTACTTTGGCGTCGATGCTGCGCTCGAGAGCCATAATGTGGTGGACCTTTATAATGCCGATAGCGACAAGAATTTTACCAATCACTCCAACTGTCAGTCCCCAAAATAGTAAGTTCATATCGTTTTAGTATACCTTATGCTTTTTGTTGCTTTTGCAGCAACTTCTTAAAGGTTGTTATATCTCGTTCTTGGGCTTTGAGAGCTTCGGCAAATATATCAGGAGTGGTGATATCAAAACCAATTCGTTTGTAGATGTCTACTGCTGATGCTGACTGACCGCTAGTCAAGAAGGTGTCAATTTCTGTACTGAATTTATTATCCGCTTTGTACTTAGCGGCCATGACGCTACTGAGAAGGTGTCCAAAAGCGTAGGTGTATACGTAGAATCCATATCTGAGGTGTCCGACATAAATGTAGGAGACACCATCTTCCGGAGTTATCTCTACTGCCTTTCCTAAGTATGACTTCAGATGACGGTACATACATTCTTTGAGCTCGCCGTGAGTCATGGCGCCCTTACTGTGAATGGTGTTGTGTATCTCAAGCTCACAGTTAAAGAAAGCGATTTGTCGCTGTACGGTGGCGATGTCACCAGTAAGTTTGTCGTGGAGTAAAATCAATTTAGTTTGAGTGTCTGCGACCTCATATAGTGCGTCAAAGACTAGATTTTCAAACAAGGTACTGGCTGTTT
>MFLT01000006.1:0-9376 GCA_001781415.1 Candidatus Kaiserbacteria bacterium RIFCSPLOWO2_01_FULL_45_25
ATGGTTCGTTTATCCCAGGCATTCGCCCAGGAGCGCACACTTCAGAGTACCTTGGCAGTCTCATCACCCGACTTACCCTCGTTGGTGCGGGATTCCTCGGAGTAATTGCGGTGTTACCGATTGGTATGCAAATCGCTACTGGTGTCTCAGCGCTTGCGATTGGTGGTACTGCTGTACTCATCGTAGTGTCTGTGGTGCTTGATCTGATACGACGCGTGGATGCACAGCTGTCATTGCGGGAATATTAATTCCATAAACAAAAGACCGGCGCCTAAAGGCGCCGGTCTTTTGTTTATATCATCCTTTATAAACTTTTTAATTTCTAGACAGTTCGCGAAGCAAGTGAGGCTTGTGACCAAGACGTACTTTGTAGTACGGCGCGGGAGCAAACGAACGCAGTGACAAAGAAATGTCAGAAATTTAGAAGTTTTAATAGTCGTTCTTGAAAGAAAACCCAAGAGGAATAGCACTCTTTTCCTTCTTCCAAACAGTGGTTTTTAGCCAGCGACGGTACGTATCAAAGATGGTAAGAGCCACTGTCTGCGGGCTGTGTCTGGAGGTGTCGATGATCAAATCATAGTGATCTGGATTGTACGGGTCTACACCATACATATCTTTGAAGCGCTGCTGTTCATTCTCCATTCGAGTTTGAACTTGCTTGGCTACTGCTTCGAGTGAAACAGCCATTTCACCGGCTTTGGTACGCATATTGTTGTTCATCGCGTCTTTAAATACGCGTACGGTAGCAACCTGCATATCTAGGTAAAGGTATACCTTGAATGATTCTGGTAGCCAATAGAATCCCAGCCGTGAGTCAATCACAATGTCTTTTTTGTCACGTAGTCCACGGAGCATGTGGTCGATTTTTTCATCAAGTGAGTGGTCGTCAGTTGCTTGCATGTTGTATTCAGCCAAGGTCAGGCCCTCTCGAGAGAGGAGGTTACGGACCATGTCACCAGAGGAGTAACGACTGTATCCCAAGAGTTCCGCCACTTTGTCGGCTGTCGATGATTTGCCACTGCCAGGCTTACCAGAAATTGTGATAATGTGCTTTTTTTCCATTTTCTTTAGCATAACATATGCTCGGTTGCAGGTCGTGTGAAAAACTGTTACCCTCGTAACGTATATGGAATATAAGACAAAATTTCAAAGTATCGTTCTGATGGGCAAGATTGCTTCCGGTAAAGGGACGCAAGCCAACGCCATCCTTAGTCACTTTGGTGGCGTAATGTACTCAAACGGCAATAAAGTACGTGAGACAGCCCAATTACCCTCAGTCTTCGGTAAGAAAATGAAAGAGATGTATGAGGGCGGGTATCTCATCCCGGAATGGATTGCTTCATACTGGATGACTCATGCACTCGTGAGTCAATTTGAGCACGAACGAGTCGTGTTTGAAGCAGTGGCCAAGAAGCCAAACGAAGCTGAACTCTTTCACGAAATGCATGAATGGCTAGGCCGACATTACGTAGTCTTTAATCTCGAAATTAGTGATGATGAAGTCCGGGCCCGTAGCGCAGCTAGAGCTCGTGATATTGTCGATACCCCAAAGTCAGTTGAGAAACGCTTAGAGGAATACCATACCTACACCGAACGTTCAGTTGAATTTTTCCGCACTCAAGGAACCCTCATTGATATCGACGGTAGCGCCACTCCAGAAGAAGTTCAAGCAAAAATATTTACTTATCTCATGTAATCCATCATATGTTACCGTACACAGTTATTTTTATCGGACCGCAGGGAAGTGGAAAGGGAACTCAAATTGAGAAACTAAAAACCGTACTTGAGAAAGACGATGAGCGTCGTCGGGTGGTAGACATCCAGACTGGTCGTCGTTTTCGTTCACTCGCGGCCAAGCAAGAGACTTTTGCAGAGGACAAAGTAGCTGAGACTCTCAATGCTGGCTCACTCCAGCCAGACTTTCTCTCAGCTGTGCTTTGGGGCCAGGCCATGGTAGACCAGCTTGATCCAAAAAGTCACTTACTTATCGATGGTTTCCCACGTACTGTTGCGCAGATTCCAGATCTTGAAGACGCGTTTCATTTCTTTGAACGAAATGTGGTTCACGTGATTAATCTCGTGACCCCAGAGGACGTGGTACGTGACCGTATGCATAGTCGTGCTCGTGCTGACGATACGGATGATTCTATCGAAGAGCGGTTGCGCTGGTATCGCGAAGACACCTTGCCGGTGGTAGACTTCTACAAGAAGCGCGCCAACACTTTTGTGCACGACATTGACGGCACCAAAGACATTGACGGCGTACACGCACAGATTCTGACCGCCCTTAAACTTAATTAATCAAACATGGAAAAAATTACCAAAAAATCACCCGAAGAAATCGAGATCCTTAAAGAAGGTGGCGCTGTTTTGGCGAAGCTTTTAAAGGAACTAGCCAAGGAGGCGGTGGTTGGTAATTCAACCCTTGATATTGATGACCGGGCTATGCAGCTCTGTGAAGAGTGGGAGGTGGAGCCGCTACTACTTGGTTACCATCCTGGTTTTGCGGACTATCCGTATCCAGCCTCAACTTGTATTTCAGTTAATAACTGCGTACAGCACGGTATTCCAAGTGCGGAAGTAGTACTGCAAGAGGGTGATGTAGTAAACATCGACATGGTTATTGGATACAAGGGTATGGTGGTAGACTCCGGCATCACTGTTGGAGTGGGCGAAATTGATGATGATGCCAAAAAACTACTAGCTGTTACTCAGGAAGCCTTGGCTCACGGTATCAAAGCTGCCAAGCCAGGTAATCACATCGGTGACATCAGTGCGGCTATCCAGACCTTTGTTGAGTCACGTGGTCTTTCAGTGGTGGAGGTGCTTTGTGGACATGGAGTAGGGTACAAGGTTCATGAAGAGCCAACTATTCCAAACTTCGGCCGAGCTGGCACTGGCCCTTTAATTGAGGTGGGTCATGTTTACGCCATTGAGCCAATTGTAAACTTCGGCAAGAAAGAAGTGTATTTTGATGACGAGGGCGACGGTTACTCAGTTTATACCGCTGACGGCTCTTGGTCAGCCCATTTTGAGCACACTGTAGCTATTACCGAAAACGGTCCAGTTATTTTGACCAAATAAGGTAATCTTCATAACTTGAATATTAGCTACCAAAACGCTATACTGCGCCCACATTTAATAATTCCATATGAAAAAATATCCACACCAAGAACGAACTTTTGTTATCCTCAAGCCAGACACCGTACAGCGTAGTCTTGTGGGCGAGGTTATCAAGCGTTTTGAGCAAACTGGCCTTAAGTGCACAGCTGTAAAGATGTTTGTGCCAACTGAAGAAAAGCTTACCCAGCACTACAACAAGACTGATGAGTGGTTCCTCAAGAAGGGTACTAATATCGTTAATGACCTCATGGCTCAAGGACGTCCAATTGAGAAGGAACCAATCGAATATGGAAAGGATATCATCCGTACTATTGTTAAGTACATGACTGCTGCTCCAGTGGTAGCTATGGTATGGGAAGGTAACCAAGCCGTAAACGTAGTAACCAAGATTGTTGGTACTACTGAACCATCTACTTCAGATGTTGGTACTATCCGCGGTGACTATACTATTGATTCATACTCACACGCGTCATTTGAGAATCGTTCAGTACGTAACCTCATTCACTGTTCAGACGCTGTTTCAGAAGCGGAGCGAGAAATTGCTATTTGGTTCAAGGAAGAAGAGATTATGAACTACACTACTGCGCAAGAACGCATTATGTACGACGTAAACCTCGACGGTTCAGCTGAATAATAAACAAAAAGACCCGGCACCATTGGTGCCGGGTCTTTTATTTTAGTGTTTGTGTTAGGAGGAGTATACTGTTTTTACTTAGCTGCTCTACTTCGTGTCCTAGTGATTTTCCTAAGGGAATGGAAAATCTGGCAGGTCGCTGCAGCTGACTGCATAAGTAAAATATAGTCGCGCTACGCGCTTCTTATTTCTACTTAACAAAATTCACAATATGGCCTTTGGCCATTTGTTCATTTTTAACATTGTTTTGCACATTTTGAATTTCCCTTTTTAGGAGTATACTTGGAAGTGGAACCACATTTACGTATGTTCCCTTTAAAGTATCGTTCAGGGCTGCCGGAATTCGTAGAAGAATATGAGAACCCTTGCGGGATTTCAGACCTCGACTAGACATGGTGCCCACCTAGAGTTCTTCTAGGAACATACGTTGGTGGTTCCCTTTGAAAATGCGTCTGCTTTAGCAGGCGCTTTTTCATATCTTTTTAATTTTTGAAAACTTCTTTGTTGAAACAGCGTCTTTTTCCTTCAAAGTACTATTCGTACATTTCAGTCTAAAGACTTGTTTCGCCGCGATTTTTCCCAAAAATCAAAAAGATAATATGCGATAGGGTATAATAATTTGCATGCTCCACCCACTCGTCTATATATTTATATTACTCGGTGTTTTATTTGCCGCCATGCAGGCGGTGGCGGTGTGGGCGCATTTGTATTACATGATTTGGTGGTTTGATATCATCATGCACAGTGTTGGTGGTTTTTTAATCACGCTAGGACTGTTTGCTATTGGTACATTTAGTTTTTGGCGTCGAGCTCCGAAGTTTGTTGAGGTGTTAGTGGTCCTGCTCGTTGCGGTCGTGTCGTGGGAATTATTTGAACAGTCTTATGGGCTATTTAATCCAATTGGGTATCTGGTTGATACTGCCCAAGATATGTTTTTGGGTATCAGTTTTGGACTATTGGCCTATGTTATACTGAAAAAAATTGTAAAGATATCATGAGTTCAACATTAGGCTTTTATGGTGGAGTTGGTTCGGTTACTGGTGCTAACTTCATGCTCGATACGGGCAAGGTGGCGATTTTAGTAGACTGCGGACTCATTCAAGGTGATAAGTTTGCTTCGCTAAAGAATGCTGAACCATTTGTATACAAACCCGCCGAAGTCGATGTCTTATTAGTTACCCATGCACACGCTGATCACATTGGCCGGATTCCAAAGCTCGTCAAAGATGGCTTTGCCGGGACTATCTACAGTACTACTGCTACCAAGGAGCTTTCCCAAATTATGCTCCATGACGCTCTTAAGGTAATGGAGTACGAAGCGCAGCGTTATGGCTATAAGCCACTCTATCAGGTGGAAGATATTGCTAGCGCTATGGCTAAGTGGAAGACAGTGGAGTACGAAGAGAAGTTTACTCTCCCAGACGACATTGAGGTCTGGTACACAGACGCTGGACACATCTTGGGTTCAGGTATGATCCACCTCACTCGCAATGGCAAGAAGGTGGTCTTCACTGGTGACATTGGAAACGTACCGCAACCGCTCTTGGGTGCACCAGTTATCCCTAAGGACTACGACTACCTAATTATGGAGAGTGTGTATGGTGATCGGCTCCATGAACAGGTAGCTGAGCGTACAGCGCTTCTGCGGCAGCATATCGAAGACACGCAGCGCAAAAATGGGGTACTCATTATTCCAGCCTTTTCACTCGAACGGACCCAGGCACTTTTGTTTGAAATCAACAACTTGATTGAAAGTGGCCAGATTCCGTCTCTGCCGGTATTTCTTGATTCGCCACTCGCTATTACTGTAACTAGTATCTATAAGAGCTTTACCCGCTATTTAAGCCCAACTGTGCAGTCTCAGATAGCCGGAGGAGACGATATATTCGATTTTGCGGGCCTTAAGTTCACTGAGACGACCTCTGAGTCAAAAGCGATAAATGCGGTCAAGGGAGCGAAGATTATCATCGCTGGTTCAGGGATGAGTCACGGTGGGCGAATTCGCCGCCATGAGCAGGAATATCTAGGCGATACCTCAACCACCTTACTCTTGGTGGGCTACCAGTCTGTTGGCAGTGTTGGGCGTATTCTTCAAGATGGAGCCAAGGTTATTACCATTGATGGCGACAAGGTAAAGGTGCGGGCCAAGGTCGCCATGATTCAAGGCTATTCAGGTCACGCTGATCGAGACCAACTGGTCGGGCTAGTGGCTGGTGGCTGTGATAAAGCCAAGCAAGTGTTTGTGGCGATGGGGGAGGAGCGGTCCTCGCTTTTCCTTACTCAACGTCTCCGAGACTACCTAGGACTCAACGCCATTGCTCCTGAAGAGAATCAGGAGATACAGATTGATTTCTAGTATAAAATGTGTTCTTATACGCTAGTATAAGTTCATTGAAACCAACCAAAAGTCGGAGCCAAAAGACTGTCTAAAATTAGATCGTCTTTTGGCTCCGACTTTTTCGGTCGAGCCTCTTAACTGGCGAGTAGTCAGAAACTTGAGGGCAAACAGCCCGAAGGAGAATACTATGTCTTCTAATCGTCTTGATTCGGTCAATACGTTCGACCAGTTCGGTCATGATCATTGGAAAGCGCTCGGTACCAAACTGGGCGGCGTAGAGGTGGTTAAGGCCATCCTGCGTGAGACAACTGTGGTCACTGTCGAACCCGTGCGTCGCCCCACTGCCCTGACCCCGGCTGCGATCGAACCGGTGACGAGCTACTTGACTCACCTTGCCTCCGTCACCCTCGCCCCCACCAAGGGCAGTGTCACCATCGCCTATGCTGCCGATGTCTTCGTCGGTTACCTTGACCCCGATTTCAAGAATTGGGGCACAGATGTCGGAGACAAAGACACAGCTGCCCAAACTGTGAGCGTCCATGAGATGAACCGAGACGGCACTTTTGCCCAGATCTTCGGCTCACTCGGTGATCCACAATCACTTTGCTTGACGCAGGGGCAGATTGTGGAGTTCTGCCGTTCCAACCGAGATCAGCTGCGTCAGGGCGGTTACGCCACTTTCTTTCTCTTTGTGGCGAAAGGTGAGCTGTCTGTCGCTCGCGTCCACGTGTTCGACGACCAGCTCAAGGTCTACGTCCGTCGGTTTGGTGACGGCCACGTCTGGGGCGCTGTCTGTCGCCGTCGGGTGGTCGTGCTGCAACAGTGACTTGGTTCTTGGGCTTAGACCTTTGAATCTTTGAATCTTAGACCCTCCCGCTTCGGCAGGAGGGTTTTTTCTTACCAGCATGTGTTGTCGCTAAAGTGGAAACATAAAAAGACCGGCACCCAAGGGTGCCGGTCTTTTTATGTAGTATTACTTTACACTTTCTACCAAGCGAGCAAATGCTTCTGGTCGGTCCTTAGCTAGAGTAGCTAATACCTTTCGGTCAATCTCAACGTTCTTAACCTTAAGAGTATTGATGAATCGACTGTACTTGAGTCCGAAAGCCATAAGAGCTGCATTGATGCGAACGGTCCAGAGACGACGGAAGTCGTTCTTCTTGTCCTTTCGGTGAGCAAAGGCGTAAAGTTGAGCGTGGTAGATCGCTTCGCGCGCTACTCGCTTCTTCTTTGACCGCTGTAGGCGGTAGCCCTTCACTTCGTCGAGGATGTTGCGACGACGCTTTTGCGCCATCAATCCTCCTTTTACACGTGCCATATATTAGTGATTATAGAAATGTTGCTGATAAAGGGTCTACGCACCTGTCTTTGGGAGAAAACGGCGGGTAATTCGCTTACTAAGAGTAAGGAGTTGAGTTCGCTTGCGGCGAAGTCGTTGTTGTCCTGTCTGACGAGCATTAAAGTGGTTTTGACCAGCCTTACGAGCTACCAACTTCCCGTTCTTGGTAACCTTAATGCGCTTACTGAATGATTTATTTGTCTTCATAATTATTTACTGGCTGGAGCCAAAGTGCCGCAACTATAGCGTATTCGGCCATTCCTGTCAAAGCTTTTGGGCGTAACCCTCATACCTCCCAACTACGGCGTTATGGGCACCCATGATTTTCCTCCGTCGTACACCCAAGTACGCCTACAAAAAACCATTTGCCCATGCCTTGTATTTGGACAGGTGTGAAGGTTACTTCTTAGATCTAGATCATTCCTCCGGCCAGTAGATCATCAAGATCTTTCTTCTTCTTTTTAACAACTGGCTCTACTGGGGCCTTTTCTGGCTCTATTTCGGCTGTTTCTAGCTTCTTCACTGGCATTTTGGCGGTATAAGTACCTTTACTGCCTGGAATACGTTCAAGGGTGATAGTGTAGCCCTTTGGACTCTTTTTGATATCGTCAGCAATTTTGTACTCAGTCGGGATAACACGAAGAAAACGGTCGAGACGTTCCTTGAGAAATTCTGGCTCCATGTACTTGTAACGGCCCCAAAGGAAGAGGTCTACCTTTACGCGGTGGCCTTCTTCGAGCCATTCAGCGGTTCGACGAGCTTTGAGCTGTTGGTCGTGTTCACCAGTACCGATTTTTACCTGGACACTTTTGGTCTCGGTCACGTGTGACTTGGCCTTCATTTCACTGGCCTTTCGTCCAGCTTGGTAGCGGAACTTACCGTAGTCCATGATTTTGGCTACTGGCGGCTTGGCTTTTGGTGAGATTTCAATCAAATCAAGATTGTGTGACTCAGCTGCCTTGAGAGCGTCTGCTAGTGAGAGCAGTCCGAGGTTTTCGTTATCAGGTCCGACCACTCGTAATTCAGGCGCTTTGATAGCGTGATTAATACGAGTTTTGATATTGCTTGAATATGATGAAGTATTTTTTAACAGAAAGATTGGTCTTATTAAGTAATGCGTGCCCCGTGTAATGAGTGATGCCGCAGAACCACAGTTGTGGTTTCCAACGTTTGCAACTATTGGTAAGAGAAATTTATCATATTGACAGCATTACGCAACTACATAGTTCTGAATGACTGCTGTAACATGAAGTCTTGGAATGCTCGTACTGTTGAAAAGCGGTGGTCCTGCACCTATAGATTTATAGTACCATCTGTTACAATAAAGTTCGTATGCCAAAAGCTAGTACAGAAACATCTGATGTCCCGAAGCGCGCACCTCGCAAGCGAGCGGTTCGTCGGGTGGTTAGTAGCGATGATGCTCCGGTTCGTCGTACCCGCACTCGGGCTACTGCCGAGCGGGCAATTTCGACAGAACCCGCAACTGCTCGCAAGGCCCCAGTGTACTTAAGTGAGCCAGCACCAAAATCTTCCACTCGGAAATTTATCGTAGCTCTGGTGGCCTTTGTGGTGGTGGTTGGGGCAGCTTCATGGATTGGCTTTTCTGATGCTGGGCAGATTGATGTTACTGCTCGTATTAATACTTCAAACCAGAACGCTGCTGATATTGCAAATTCAGAAAATGGCGGCACTGATGGGGCGGTCACGGTGCCTGTTCAAAACACTCCACCAGCCGCCATCTCTGGTATTCGCCCACGTACTGATGGTGGTGGACAACCAGACCCAGTCCCACCTCCAGTTGAAGAGAGTGCCACCACTACTGAAGATGGAACAGATGAAGCCACTACCACTGAACCAATTGTTGAATCTGAAGAAGCTACTGAAGATACTGGTACGCCAGTAATTGCACAGTAACAGGAATAAACAAAAGAGCGGCCCGTAC
>MFLT01000006.1:9386-63538 GCA_001781415.1 Candidatus Kaiserbacteria bacterium RIFCSPLOWO2_01_FULL_45_25
TAGCTTTCGCCAAGCAACTCTCGCACCGACAGCCGTCTTTTTTTATGAGGTCATTGAAGTACATCTTGCCATAGTTGTAGGTTAGTTCTTCGCCTGGAGCGATAGCGCGCTTGGCGTAGATAAAGATGTGTTCTTCTTTCTCGTCGAGTTCAGGGTAACAGTTTGGCTTGCAGGCATGATTAAGGTAGCGAGCTGTATTTTCACGACCCTTGCCATCAATAGTCCAGTTATCATTCAATTCAAACAAATACTTACCACCGCGACGGTTGGCTTCTTCTTCAGTAATTTTTTCACCCGTGTATTCGATGACTAGCTCACCTTTTTTAAATGCTTCCGTTGCAAACAGTCCGAGACCGGCCGAAGATTTTTTGACTGCTATTTTTTTCATTGCCCTAGTATAACGAAAAAAGTTTTGTTTTGAACAGTCAACTGAGGGAAAGTCCCTCTAATTTTGCTATCATTACTAATATATGAATCAAGTTCTTGAAAAGTTCATTCGAGCGGCAGATTATTTGTCTGCAGTCCAAATTTATTTGCGGGGTAATTATTTATTAAACGAGCCGTTAAAGCGTGAGCATATCAAGCCGCGGCTACTTGGTCACTGGGGCACTTGTCCGGGTGTTAACTTCACCTACGCTCACCTCAACCGCGCCATCATCGAACATGATCTCGATATGATGTTTGTGCTTGGGCCAGGTCATGGTTTCCCAGCCGTTCAGTCAAATTTATTTTTGGAAGGAACACTCTCGAAATACTACAAGAACATTTCTCGTGATAAAGACGGCATTGCCGACATGGCTAGATTATTTAGTTGGCCGTATGGCTTTCCTAGTCACAGTAACCCAGAAGCACCGGGGGTTATTCTCGAAGGTGGGGAACTAGGGTACGCACTCGCTACCTCTTATGGCGCTATCTTGGACAATCCAAGTTTAATTGTGTCTTGTCTAATTGGAGACGGTGAAGCGGAGACTGGCCCAACTGCTACTGCTTGGCATCTCAGTAAACTCATCGACCCTGGTCGCAATGGTGCTGTATTGCCGATTCTTCACCTCAATGGCTACAAGATTTCCGGTCCAACCCTCTATGGACGAATGCGTGACGATGAACTCAAGTCACTATTCTGGGGCTATGGGTACGACCCAATTTTTGTTAATGCCTACGAAGGTGAAGACGTGCATGACCAAATGCGAGCGGCACTCGATAAAGCTGTTAATGATATCCGCTTCACTCAGCACTGTGCTCGGGAGATGACTCTCAAGGACAACCCACGTTGGCCAATGATTATTTTGCGTTCACCAAAAGGCTGGCACAGTATCAAACAAATCCGCGAAAAGAGAATTGAAGACAACCACTATTCACACCAGGTGATTGCTGAAGGAGCGGCTCACAACGACGAAGAGTTCCAACTTCTTGAAGAATGGTTACGTTCATATCGTTTTGAAGAATTATTTGATGGTGAGAAATTTGACGCTGATATTGAGTCCCTAGTTCCGCGACCTGATAGACGAATGGGTGATAATCCACGAGCACATGGCGGTTCTACTTACCGGGCTCTCAATCTCCCAGATTTAAATAACTACAGCACTTCTACTACCTGCAACTTAGACGACCCTATCTGTGGTGAAGTCAGTAGTATGGAGAAGATTGGTGAATACCTCCGCGACATTATGCGCATGAACGAAGGGGAGCGAAACATCCGTCTCTTCTCACCAGATGAAACTTACTCAAACAAACTGCAGGCGGTGTTTGAATACACCAAGCGTACATTTGTATGGCCACACAAAGAGTGGGACAAAGACTTGGCTTGGGATGGGCGAGTGATGGAAATGCTTTCTGAACACAGCCTTCAAGGTATGATCCAAGGCTATGTACTCACTGGCCGCCATGGTGTATTCGTTTCATATGAAGCCTTCGTGCAGATTGTGGCTAGTATGGCCGACCAATACGCTAAGTTCTTGAAAGTGGCTCGCTCTGTGCCGTGGCGCGGAGTAATCCCGTCTTTGAACTATATCTTGACCTCAACTGGTTGGCGCCAAGAACACAACGGTTTTTCTCACCAAAACCCTGGCTTTATTGATGGTGTGCTGCAGCGCCAAGGTTGTTTCACTAACGTTTACTTCCCAGCCGACGCCAACATTGCGCTAGCTACTTTCCACAAGATGATGAGCTCAACTCGTGAAATCAACGTGATGGTGTGTGAGAAGCGCCCGCTCCCAATCTGGCGCAGCCTTGAGGAAGCCAAGATAGACGTTCGTGATGGACTATCAATTTGGAACTTTGCTAGTGATGAAGATCCTCATGTCGTTATTGCTTCGGCCGGTGACTATCCAACCCAAGAAGCTTTGGCAGCCGTCAGCATCATCAGACAAGAGCTTCCAGAGTTGCGAGTGCGGTTTGTAAACATCACTTCATTGTCAGCTCTCGGAATGGGTAATTCTGGGTGCCGCGTCTTGGCTCATAATTTTTCTGAGTACTTTACTGAAGATAAACCAATTATCGTCAACTTCCACGGCTACCCACAAACCATGAAGCAGGTCTTGTTTGATTATGGTTGCGATTCAGACCGAGTCAGTATTCATGGCTATGAGGAAGTTGGTTCAACTACAACTGCCTTTGACATGATGGTTCGAAATCATGTCGACCGTTACCACCTCGCCATGCAAGCCTTTGCCTTTGCCGAAAAAACTGGCGTGATAGATGAGGATACTCTTTTGCGCCTCACTTCACTGCTTCAAGAGGAGTTGGATAAACACCGTGAATACATCATGAAGAATGGTGATGATCCAATCGAAATTACTAACTGGGTATGGCATTCACGTTAATTATTAACCCAGGTAGTTCATCAAAAAAGTTCGCTCTTTATTCAGGGCGGACTTTGTTGTTGGAGGCATATGTTGAAAGATCTGCTGGTGGCTATGAGATGTGTACTGCCATTAGTGGGGAACAACAGAAATGCGATTTACTAAATCGTGATGAGTATAACGGCAGCCTCGGGCAATTTCTTGACGGTGCGATTAAGCGGGAGTTATTGGCTGATTATGATGATGTCACCAGAGTGGCGCTACGAGTAGTTGCCCCGGGGACGTATTTTCAGGAGCACCGATTAATTGATGAAGAGTATTTAAGAAAGCTTGAGGCGTTGAGTAACGTTGCGCCGCTACATATTCCGCACTTGCTCCAGGAGATTAAAGCCACTAGGCAGATTTTGCCACAGACTAAGCTTGTAGGTGTGTCTGATAGCGCCTTTCACGCTAATATGCCAGATATAACTAGGCGCTATTCAATTCCAGAATCTGATGCTAAGCAGTTTGATATTTATCACTTTGGATACCATGGGTTATCTGTAGCTTCGGTGTTAGCAAGGGCCGATACAGTAGCCAGGGAACCACTACGCAAAGTCATTGTTTGTCATATTGGTAGTGGTGTCAGTATTACCGCTGTGAAGAATGGTCGGAGTGTTGATACTACTATGGGCTATGCACCTGGCAGTGGGTTACCAATGGGTACTCGGGCCGGAGACTTGCCAACTGGCGCTCTGTTGTCTTTGATGCAGCAAAAGAACCTCAAGCCTGCTGATGCTCTTGTATACCTCCAAACCAACAGTGGGCTCATGAGCTTGGCTGGTGAGTCCGATCTGCGAATTTTGTTGGAACAGCGCTCTAAGGGTTACACCAAAGCTACCGCTGCTATCGATACATTTATTTACCATCTTCAAAAAGCCATTGGTGGTTATATGGCCACCCTTGGTGGGGTAGAAGCTATTGTCCTTACTGCTACAGCTAGTCAGCGTAGTCCTATGCTGCGGCAATTGCTAATTGAGCCTTTGGCCCCACTAGGAATTATTTTGGATAAAGAAAAAAACGACGCGGCAATTAATCAAGAAGCTGTCATCAGTACCGATGGGTCACCAATAAAAGTTTTGGTAATTAAAACCAGAGAGGCTGAAGAAATTC
The DNA here is from genome assembly GCA_001781415.1 of Candidatus Kaiserbacteria bacterium RIFCSPLOWO2_01_FULL_45_25. Lineage (GTDB taxonomy): Bacteria > Patescibacteriota > Minisyncoccia > Phycocordibacterales > UBA918 > OLB19. The sequence goes on from MFLT01000006.1 coordinate 13,340, forward strand.
TTAAAAACAGTGAGTTATTTCGCTAATTTTTTGCCACTGCATCTGGTATAGTTGTGGTAATACGTTCCTGCTTGTTATTTATGTCTTGGTTTGAAGAAAATAAACAAATCCTCATCGCGCTCCTGCACGGAGTAATGGTTTTTATTTTGCTTTTTGTTGGTTTGGTTATCTTTACCATCCAGTACGACTTTACTGACGTAAATATGGCGGTTCTGGCCTTTATTTTGGCGACCACTTGTATTGTATTTTTTGCCAAAAGTGTCTACGAGATTCACGCTAGTACAACGCGTGAAAAGAAATTAGCTGAAGAAATGGCTGAGAAGTACATCAAATCTTCCGAGCAGCTTTTTTTGGAGGTATACAACAATAGCCCGGTCGCTTATTTAATCGTTGGTAAGTTGGGGGATATTATCTCGGCTAACACCGCCGCCGCTCGGTTGTTTGGAGTTTCAGCTGATAAGCTCGTTAAGCGAGACCTCTTTGCTCTTATGAATGCTGGCGGGGAGGAGCACCAGTCTATTCTTAAGCAGAAGTTTCAAACTGGCATCGTGGTTTCAGATGAAGAAGTAAAAGTCATTCGCAGTAACTCTTTCTCTTGGACCAAACTCTCAATCTTTCAATTCTCCAATGCTGATGGCAAGCGTCTCAGTCTAGTTACTTTGGTGGATGTGACTAAGCAAAAGGAGATTGAGATTGCTAAATCTGAGTTCGTGTCTTTGGCCTCACATCAACTCCGCACTCCTATTTCTGGTATGCGCTGGAGTGCGGAGCTCCTACTTATGGATGGTGTTGAGTCTCTGAGTAAGCAGCAAAAGCGTTACGTTGATCGATTGCTTTCTAGTATTCAGCGCATGAGTTCACTCGTGGATGACTTTTTGCAGGTGTCACGCTTTGAGCTTGGAACTCGTATTCTTAAGGAAGAGACAGTGGTGTTGAAAGAATTATTTGACGACATTATCGCTGAGCAAGATGCCAAGGTAACCCTCAATCGCCTCAAAATTTATAAAGAGTATGATCCAAGTGTAGTTAAGATTCAAAGTGATATGGCGCTTTTGCGCATGGTAGTTACAAATCTCTACACTAACGCCGTAAAGTATTCTCGTATTGGGGGAGAGATTTCGGTTGGCTACATGCGACAAGGTGGCGACTTGGTGATTACCGTCAAAGACAGTGGTATGGGTATTCCGGTGGCTGAACAACAACGGGTATTTTCAAAAATCTTCCGCGCCAGTAACGCTATCAAAGAAGTACCAGACGGTACTGGTCTTGGTTTATACATTGTACAAAAAGCCGTTCAAACCCTGGAAGGCCGGGTCAGCTTTGTTTCTACTGAAAACATCGGCACTACCTTCACGGTAGTAATTCCAATCTAAAGTTAAGGATTGATTATTCTTAATCAAGTCAATCATATTAAAACTGGGTGCTAGCACCCAGTTTTAATATGACTCCTTTCTGTGACTTATTTAAGTTTGTCTTTTGTGAGTAGTTCACCCTCAATTCGGGCGGCCAGGTTTTCAATACCCCAGTGTGATTTATGAAGGATGTCTTCAGTTGGTAGGTCTAGGTCAGTTGGAACGACGTCTGTGGTATCTGAAGCGGTGAGTACAAGTACGCGGGCAGTGCGACCCCAGTCATCCATTCGAAGTTTGCGTAGTACTTCATAGCCATCAATGTCTGGCAGCTTCAGGTCTAGCAGAATTAAGTCAGGCTTTTCTTGAGGAGCGATTTTTAGACCAGCAATACCAGTTGAGGCCTTGATAGCGTGATAGCCTTTAAATATAAGCATGTCTTCAAGTGAGTCAGCCAAGTCGGCTGAGTCCTCAATTATCAGAATCTTTTTTTGTGACATATGTGAGTATTGTAGCTTATTTAGAACTGAGAGAGTAGTGGCTATCCAGTAATTGAAAACCCCGTCACATTGACGGGGTTTCTGGTGGATTGCTTCCGGTGACTTATGCACCGATTTTCTCTCTGATTATTCTAGATAAACCAATTGAACTCGATGGTGTGGGTGCACCCCTTTCCACTCTAGCCCTTTTGGCGGCCAGGGCGGCGTCTTCTTCATCGATTTCAGCGATGCTGATGTAGTAAGCCAGTTTTGTTTTGGCCTGCGTCAGTTCTGGTTGAAGGTCGAAGGGTACCCTTGGCCACATCCCGTAAAGCTTGGTCAGAAGGTCGGCAAGTGGCAAATTTGGTTTTGTGCCTCTACCTAACTCCCAGAGGGCAAGAGCTACCAACCTAAGGGTTTCTTTATCTTCAGGTGTCAACATAGCCATCTCCTTGAGTTGAGTGAAAAATGGATGCTTGGAGGGAACAACAGCAACCTTTAGTATGCAGAGCTTCCAAACTTTTTGCAAGTTGAGGGCGGTTCTAATTGGTACGAGCTTGGAGGAGGATGCTGAGGTCAACGGTGTTTATTTTGCCATCATCATTGAAGTCACCCTCTAGACTCTGAGTTGAAAGAAGAATTAAAAATAGACTAATGTCGGTGAGGTTTACCTTGCTGTCATCGTTAAGGTCTGGAGTAGGCAGCTTTCGTAAAACTAGTACATTAGCTTCTGATTTAGTTTCGTGTTGAATACTAATGGTTGGGGTGGTGGTTGGAGTTTCGTGTGCAGCGACAATAAAAAGAGTCTCAACATAATCTTCGAGAGGGGCTTCAGTGCCGAAACCGTCATGCATAAGAACCTGAGTATCTCCCAAGATTAGATTACTGTCACCAACCGTATGTGCTTTAAAAGTAATGGTGAGCAAGGTCTCACTACCAGTGAATCCGCCTGGTCTGGTGGTGCCGCCAGCAAAGCTAATTGTCCCAGCTCCATTTTCATACCACGGAGTTTCGGCCCAAAGATCAGCTAGAGAAGTATTGTAGTCAATATTTTCTACCGCTAGCACCCCTTCGTTAAATCGTACGGTTCCTTTGAAGGCGTTTACCGGTATTTCCGAAGTGGCGAGAATTTGTACTGTGAATGTATCACCTGGCTTACTGACGAAGGTACTTGGGGCCAACATGATGGTGGTACTGGCGTGCTCGCTTGGGAGGAGGTAGATGCCAGTTACTGCTATAAGTCCTAAGATAACGCTAGCGACCAGAGCTGGCGGGACAATCATTCCTTTTCGTAGTGATAGTTTCATATGTATATAGTATTACATATTATTTTTTTATAAAAATCACCCTTTGGTAAGGGTGGTGGGTGATTAGGCCTGTTCGGCCACACCAGGGAAGCTCTCAGGAGCCTTGTTCGAGTCCGGCTTCACAAAGAAACCTTCCTTCTGCGAGTACTTCACGCCCGAGACCGCCGGACGGTCGCGCAGCAGGGCTTCGCGGTCAACTTCGGTGATGTAGCGCAGGTACTGCGTGAGCTTCATGGCTTCCAGGTTTTTGATGACCTGCTCAGCCCCGCCCTTGGCGTAGGTGACTTTGGTCGGCGGCAGCCGCCAGCCGAATTCACCGCCAGTCAGCACGAGGCTCTTCTTGTCGCCAACGAGCAGTGTCTTGCGATTCTGCGAAGCGTAGGTCAGCAGGGCTTTTACGTACTGCTTGTGTTCCTCTTGCAGCGGGGCGGCGGCTTCTTCAGCATTGCTGCGGGCTTCGGCCACATCAGCTTCGAGGTTGGTCTTGATGGTGGCGAGGTCACGCTCACATTCACCAATCTTGAACAGAAGTGCGTTCACTTCAGACAGATTGGCAGGGACAGGGAAGAGGGATTTTTTGCGGGTGGCCATGGTGGACTCCTGGTGGGTGGAAAGAACAAAACTATCTAAGAGAGAGTTTGTCACAGGTCTTGATATTTGTTATAGTGTCGTCGAATCTCGACAAATAATTAAAAACACCATGGATACTATTTTAAATATGCTGGCCGCACTAGGTCTTACTCCACGTACGCAGGCAGTGTATGTTGACCTACTGTCACACGGCCCTTCAGCGGCACGAACTATCGCGCTCCGCCTTGGTATCCCGCGCTCATCTCTTTACGACCACATCAAGCCACTTCTCGATTTGGCCCTTGTATCTGAACTAGAGACTGGTACTAAAGCCGTCTTTGCCGTCCATGACATAAGCGACCTTGATCGACTGGTTGCCAAACAAGAACAATCACTAACATTGTTGCGTTCGCAGTTCACTAAAGCCAAAGCCACACTAGCCGAAGCGCATACCTCTCACGCAGAGCCCAGGATTAAATTTGTCGAAGGCAAGGCTGGGGTGGCAGCACTCTTACTGGAAATGCTTTGGGATACTAAGAGTGAAATTAAAACCGTTTGGCCGTACGAAGCCATGCTTAAAGTTCTTACCCCTGAAGATCTCGAACTTTTTAATCGTAAGCGTATCCGCCAAAACATTTCACTTAAGACTATTTGGACTGGGCCTAAGCCGGGCAAGCAACATCTGTGGCGCGGAGGGGATTTCAAGGTAGAGCGGCGTCAGGCCCCAGCTAAGTACAGTGCTTCAATGGCGTATAACATCTACGGCGACAAAGTCTCTTTCTTTAGTTCAGTTGGTGAGCAGTACGGGTTTGTGGTCCATAGTCGGGATTTTGCCGAGCTTATGACGGCACAATTTAATGCTCTAGCTGAAGTCTCCAAAGCTGAGAAATAGTTTTGACACTGTCCATAAAGTGTGACATAGTACTATTCGGTATTTTCTTTCGGCGGCACCTGCTCTAAGCAAGTGTCTTTCAGTAAAACGTTCATTTGAGGAGTTAACCATGAGTTTCGTTCAAGTCCTAGCCACGGCCACCATCTCTGGCCTGGTCTCTGGTGTGACGGTGGTCTTTGTTTTGGCGCGCTTGTCTTGTGCAGACCCGGTGCCCCAAAAAGGGGCTGATGAAATCACGATGGTGCGCCAGTTGCCGCCGGAGCGTGGTATCCACAACCGGTGTCTCTCGCCGTCTTTTGGCGGAAAAGTTCGCTTTGTGCTGTGAGTCAGAACCTCTGGCCGCCAAACAAAAAGCCCGCATTCGTGCGCGGCTTTTTTATTTATCTAATTTAGATATTTAAAAGGCCGAAGCGTAAGCTTCGGCCTTTGATCTGTGGCCCTCTTGGTCTATCTCACTGCCAACAAACTCATGGTTTCGTGTTGCTGGTCTTTCCAAAAACCAGTCACTTGAAAGCCAGCATGAAGGAACAGTCCACGTATTTCCTCTGGGTAGTAGGCGGTGTGCCAGGCAGATGTTCTGTCGTACTCAATCATGCCGTCATGGCTGAAACCGTGGTTGGGTATCACGGTCATCATGACTCCTTTTGGCATGAGCAAGGTACGAATTTTCTCCAGACTTTCTTTGAAGATTGCCTTGGGAGTGTTCGTAATTGAATGGCAGGCCCAAACACCAGCCAGACCCTTTTCAACATCAAGTCGGTTGAGAGACATGATTTGGAATCTAGCCTTGGGATTCTGCTTTCTGGCCGCCGAAATCATTTCTGGTGAATAGTCGATACCGAGGTACTTGCAGCCGTTTTTGATGAACAGAGGGGTATATTGCCCATGACCACAGCCTAGGTCGAGCACTTTCTTCCCGGGTAGGTGTTCAAGAAAAGTTTGCAAGCACTTTGTGGCAACTGGCGTGGGATTCTTTTCCCAGAACCTGCTTTTGGCCAGATCATCATTGAAGCGGACACCCAAGGCTTCTGCTTGGACGAGTGCGATAGACATGTTTCTCCTTCAGTCTGTGGGGTTGAGTGGAACTAGCGGACTATTTTATATACCTTTAGTTTGATTTTGTAAACAAATTAATCAAACGAGTGGTGGACATCTTCAAAGTTAGTGATGCGACCTTTTTCGTTAACTAAGATTCCTTCTCGCTTATAGAGTGCTCGACGCTTCTTCTCGTGTTCGGGAGTGAGCCAGACACGGCCACCAGCATAGACGATGCGGTGCCAAGGGATGGCGCGTTGGTTCGGCGCTTTACCAAGGATACTTGAGATACTCCGAGACGCCATAGCTCCGCCACCAGCAGCGCGCGCTAAGTCGCCGTATGTCACAACTGTGCCCTCAGGTATAGAGAGTGCCAACTCGTAGACAATAAGTGAGAAAGGGGACATGGAAGAAGTATATCAAAACCAGCAAATAAAGAACTAAATCGTCGTCCAAAGTTTTATTTTAAGAAAAAATCCAGTTTTATTTTATCTCGGACGTGTATCATACTCTTGTATGAAAACACATATAACCCGCTACTTTCTCGTAGCCACTGTCATTACCTTTAGTTGTTTTAGCTTTATTACCACCGTATTAGCACAAACCACGCCGTGTGGTGAGATTATTTATTTCGATCATAGTGAACCAATTACCGATTGTGAGGACCCGTTTGCTGTCCTTACACCTGGTCAAGAAAAGGTGGTGATTATGAACGAAGAGGTAACTGAAGGAGAAACCGTATACACAACATCTGCGGGAGTTGAATATTATTATCCAGTCATCAGCCGCAATGATTTTTATAGAGATGTATATTTCCGTCACGAGAATGGAAATCTGGTGGAAGTAGATTCAGAGTATCGAGAAATTACTCTGGAAGATTACCGAAGAGTAGGGCTAGAGTATTTTGGTGACGCCACCACCGCCGAACCATACGCCCAATTTCAAATGGGTGAAGACATTGATACCGATAGCCCAACCTGGGATTGGGATGCTTATGATGCGTACAATGATTTATGCCAAGCACGCTTTGAGGGTTGGCGAACACCTCTCACCCCTGGTACGTATACAGCGGTATTCCAACTAGTTGCAGTTTCCGTATATAACAATCCTGCCAACTCTGAGTCTTGGTCACAAAAGATGTGGTCATACATCATCCCTACCGCTCACGCACAGTTCGCCAACAGTAGTTACGGCACTGTTACCTTCACTATAGCTGAAGAGGTGGTGGAACCAACTGGCGCTTCTAGTGTGTTGTTCCTGCCGGGCATCCAGGCGAGTCGGTTGTATACAGACGGAATACCTGGAACTGAGAATCAGGCATGGGAGCCGAATGCCAACAGTGATGTAAACGACCTACGCATGAGTGCGTCTGGTGGAAGTATTCATGACATATACACCAAGGATGTGGTTGATGAGGTGGCGTTTCCAATATTTGGCGGAAATATCTATAAAGGATTCCTCGGCATGCTCGAAGACTTGGTTGATGATGAAGTAATTAAAGACTACGAAGCTTTTGCCTATGACTGGCGATACGACGTGGAAGATGTTGTATTGAACGGTACGAAGTATGAAAATGAAGTACGTAGTGTAGTGGCAAAGGTGGAAGAACTGGCCGAAGATTCATATTCGGGAAAAGTTACTGTGATAGGACACTCTAATGGCGGGCTGGTGGCCAAAGTTCTTATTAATGAACTCGAACGACTTGGCAAAGCTGATTTGGTAGACAAGGTGGTGTTTATTGGTACTCCACATCTAGGCACTCCAAAAGCTATCGCAACTGTCCTTCATGGTTATGACCAGCAAAAGCTTGGAGGGTCAGTAATTGAAGATAATACCGCTCGGGCAATAATCCAAAACATGCCCGGTGTGTACGGTCTCCTTCCAAGTCAGCGATATTTGGAGCTGGCAAATGAGCCGGTCATTACTGTATTAGATGGTCCAGCTACTTCACCAATGTATGAAGCTTTTGGTGGCGAAGTGGAAGGTATTGATGAATATAGAAATATATTAAATGGACTAGAAGGGCGAACAGATGACTTTGCAAATATCAGTAATCCTTATCGAACCAATCCACTCATGCTTCAAGAAGCTTTGGATCTTCATGCCGAGTTGGATTATTGGGAGGCACCAGAGGGTATAGAGGTATTTAACTTAGTGGGTGTTGGTCTGCCAACCGTTCGGACTGTGGAATATAGAAATGTAACTGAACGGATAAACTGTATACCTACTATATTTGGCGGGTCTATATGTGACACTGTAAATATCCTCCGACCATACGCGCATTTTACGCAGTATGGAGATAACACAGTTACATCTTTGTCTAGTAAGGTAATAGTAGGTGAGGTGCAGTATTTAGATCTGGCTGCGTTTAACGATAGCTTCTTTAATCCACTCTTAGTTTTTGAACACGCAAACATTACTGAGGTAGACGGCGTTCAGTCATTCGTAAAAAACATACTAAATTCAACCACCACCCAAGTAGAGTACATAACCGAAACACAGCCAGAATTCAACAGAGAGTATGAAGTAACCTCTATTGATTCACCTGTCCGAATAGTTAAAGAAGATTCGGATGGTAACAAGACTGGTGTGGTAATGCAGGATGGTGTAGCTGAAATAGTTACTGATATACCAGGCAGTGAGTATGTTGAATTTGGAGGTACAAAATATGTGATTGTTCCAAAAGATGAAGATGTTACCACGTACTTATACGGAGAAGACTACGGAAGCTACACTCTCACTACAGCGACATTGTCTGGAGATGAGCAAGTAATAGACACACAGATAATTGACGCCACCACGACACCAACTATGGTGGCTCAGTATGAATACATTGATGGCTCATACAGCACCATTCTCACCGACTACGACGGAGACGGTACTACTGATTTGGAAATGACAGTTAGTGGGGAGGTGATACCAGAGCCAGAGCTTACTTTTGATGTTCTGCGTGCCCAAATATTGGACTTAGGTCTATCCAAATCCAGAGTGAACCCACTACTGTTGTTGGTGAATTTGGCCGAAAAAGCAGAGAAGCTAAAAGCTCCGCCAAAAATCTCAAAGCGGATAAGTGAACGGTTGTTGATGCAATTGAAAGATATAATTAAGTTGTATGCAAAGAAAGGATGGATTACTCAAGAACAGAGAGATGTTTTGGTTGAATCAATTAATAGATTGTTAAGTAAATAAAATGAAAAACTATTTAAACTCAAAAAAGATTATTATAACAACAATACTGTTTTCAGCTTTGATTGCAATTTGTTATTTAGTAATCATGATGCAATCAAGCCGGATGTTCAGTCTGGAGGTTATGGTAGGGATAATTAAGCCTATGGTGGTGTTTGCTGTCTCGGTTTTTGTAATATCGTCCTTCTTTATCTTCTTTTCACAAATCATCTTCATAAGCTTCCTAAAGCGCGTTGTGTCTTGGTATTTACCTATTTTGTTCTACCTGACTGCAACAACCCCCATATTCTCAAGTCACATCATGTCTGTAGGTAGAAGTGTAGTGGTCTTGTATGGAATGGTGTTATTGGGAATAATTGCGGTGGCATACGCTTTTGCGATGCGGAAGAAGGTACCAGTTTAAGAGGATAAAACTCCAACAAAAGGCCGCCTTGTGCAACTTGCATAGGGCGGCCTTTTGCTGTTGTTGCAATATTTATCAACTGGTGCGGCTGTATCTATGGGTACCCGGCCAGTTTTTTTGGTGTCTCAGGACATTAATATCTCAAAACAGCCAGCCTTTAACTAATATAAATTATATGAACAATAACGTACTTGTTGCCGTAATCGTAGTAATTCTTATTGTAATCGGGTTCTTCATTTATGGTGCCATGAATGACGAAACTGATACTGTGCCAACAACTGCCACTTCATCGAACTCATCAACTGGTTCTACCAGTGCTGAGATTGAGGCCGAATTTGCACGAAACGCTACTATTCGGGCTGAAGAAGCTAAAGCCAAGGAAGTAGCTTTTACAATTGATGTAACCAAGCTTCCCGAAGCCCAACAAGCATCATTAAAGGTGATGGGAATGAACGATACTTCAATTGATATCACCAACGCCATGCTTACCTGTGCCCGGGTAGATATGAGTGAGACTAGAGTGAAAGAGATTGAAGACGGCGCCAGTGTCACCGCCAGCGAAGGTATTAAGTTGGTTAGTTGTTATAACGCCAACTAAATACACGCAGCGGTTAGAAGAGCTCCGAACCTAGTTCTGGGCTTTTAAAAAAAGAAAAGCCCCACGAGTTGTGAAGTCTCGGGGGACTTTCTCGTGAGGCTCAGGGCGGTATTGATTGGTCATTGGTTTTCGCTGTTGGTTTGCGTGCGCGTCGCTGTCTCTTGCGAGCTTTGATTGCTGGCGTGCTTTTTGTCGTTGTCGAACTTGTCGATGTCCTGCCACGACGCGGTGTCAGGAAGGCCACGGTTTTTCGCATTCTGCTGGCGAAGCATTTCGTCGGAGATGCGACTAATGTCTTTCCAGCTTGCTGTCTCGGGCAAGCCGCTGATGCGAGCTGCCCTCATCCTGGCTTGCTCGTTATCAAGACGGTTGATGTCCCGCCACGTCGCTGTGTCGGGCAGGCCTCGGATTTGGGCGTGACATTTGAGGCGCTCGGCCATGTTGCTGATGGTGGCGCAGTACTTGTCGTTGGCTGCAGATGCCAGCGATACAAAGGTCACGCCGATGAAGGGAAAGATCAGATGAACGATACGCATGGCAGTTCTCCTGGTAGTGCGGGTGAAGCTGTCCTATTAAATACTCAAATACACTAAAAATCAATAAATTCGCTAAATTTAGGGTAGGGAACCACCGATACCACCAAGGTACCTTGCAATGCATAGTACCGTGTGCTAAGGTATAAGCATGAGTGAAGAAAAACAAGAATACAACGTCGAGAATGCCAAGTCGCAAATGCGAAAAGGTTTTCTTGAATTCCCAGTCCTATTAATAATTGGAGCTAAGCCTACCTACGCGCCGGACATCCTCAAGCAACTCAAGAACGCCAACCTGCTAGTAGTGGAAGGTACTCTCTACCCACTCCTCTCCAGGCTGAAGCGTTCGGGTCTGGTCGGGTACGAGTGGCTAGAAAGCCCCAGTGGCCCACCACGCAAGATGTACACCATCACGCTCGAAGGGAAAGAAGTTTTACAACAACTAGAAACATCATGGAGGTCACTCGACACTTCAGTAAACACACTAATCAATCATTATGAAAAAAGTAATTAACATCACGCTGGGCAGCATCGTCTTTGCCACCGACGAAGACGCTTATGGCGTTCTGGCTTCTTATCTAGAACAGATTAAAAGTAATCTAAAGAATGGCGACGATACTAAGGAAATAATTGACGACGTTGAGATTGCGATTGCTGAGAAATTCATTGCGCGCAAGCGAAGTGAAAAAATGGCAGTGACTTCTATTGATGTTGAGGCAGTAATTAGCGAGATGGGTAGTCCAGTGGAGTTTGGTGCGAGCGAAGAAGGGGAGAGTGCTCCACAACAAACCGCTGCACCAAAGGAATCAGCAGCAGAACCAAAGAAGCGCCTCTACCGCGACCCCGATAATGCTATCGTTGCTGGTATTGCTTCTGGTATCGCTAATTACTTCGATATTGATCCGGTGATTGTGCGACTTATCTTTGTTATCTCTATCTTCTTTAATGGGCTTGGTCTCTTGGCCTACATCATCCTCTGGCTGGTGGTACCGGTAGCCGAGACTACTGCCGATAAGTACGCCATGCGTGGCGAGCGTGTGACTCTGCGGGATATATCAGAACGTGTAAAAAAAAACTTAGATGACATCGAGCAGTTTGATTACTCAAAAACCAAAGGAGTGTGGTACACACTCCGTGGCTTCTTGGATAAGTTGTTTCAAATCCTCGGTTCGGTTTTAACCTTTATTATTTCAGTACTTAGGTACGTGGTAGGGATTGGTGTAATTCTAGCTGGTGCTTTTGGTACGGCTGGACTAGTAGCGGCGTACAGCGTGATTCTCTTATCAGAGAAAGTCATGTTCGGAGCGGAGGTACAGCAAGTGTTTGAGACCTTACAGGGCACTACTCTAGGTATTACGGCTTTAGTGTCTCTATTTATCACCATCGCCATTCCGCTTATTGTGGCGATTGTAGTGGGGGTTAGTCTCTTGGCTAAGCGGAACTACTTCACGGTCCAAAAGACCGTTACGCTAGGCGTGCTCTGGATTGTGGCCGGTGTATTAGCAGCGACCACCATTGCACTTCAGGTAGAGCAGGTGGTGCAACAAGTAGGTCCAATTGAGGGACGCTTCGATGATTCTAGTTTTGAAATGGAGTGGGAGAACGGCGCGCTATATATCGAAGACGGCCAAGGTAACTTCATCTATGAAGATAGACAAGAAGTAAGTCCACAATAAATAGTAAAACCCCGGGCTTTACCCGGGGTTTTAGTAGAGGAGCGCAATATAGGGAATATAAGAGAAAATGACATATTCCTCCCGATATATCACAAAAATCAAGAAAAACTGATATATCAAGTACTCTTCCTATGTGCTTGCCGGACTAAATTGAGTTTAGAAACGATTCAATGTCTGGATATCGTTCCTCAAACATGAGATAAAGAGTTTCCGGATTTTCGACCTCGCCGATTATGACCATCTTCTTGCCAAGTCCATGCGCGACGCCTGCCTCCATGTGCGCAGCTTTTCCAGCGGGGAGGAGCATTACAATCGTGTCCGCGTTTTTTAAGCCATTCATATCAGTGACAAAGTGGTGGTGATGGATCGGGTCATTCCAGAAATCAGGATGTGACTCCAGTATCGCCATTTGCTCTTCCCACGGCAGGTCGGCTGCGTTTGGAGACGCTGGCTTGCTGAGGAAGTTATAGCAAGTGAAGCCTTTACTTTCTATACCGTGCACTAGTCGTAAAATGTTTTCTGAGTTTCGTACCCGCCCTATGATCATGTAGTCTGTTTTCATATGGGTTTTAGTATACCAAAACCACGGGGTGAGGAAATAACAAATGAAAAAGCCACCCTCCCGTCGAAACGAAAGGATGTCTTTCTGCTTCGTTGGTTGAGTGGCATCAGTTGATGGTCAAAACATCTTTTCTTGGCTTCAGTTCGTAGATGGTGCATCCTTCGTCTGAAAGAACAATGACCTTCATCATTCCTGCCGGAGGTACTTCTAGGGCGGTATCGGCGATGTTGGGGAGTTTTTCGGCCACAATCTGGCATATGTCCCAACTAGCGGTCCCTAGCGCAATCGGGTCTTCTCCACGGTCACGGATGGGTTGCCAGTCCTGGTCAGGCATAAGCATGTCAACAACATCGCGCCATACTGAGTCCACTTGGATGCAGACCGCAACCATTTCGTCGTTTCGCTGTCCGTGCACATTGAGTGCCCTCCAAGCCAGGTGCTGCAGACGAGGCATGGATTGGGAGTACATCACGTTGCGGTACTCAGCCGCTTCCGAAAACTGGGCTTGGGGTGGAATAACTGCTGTGCCCATGGGATACCTCTCGATTGTTAGGGTTGAACAGGAAAACCAAAAAACATAATGCCTTAAATAATTTAGATGTCAATACAAGTAGCAAATACTTAATAAATGAGACTTCAGGTGTGTTACCGTATTACCATGACTTTAGACCAGCTACTCATCGGCAGCTTTGCTGCTATCAACATCTTGGCTTTTGGTGTGATGGCCTACGACAAGCGTATCTCAAGACGGGGGAGCGGCAACGGTACCGAGCGAGACCGTATTCCCGAAGGGCTCATTTTCTTCATGGCCACCGCCTTAGGCAGTGTCGGTGTGTATCTCGGCATGCTCACGCTCCGCCACAAGACCCGCAAATGGTACTTCCAAATAGGTATTCCACTCCTGATTCTCCAGAACTTGGCTGCGGTGTATTTGGTTTGGGAGTGGGTGGTTTAGATTGTGAAGCTATTAATATGATCAATTGTGAAAATGATCCTAAGGTGATAACCTTTGATCAATATGTCAGACAAGGAGGCAAAGGCCAGAATTAAAATTAACAAGCTACTAGAGGATGCCGGCTGGCGCTTCATCGATACCTCTGAAGGTAAAGCGAATGTGCAACTAGAGGCTGGTGTAAGATTTGAAACACTAGGTAGTGATTTTGAATTTGCAGAGACTCATGACAAGCGAAGTGGGGCAATTGATTTTCTTTTACTTGATACAGATGGACGACCTTTAGTGGTTGTGGAAGCAAAACGTGAAGCTATTGACCCACTCTCTGCCAAAGAACAGGCACGGAATTACGCCAGAACAGTTGATGCTCGTTTTGTTATTCTTTCAAACGGTAATATTCATTACTTTTGGGATACAAAATATGGGGTCCCAGAAACTACTACCCGATTCCCGTCACAGTCATCACTGACACAATTTAAGTCGTACATTCCAAATCCTCAAGAGCTGGCTTCTACAGAGGTAGATGAAAATTATGTCGTAGCTACGCAAATGCCAGGGTATTCTAGCGATCCTGAATTTCAAGATGATTCTACACGTAGCGCTTTTCTCCGTCGTCATAATCTAAAGCAGCTACGACCTTATCAAGTCCAGGCTATAAAAGCACTTCAAGAGGCTTCTAAGGGTGGTAATAAGCGCTTCCTCTTTGAAATGGCTACTGGTACTGGAAAAACCCTTACTTCAGCAGCGGTTATTAAACTATTCCTCAAATCTGGTAACGCCAAGCGGGTATTGTTTATCGTTGACCGTCTTGAACTCGAGGACCAAACCAAAAAAGCGTTTATTCAATACTTAGGTAAAGACTACCGTTGTGTTGTATATAAAGAGAATAGGGAATCATGGCAGAACGCGAGTGTAGTGGTCTCCACCATCCAATCGTTTATGGCTGGTGATCGTTACAAAAAAGAATTCTCACCAACTGATTTTGAATTTGTAATCTCAGACGAAGCTCATAGATCAATTGGTGGTAATAGTCGTGCTGTTTTTGAATACTTTGTTGGCTACAAACTTGGACTTACTGCTACCCCAAAAAACTATTTGAAGGGACTAGATGCTTCCGACACGGAATCACAACGGGAATATGAACGCCGTCTATTGGCTGATACCTATAAGACCTTCGGGTGTGAACCAGGTAAACCAACGTTTTCATATGATCTTCTTAAGGGTTCTAACGAAGGTTATTTGATTCAGCCAACCCTAGTGGATACTCGTACTGATATCACCACCGAACTTCTCTCGAAGGAAGGGTATGCTGTCCACACAACAACAGACGAAGGCGAAACAGTTGACGAGGTATATAAGGCACGTCATTTTGAACGTAAGTTTTTCAATGATGAAACCAATATTGCTATGGCTAAAGCTCTCCTCGATAATGGTCTCTATGATCCCATTGCTACCAAATTAGGAGTGCCGCTCTTTGGTAAAACTATCGTTTTCTGTGTATCTCAAAAACACGCTTCACGTATCACTAATATCCTTAACAGACTTGCGTTCGAAAAGTGGCCACAAATGTATGCTGAAGCCGATTTTGCAATGCAGGTGACGTCTCATGTATCCGATGCTCAGCAAATGACTATCAACTTTGCAAATAACCGTCTCGGGGGTATTTCTAAGCATCCCGAAGCCTATGAGACTAGCAAGACACGTGTCACCGTCACAGTTGGAATGATGACTACTGGCTATGACTGTCAGGACCTGCTCAACATCGCTCTCATGCGCCCAGTGTTTAGTCCGGCAGACTTTGTGCAGATTAAGGGTCGTGGCACTCGCAAACACCGTTTTGAATACCTCGACTACAACACGAATGAGACCACCGTTATAGATAAAGAGCGCTTCAAGTTTTTCGACTTCTTTGCTACGTGTGAATACTTTGAAAACGAATTTCCTTATGATGAAAAAATAAAGCTCCCCAAGATTAAGCAAGTTACTGATACCGACCCTACATCCACTAGTGACCAAGGTGAATTCGTTGATGAGGACGGTAAGAAAATATTCCGTGGTCCCCTTGATTTAGCATCACCAGATGAGATAGCTACCATCGCTGAAACACAAATTGGTGCAGAAGGGATGCGTATTGATCGTGAAGGATTTAAACAAGCCGTCCAAGAAGATATTCTCAATAATGTAGCCCTCACTACATTGTGGAAGAATGGCGACATTACTGGTGCAGAAGACTACGCCAAAACCAACATCTTTGATAAACCAAAACATTTCCTTAGTCTTTCTGGTATCCGCAAAATATTTGGTATTGACCGTCGCATCTCAGTTCGTGAGTTCCTAGAGGTGGCGTTTGGTGATAAGGAAGGCTTTGAAATGAAAGATGATCTCCTCGAAGCAGAGTGGGAGAAATTTACTGAAGTGCATCCGGTTGACCAAGAGCATTACTGGCCAGCCAAAAATTTCTTCAAAGCTTACATTACCGATGAAGACGTGCGTGATATCATAAAACGTAATCAGCCAGGAGACTTCCACTTCTCACCATCCTTCGACTTCAGCGATTACCAAAAGCTCAATGTCTACCGTGAATTGGTGCCTCAATACATACACGATTATGCTTATCACCTCACCAACCTTTAATATTCTATGATTAACGCCGACACCAAACGACATATAGATTCTGCTCGCCAGGTACTAGTTGGCGTGGTCCCAAACCCAACTTCCCAAATCGACCAAATCACGAACGCTCTTATATACAAATTCATGGACGATATGGACCAGTCAGCCATTAAGGCCGGTGGTGACCCATCGTTTTTTATTGGTGACCTTGAGCCATACGCCTGGACCAAAATCATGAATGAAAGGCTTGGTCACCAAGAACGAATGAACCTGTATGCCGAAGCCCTTGTTAAGTTCTCACAAGCCAAGCAACTCCCGCCACTGTTTCGTGATATCTTCAAATCTGCTTACCTCCCATACCGCAGTCCTGAAACCCTAGGTTTGTTCCTAAAGGAAATCAGCTACTTTGATTATGCTCACCCTGAAGACCTGGGTGATGCCTATGAATACCTTCTGTCTATCATGTCGAGCCAAGGCGATGCTGGTCAATTCCGCACCCCGCGCAACATCATCGACTTCATGGTGGATGTGGTAAACCCTACCAAAGACGACAAAGTCCTTGATCCTGCTTGTGGTACAGGGGGCTTCCTCGTGAGTTCATACAAGCACATTATCGAGCAACACGATGGCAAGGATGATCCCGACCATAAGGAAAAACCACTTACTCCTGAACAACGTAAAAAACTATTCACCAACTTTGAGGGTTACGATATTGACCCGAGTATGGTTCGTATTGCGCAGGTAAACATGTACCTCCATCAGTTCAAAAATCCTCAGGTCAGCCAGTACGATACGTTAACGCAGGAAGAACACTGGGGTGAAAAGTATGACGTTATCCTAGCGAATCCACCATTCATGTCCCCTCAGGGTGGTATCCGTCCACACAATAAATTCAGCCTGCCCTCTAATCGGTCTGAAGTTCTATTTGTTGACTATATTATGAACCACCTCAAGCCAAAGGGCCGAGCAGGTATCATTGTGCCGGAGGGAATTATTTTCAAATCAGATACTGCTACTAAGGCACTCCGCAAAGCACTGGTAGAGGATGGACTATATGCAGTAGTGAGCTTGCCAGCAGGTGTTTTCAATCCGTATGCCGGGGTGAAGACAAGTATCCTTTTGTTTGATAATGAGCATGCCAAGCAAAGCGACGAACTGCTGTTTGTGAAGGTGGAAAACGACGGCTTTGATCTTGGTGCACAACGCCGGCCAATTAGTAAGAATGACCTACCTGAAGCACTTAAGATATTAAATGCTTGGCGAGAGGGTGAAAAAGTTGAGTCCCCAATTGCTCAGTGGGTCCTGAGGAAGACAATTGCCGAGACCATTGATTACAATCTTTCAGCAGCAAAATATTTTGAAGCTGTAGATTACTCAAATACTAAGTGGCCAACTATAGATTTGGATGAAGTCTCAGTATTAATTCAACGTGGTAAATCGCCGAAATATGGAGAAGGAGGACCGCAAATCATAAAGTCAGGACAAGCACGAGGTTACTTTAGTTTTGACTCCACTCAAAAGTTTTATGTGGCGAATGATTTTGAAATTGATCATAGAAAATTACAAAAAGGGGACCTGCTAATTAACTCAACAGGTGTAGGAACAGCTGGTAGGGTTACACTTTTTGAGTTAGAAGGGGACTATTTAGTTGATAGTCATATAACTATTGTGCGTTTAGATAATACAAAAGTTTTACCTAAGTTCGTGCTGTATAACTTGGCAAATTTCTATGGCTTTAAAGCTATTGAAGCAATGGCAAAAGGTAATGGTGGTCAAATTGAATTATCTTTAGCAACAATTAAAGCATTAAAAATTCCACTCCCTCCACTTGAAGTGCAACAGCAAATCGTTTTAGAACTCGACGGCTACCAAAAAATCATCGACGGTGCCCGTCAAATCGTCGACAACTGGAAGCCAAAGGTGGAAATAGACCATGCTTGGGAGTTAAAGAAACTAGAGAGTCTGCTCGTACGTATCAGTGATCAGATTGATCCCCAGAAACACAAGGGTGATGTGTTTTATGTGGGACTTGAAAACATTGATTCAGGAACTGGCTTAATTACCGGAAACTTGATGACACCTTGCGATGTTATCAAGAGTCTGAAGAATGCCTTCAAAGCTGGAGATATTCTATATGGAAAACTACGTCCAAACTTAAACAAAGTTTGGTTGGCAGATAGGGACGGTATCTGTTCAACCGACATACTCGTTTTCAGAGGTACTGATAGTACGATTGCTAGGTTCTTTTGGTACCTAATGCTCTCCGAAAGATTTCTTCAGCAGGCTATGTCTGGAATAAAAGGTGCAAATTTGCCACGGGTTGGTTATGAACATATTAAGGAGATATTAATGCCTGCCCCACCAATTAAAGAGCAGCAACTAATCATCGACAGGGTTGAAGCCGAACGTGCACACGTCGAGTCCGCACGTACTCTAATAGACCTCTACACCCAAAAAACCCAGTCTAGCATCGCCAAACTGTGGTCGGAATAAAATTCTATGTACGATACTGACTATAATCGTTATATAGAAAAACTACTCAATGATCATTTTGATGCATCCCTGCTTTTAAATCATGAGCTCACTAAAGGACAGGTTCGTGAGAGATTTATACGTGATCAAATTAATAGCCAGTTTGGCGGTACAACATTATGCACATCTGGTGTAATGTCAGTTAGAGAGGTTAGGGGTCAGGTAGAATATAAGCAGGCAGATTTAGTTATATTTCCTCATTCAATCCGAAGACGAGAAATTGGGGCTGAGTATCTTATAGACCCGAAAGATGTACTCCTTATCGCTGACGTAAAAAGTAGTGTCGAGAAGCGCGATATAGTGGAATGGAATAAAATCGCTGAAAAAATACATAAACGGGAGAAGAAAGAGAACTGGAATAAAGATACACAGGTAGGTGTAATTAGCTATCGCTACAGTAAGGTTGATTTCCGCAGTCTACTCAAACAATTCGGCTTTGTTTATTCAAAGGACTATGGTGTATACATATATAAGAGAGGCTCTGAAGAGATTTCGAACTTAGATTTTTTATTTATTTTACATAACGTGGACGGAGAAGATCGGCGCCTGCTTTTGCGTAGAAACAAAAAGGCTCCTAGACAGAAAGATTTTATCCCTTATACATTGTTAATTGACCAGGCAGCTAGTGACGGATTTTGGGAGATGCTTTATTCATTAACTGGGGTATATTCTCAAACTTAATAATCTGCGGGAAAAGAATTAAAGCAATCAACATTAAATTTGCAATTTGTTCCAACTTATCAAATTTAAGCAATCGATTAATCTTAAATTTTAGATTACAATAGAGGTATGCAAAGTGAACATAAAGTCATTGATTTGTTCTGTGGTATTGGCGGCCTCTCTCATGGTTTTGTAAGAAGTGGTTTTAATGTAGTTGCTGGTGTAGATAATGACAGTGCTTGTAAGTATGGTTTTGAGCAGAACAACAAAGCGCAATTTGTAGATGGCGATATCTTAGACATTACTTCAGATCAATTAAATGATTTGTACGGTGATGTTAAGGGAATGAAGATATTGGTTGGCTGCGCGCCTTGCCAGCCGTTTTCTAAACTTAATACCAGAGGTATAACCGATAAGCAGTTACAGCCTCTCGAAAAGTTTGCACAGCTAATATCTGATATTCAGCCGGATATAGTTTCAATGGAAAACGTGAAAGGGTTGCTAAAAAATCCCATATTTGAAAAGTTCCTAGAAAATCTTGATGAAAATGGTTATCACTACTCGTACCAAATAGTTAATTTTTCTGATTATGGTGTGCCACAAAATCGGTTCCGTTTGGTTCTCCTTGCATCTAAACATGGTGAAATTAATTTGATACCTCCTACTCACTTAAATAAAAAGAAAACAGTTAGAGATACTATTGCGCAGTTAGAGGCGATTACTGACGGTCAGGTTTCTGAGAAAGATCCGCTTCACAGAGCAAGATCACTTAGTCCACTAAATAAGAAGCGTATAAAAGCTACGCCAAAGGACGGAGGCAACTCTCGTAGTTGGAGTGACGATCTTGTTTTAGAGTGCCACAAAAAGAATACCGGCAACTCTTATAGAGGAACTGTGTACGGGAGAATGAGCTGGGACGAACCGTCACCTACAATGACCACGCAATGTACTGGACTTGGTAATGGCCGCTATGGTCATCCGGAGCAAGATCGCGCAATTACTCTCCGGGAAGCTGCTTTATTCCAGACTTTCCCTAAGAGTTACAAGTTTATTGCACCCACTGATCAGATTACAACCTCTAAACTAGCTAGATTTATTGGAAATGCTGTTCCTGTACGGGCTGGGGAGGTAATTGCAAAAAGTATAGAAAAGCATATTCTTGAACTCAATGCAAGAAAATAACAACCCATTTGTATTTGAAATATCGCTGAGTATCTTAGACCATCTCGGGCGAAACCTTTATCGTAATTTCGTTACGATTTTAGGTGAAGCTATTTCAAACTCTTGGGACGCCGACGCTTCAAATGTGTGGATATATGTAGACGGAGACAATTTCGTAATTAAGGATGACGGTATTGGGATGGATTTTGGTGATTTTCAGGGAAAGTTTTTGAGAGTAGGCTATTCAAAGAGGAAGAATGATAATACGCTATCTGCAAAGGGCAGACCTTTTATTGGTAGAAAAGGTATTGGTAAATTGGCTTTACTCTCATGTGCTGAAAAAGTAAGTATAATTTCAAAAAAAGAAAATGGTGAGTATATTGGAGGTACGATCAATAATTCAATACTAGACCAAGTTATTAAGGATGATTTAAAGCCAGATCAGTATCCACTAGAACCACTAGATTTAAAAATATTTGCAAAGTATATAGAAGGTCACAATCAAGGTACCGTAATTCATTTTGAAAATGTTAGAGACGGTATTAAAAACAGCGTAGACTTTTTGAAGAAAATCACGGCGCTATATTTCCGATTTTCGCTAATTGATACATCTTTTAATATATATATTAATGATGACTTAATAACCCTGGAAGATGTTAAAGATTTGTCAGATAAGACCCAGTATTTATGGTCATTAAACAATTTTAGTGATCCTTTTATTGATGAAAATCTTTCGCATATTGAACAGGCACACAGAAAGAATTTTGAGTTACCGGAAGGTATATCTGGTTTCGTGGCTTCAGTTTTGACACCAAAAAATCTGAGCATTTTAGGAACAGGGGAACGAGTCAGTCTTGACTTATTTGTAAACGGAAGATTACGTGAAAGAGACATTTTGAAGAATACACCTACTGCTCGAATTGCAGAGAGCTATCTATATGGACAAGTTCACTATAATGCATTAGATAAAGGGGAAGATAAGTTCACAAGTAGCCGTGAAGGAGTCGTGGCAGATGATCCTGAATATCAAGAGTTTCTTTCTGTAATAAAAGGTGTTGTCGCAGACATAGTGAATGATTGGGATAAGTTGCGTGTTAAAAATAGAGAAGAGGGTGATCCTGAGAATGAGAGAATTACACCAAAAGAAAGAAAATCTCGCGAACTAGTTGGAGTTGTGACAAAAGAATATGCTACAAAGACTAAAGCAGACAACGTTAACACTTGGATGGATGAACTTGCTGACGATGCACAGTTTAATGTGCAGTCTTATACAGAATGCTTCGTTTCTGAAAATCTGGTGCGAAAATATATTACAGCAAAAAATATTCCAATGACTACAGTAGCGCAAGCTCAGATAACAGAGTGGAAAGATAGAGAGGTTGAAAATAAGAGACATGCAAACATAAATATTGACATCATGAGAACGGGTGAGGATATTAGTTATCTTGGAATGGATACACTTACATTTCTCGCTGACAATACAGGTACCGCTAACTCAATGAGGACCGACGCAAAAGAATATAAACCCCTTAGGAATGCTGTGATGCATACATCATTACTTACCGATGCAGCAAAGCTTAGATTGACTACAGTTTACGAAAACATCAAAGCTAGAATTAAGTCACTAATAAACCAACCATAAATAGGAAAAGGGGGCAGGGACAATAAAGCTAAAAATCCCGTATTGTAATTTTAAGCCAAACTAAAACCGCCTTGGGCGGTTTTAGTTTGCTTCATTTTCGTTTAATTACTATGAGCTTTTTACAACAATAAATTCATTTAACATCGCTAGGTATTGATCTACGATTTTTGGTTGGATTTTGCCGTGATGGAATGGTTTGACGGCACCTTTGTTTGCGATGATAGTATCCACTTGATCATAGAAGAAACCGTCTGGTGTAGCGATAAAGAGGGCAGCGTGCCGCCAGGATTTTTCTATCTCCTTGGCAATGGCGTTTACTTTGCCATTAGTTCGTTTGGCCATGTATTTGATTTCAACCAAGGTCACATTGTGCGTGTCTTCGTTTACTATCGCATAGTCTGGTGCTTTGCGAACAATTTCTATCATTGCTCTAGCATCTTCGCTCTTAGGAGCTTTGGCTAGTTGGTGGACTACCTTTTCGTAGCCAAATTCTAGTACGGTGTAGCCTTTAGTGTTGTGTATCATTTGTTCAAAGATAATTTCGGCAATCTTTCCCTTGATCAGTTCGTGGGTGAATTTGATGTTATTCATATGCTGAAATTATACCTTTTGTGTAGTCATTCTATATAGATAGCTTGAACAAACAGGGGAGTAGGTGTAGAATTCACACTAATATGTCACAAAAAGCCCCAGATAAATTAAGGTTTGCCGCTATGGCGGTGGATGTGGTTTTGTTTGCTGTTGTCGATGGGAAGTTGTCGGTCCTCCTTGGTGAAGTAAATCGTCCCCCGTACTACACCAATATTGAAGCCTTTATCGGTGGGTTGATTTTTGCCAACGAGACGGCGGAGATGGCGCTCGAACGTCATATCAGAAGTAAGGCTGAACTAAAGAAGGCGTACACTGAGCAGTTGTATACCTTTAGTGAGATTGAACGCGATCCGCGTAATCGGGTGATCTCAATTAGTTATCTTGGACTGGTGCGACCGGATGCTTTGAAGCAAGAACTGTGTGAGGGACTCCGCTGGTGTGAAGTTAAGAAGCTGCCAAAGCTGGCGTATGATCATGATGAGATGTTTAAGGTAGCGATTAGTAGGCTTAAGGGGAAGATCTCTTATACCAACATCGCGCAGTACTTGCTGCCAAAAGAATTTACACTCAGTGAACTCCAGGCGGTCTACGAACTAATCTTGGGCAAGGAAGTAGATAAGCGAAACTTTAGAAAGAAGATTATTGCGCTTGATATGGTGGTGGAGACAGGTGAGATGCAGCAGGGAGTGAAGAATCGTCCAGCGGCTTTATATCGATTTACTTCTGAGAAGCTCACTGAACTACCACTACTGATTTAAGGAGAAGGGGAGAGCGGCCGCAAGGCCGCTCTTTTGCTGTCTGTAAATAGTGTAGTTTTGACAATAAGGTAATCTTGTATCATAACTTAGTGTAGTGTTGACACTAATACAGGAGAGGAGTATCTTTGTGTCAGATATACACAAAGTACTTCAGCCAAGTAAATGGTCGAAGTATCCGTTCTTTGACAGAAAGGAAATAATTATGACGAACGCACTTGAGGTCGTCCGCGACCAGTTTGCCAAAGCCAGTCGGTTTGCCGATGTCTTTGGGTCACTGTCCGGAGCTGATCTTGATGAGAAGAAGCGGTTGCTGAAAAAGCAATACTCCATCCTCGCCAAGATGACTCACCCGGACCGGGTGAGTGCTCCTGAAGTGGCTCTCGCGACAGCGGTGTTTGCCGAACTGTCTACTCTCTACCGTCGGGCGCAGGATGCGCTTGTGGCCGGGGTGTACGACAACAGCTTCATCCCTTCACGGGGTGGGGCGGCTAGTACCAAGGTGACCGTCTCAGCTGGTACGGCAACGTACCAGCTTGATGTGGAAGCATATCGGGAGGGAGACTTCTCGAACATCCACTTGGGTGAAGCGGCGGATGGGTCAAAAATCTTTGCGAAGATTGCGGCTGATCCCACGCTGAATCCCTACCTGGTCGGTGAAGCCAACCTGCTGGCGCAAGCCAGTAAGTTGGCGGCTCTGAAGGGTATTCTCCCGTTTTTGCCCAAGCTCCTTGATTCGGTCATTTTGACCGAAGCTGGGAACGAGCAGTACCGGGTGAACCTCTATGAGTACAAGCCAGGGTTTGTCTCGCTCACTGAAATCAAAAACGCTTTTCCGGGAGGACTTCCTCCTGAAGATGCGGCTTGGATTTTTAGGCGAGTACTGGGGCAGACGCTCGCAGCGAATATGCTGGGGGTTGTCCATGGGGCGATTGTGCCAGATCACGTCCTCGTGAATCCGCTGACACACGAACCTCTCCACATCGGCTGGGCACACGCTATAGAGCGGCCAGCTGAACGAAATGCCAAGCTCACCACGGTCATCGACCGCTTCAGTGACTGGTATCCACCGGAAGTCTTGGCCCGAGAAGTGCCGTCTCATCAAACCGACCTTTACATGGCCGGCAAGACGATGGTCTACCTCCTCGGGGGAGATGTGGCTCGTGACAGATTCCCGAGCCATGTGCCAGAGCCCTTGGTGCAATTGGTGCGGCGATGCCTTGAGACGAAAGTCGAGAAGCGTCCCCGCGATGCCTTTGCACTCATGCAAGAGTTCACGAAAGTGATCGACAAGCTCTGGGGCAGGAAATATCGGCCGCTTCGGCTGCTGTAACTGTGAATCTAAACTGTAACGCAAGGAGAGTATCATGGGTGGTGGAACTTGGGACAGCGGCGCCTATTCAGCCGCAACTTCTGCTCGTCGCGCCTCTGGCATTGACGATTTCGATTACACCAACAAGGTGCGGTCGGGTACGGTATCGGGTATCCACCCGACGCTTGACCCACTCGGGATGAAGAACCCGGACTCGAGCAAGTATCGGTTCCCGCTTCGCGAGAGTCGAGACAGCGCTGAGCACCCGGATTCGATTCCGATTGCGATCATCTTTGATGTCACCGGTTCGATGCATTCGATCCCGACGGTGCTGCAGCAAAAGCTGACGCGCCTGATGGACGTGGTCATCGACAAGGCCGGCATTCCTGATCCGCAAGTGCTGGTGGGCGCCGTCGGCGACTCCATCAGTGACCGGTATCCGCTTCAGGTGGGGCAGTTCGAGTCGAGCAACCTGTTTGACGAACAACTGCGCAACATCATCCTCGAAGGTGGTGGTGGCGGCCAAAGCATGGAATCCTATGCGCTGGCCTACCGCTTTGCTGCAGACCACACGGCCACCGACGCGTTTGAAAAGCGCGGCAAGAAGGGCTACCTCTTCACCATGGGTGACGAGAAGCCCTGGCCAACGGTGACGGCGGCAGATGTCTCGCGCCTCTTTGGGGTCGAGGCGTCAGAAGACGAGACGGTGGAAAGTCTCATTGCTCGGGCCTCCGAGCGCTGGGAAATCTTCCACCTCTTCTCGCTTGATGGCAGCTACCGCAACGACAAGCAA
This sequence comes from Candidatus Kaiserbacteria bacterium RIFCSPLOWO2_01_FULL_45_25, assembly GCA_001781415.1. Lineage (GTDB taxonomy): Bacteria > Patescibacteriota > Minisyncoccia > Phycocordibacterales > UBA918 > OLB19. The sequence continues at coordinate 38,941 of MFLT01000006.1, forward strand.
GTGCACGACACCTGGCGCAAGCTCCTCGGTGAACGGCTTGTGATGGTCGAGGATTCGTCCTTGGTGTGCGAAATCATTGCTGGTATCGTGCACATGATGGAGACGGCCTACGACGTCGATCGGGTGGTGGGTGACATCGGCCTGTCCGGTGCGGCGGCTTCGGCCGTGAAGAATGCACTCGTGCCGGTCGGAACCAGTTCTTTGGTCGCCAAGCGGCAAGCCAGCGCGAGCGGCGCCCTCAAGAAGGGTGGAGCTGCCAGGGGTGGCGTGTCGCGGATCTGATCTTTCAGTTCCTTTACGTAACTGCGGCGACACCAATGGTGTCGCCGCTTTCTTTATCTCAAACTATGGAGCATATATCATGCATGCATCAATTGTGACTGACCTTGGCTTTGGTGATGCTGGTAAAGGCACCATGGTCGACTACTTGGCTCGCCAGACATCTCAGGCGGTCATCGTTCGCTTCAACGGCGGTGCTCAGGCCGCACACAACGTCCACACCGCCTGCGGGAAACATCACACGTTTTCGCAGTTCGGCAGCGGCATGCTCGTCCCGGGTACGCGGACGTTTCTTTCGCACTACGTGTTGTTTGATCCGTTTGCGCTTAGGAACGAAGCGGACGCGCTCTCGAAGCTCGTCCCCGGCGACCCACTCTCTCGAGTGATTGTCGATGGTGGTGCGCTCACGGTTACGCCGTTTCAAAAGGCAGCCAACCGGGTGCGGGAATCGCTTCGTGGAGCCGGACGTCACGGCAGTGTGGGTATGGGTATCGGTGAAACGATGGCCGACATGCTCACGTTTCCGGAATTGGCGGTCTACGCGCACGACCTGCGTGACCTGCCGCTTTTGTTCCAAAAACTGAAGCGGCAACAGGAGCTCAAGCAAGCGGAGTTTGGTGAAAGGTTGGCGGTTGTGTCCGAATCTGGTGTTTTGCCAGAGGAGGTGCGACTCCTGTCTGATCCGAACGCTCCGCGGTACATCGCCGAGACGATGGTCGAGCTCTCGCGGCGGTTTACGCTCGGCTCGATGAGTATCCTCAAACGCCTCTCGTACGAGCATCCACTCATCTTCGAAGGTGCACAGGGAATTCTGATCGACGAGTGGCACGGCTTCCATCCGTACACCACCTGGAGTACAAGCACCAACAAGAACGCCAACGCGCTCTTGCGTGACTTGGGCTACCTGGGGCCGGTTAATCGCTACGGCGTGGTGCGGGCATATAGCACCCGTCATGGGCCAGGACCGTTTCCAAGCGAAGACCAAGGACTCACCATGGCCTTGCCAGACACGCACAACGTGTTTGGTCGGTGGCAGGGTGGTTTCAGGGTGGGGTGGCTTGATCTGCCACTCACGCGCTACGCGCTTGCGGTATCGGAAGGTACCGACACCATTCTGCTCACGCACCTTGATCGGTGGGCTCAGTTGGGAGAGAAGAAGGTGGTGACTGCCTACGCAGTTGAGGCATCGGCATTGTCCACGCGTGAGCGAGCGGCGATTGTCGAGATGAAGGTGGCACGCCCGGTGGCAGGGAAGGTGTATATTGGTTCCTTCAGACCGAAGGAGACGCTTGAAGACCTGACCTACCAGGAGATGCTTGGAGACATACTCGGAAAGTCCGAGCCAGTCTTTGAGTACACTGAGCTTTCAGGCGAGGCGTACGCTGACTTTGTCGGTACGCGCCTTGGTCTCCCTGTCGGGGTGACTTCGTACGGGCGCACTGCTGCTGAGAAGCGCGAGCGGCTGTCACTCCTCCAGGCTGCATGAACAGTTCTTTGAACCACAACTACAAACCGGACGCTTGCGTCCGGTTTTTTATGTGTAGGAATTTTGAATAAAAGAAAACCCCGCCTAGGCGAGGTTTGGTTGGTGGTCTGGTTTAGTTGAGGAGCTGCCTGGGCGGCAACGATTCGAGGTGACAGACATATACCGCGTCCTTGCCCAGGGCCACCAGACGAGCGTTGTTGGCGGGTAGTTCCCGCGCGAGGGACGGTTGTAATTCGGGAAGTACTTCCAGAATCGGTGCCAACACCGTTGCGTCTGCCACACAGCAGGCGATTCTGCCTGGGGTGATGGGTTCGGTGGTCAGCCAAGGAATCAGGTCGGCATATTCCGAATCTGGTTCAATGCAAAGAACCACAATCTCCTCCAGGCTAAGCCCGCGTAGCGCTGCTGCTTCGTAAACAAGACTAGACAGCATTGCTTTCTGGAGACTAACAAATTTTTTCATCAGATACTCCCAGGTGTGATTAAGATAGGCGGCTATACTCCATAAGGATATCGCCAGCGGTAACTGCCTCTTCGTCCAAGTCCCCGAAGAAGCAGAGTATTCTGGCTCGGCCAGGCCGGCAGGGAGCCAAAATCTCTTCTTCCATCTCCGGCATGTTCTGGACTGCGTATTCACACAATAGCCAAGAGCAGTAACCAGTAGTAAAGCGCTGGTGCGGATTTGGGAGAAAGGCTTCTTTGGGGTAATTGGTTGCTTCCGACAAAGCGTCAGCGTGAGCCGACCAAGTTGATTTGGTGTCAAAAACAAAGATGACTGGCGGTTTGAACTTTTGGCTCGCAATTGAAGCCAGGCGCTGAAGTTCATCGATGCGGGCTGCCATCTCGTTGGCGATCGGGGGCACTTTTGGTCTAAACATGTTTTCCTCCAGACGGTTGAAAGAGCAGGATTTAAGCAAGAGTAGTCGGAAAAGAGTTTATTGTAAAGCCGCCTGCTAATTAAGGGAAAGGGGCAGGACGATGAAACTAAAGACCTTCCTTGAAAAACCGTAAATTTGTGATATAATCACAAATAATGAATAACTTTAAACCAGGAGGACAAAGAAATCGTAAAGAATTTCTTGGTGGTCGCCCTAAGTCAGATGCAAACTATGGACCGAAGAAACGATTTGAAAGTAACGACCGGGGACCACGCCGTGATGATCGTGGTGGGGAACGAAAAATAGAACTATTTACTACCGCTTGTACTACCTGTGGTAAGTCGTGTGAGGTACCTTTCAAACCAGATGGCACTAAGCCGGTATTGTGTCGGGACTGTTTTGCTGCCAAAAACGCTGGCGGGGACAATGCTCGTAGTGGCAATCGTTCTACTAGTAATGACTTTGCACCGCGCAAGCCAGAGCGTTCATTTGATGCTCCGCGCGTAGAGCGAGCACCTGGTGTGTCTAGGGAAGACTTCGCTGCACTGTCTCGCCATGTCACAGCTCTAGATGCTAAGATCAATGAGATTCTCGCAATAGTGAAGACTGCCCATGCAACGGTTGAAAAGCCACCGGCGGCAGCTGAAGCTGCAACTGGAGAAGAGGTAACTATTAAGAAAGACCGCAAGCCTAAGAAGGCTGCAAAAGTGGTGAAGAAGACAGTTAAGAAAGCAGCGAAGAAGGTGACCAAAAAGAAGTAGTTGAAACATCTAACTAAAAACGCTCGGCTTCGGCCGAGCGTTTTTTTGTAACTGTGGAGCAGTTTATCGCATCGATACCTTGAGAGACAAATCAAGAGCTTTTGCAATGCGTCCGAGTGTCTGCAGGGAAGGGTTGCCGTCTCCGCGCTCAAGGCGAGAGATCACTGGCTGGCGACTGCCAATGGCTTCAGCAAGCTCAGTTTGAGACCATCCACGCTTAATACGTTCTTTAATAATAGTTTTGACCACTTCATATTCTGGTCCAAGCATCTCGTACTCAGTTTTAGTAACTGGGTTCTTGAGTGCCTTGGCCTTAAATTGTTTGAATGTAGTACTCATAAAGTAAATATAACTTATAAGTTATATTATTGCAAATGATCTTTTGCGTCTCGCGCTCGGTTTAATTCTTTGTCGAGTGTCTTTTGAGTCTTCTTTACACAAGCATGCAGCAAAACAGCCTGCTTGTTATGGAAACAATAAAATATTCTAATTTCTCTAGTTCCTCGTATGCGTAGTTCAAGCAGTCCGCCAGACATATGCTTGCTATGAGGCATTCCTAAGTCACTGCCAAATTCTTCTAGTAATTCAATTGTGCGAATTACCTTCGCAATTTCCTTTTCATTTAGTGATTCAAGAAATGTTTCCACTGAATCTAGTAGAATGATTTGCATAAAGTAATTATAACAAAAAACATCACTGCATAGAGTGATGTCTTTGTGCCTGCACCGCGAAGCTTGAGGAGCTTGCGACGAAAGCGAAGTGGTGGAGATGTGGAGAATCGAACTCCAGTCCGAATCAGGTACCACATTGTGAGTCTACAGTGCGTAGTCTCTCCTTTGTAAGACTTCTGTACTGAGGGAATTTCTTTGTCGTTACGATTTTTTATACAGTCATCGTAGATTTACTACGCCTTCTGTTTAAAAAAATCTAAACTCCGCGAACTCCATCTCAGTACAGAAGTCTTTTTAAAATTAGTATCTATAGAAGCGACAAAACAATACTAATTCGAGTTGTTACAATCTTGAACCTAGAAGACAACGGCAACTAGATCCACAGCCTCGTGGCTATTCTACAACTGAAACGTATGAGGCGTTTATCTCAGTCGCATCACTCCGGATCTAGACGAATGGTTACGCTAGAGCGGGAGCGAATCCAAACGCGTTAGCGTATGGACTTGGTATTGCTTTGTTTGCAAATACGGATGGAACCTTTTAGCGAATTGGTTACCATTTTCGACACTGCACACAATGGGTAGGCTAACCGTCGATGCCTAGCATCCCCAGAAAACACCGAAGTGTTTTCTAGATTGAGTAGTTCACTCAATCTGATGGAGAAAGGGAAGTAACAAATGTACTTCTATGCTTTCTGGGAATATCGTGTGCTGTTGAAGACGAGTGAGTAGGAGATTTCTTTCAACTATTGGCTCTTCATGATTCTATCAATTTCTCGTTTGTTGTCGCGAGCTTTGAGTGTTTCGCGCTTGTCGGCCTTCTTTTTACCGCGGGCGAGGGCGATACCGAGCTTTACTTTACGTTTATTATTATACCATCTGGTTGCCACTATTGTCAAGCCATTACGCTCACTACCTTGCTCGAGTTCTTCGATTTGTTTCTTCGAGAGAAGGAGCTTGCGGGCTCGTTCTGGGTCGTAGCCTTTTGGGGTATTGGCGACCTGGTAGGGGCTAATTGAGGCGTTAACTAGATACGCTTCTTTACCACGAATAATCACGTAGGCGCCGTTTAGGCTCGCTTTATTGGCCCGAATAGACTTCACTTCGTGGCCCGTAAGAACTACCCCCGCCTCATATTGTTCGAGGAATTCGTAGTCAAAATAGGCTTTTTTGTTTTGGACAAAATCAGACATATCGCTTATGACGTTTAACTATAGATGGTATTACGCCCTCGTGCAATTGTGATGTTCCACGCGTATGGGTAAGGGAAGGCTATTGGCTCGTAAACTTTGGTAATTTCTGTATAATGCACCGTACTATGTCAAATTTAGAAAACGAAACAAAACCGGATAATACAACGGAAAAAGAGACGCCGAAGGCGCCAGAACAGCCTGAGGAGAAGAAGGCTCCCGAGCCAAAAAAGACAAATGGTCACAATCCACTTCCACGCCTCCGCGAGGTGGGGCAGCGTGTGCCAATTGGACCAGGTAATTTCTGGAACAACATGCTCTCTACTGTGCTTTTGCTCGTGCTTGTCACGATGCTTTTTAGTTACCTCACTGATACCCGTGTCGAACCAGAACAGCTCTCTGTCTCTGAAGTTGTAAATCAAGTAAAGGCTGGTGAAGTCAAAGAAATTATCGTCCGTGGGTCAGTACTGGAAATCAGCTACCAAGACGAAACTCGTAACAAGGGTGAGGCGAAGCGTGAGACAGATGCGTCTGTGTCTGAGTCGCTCACCAATTTCGGTGTGAGTGCTGAGCAGCTCGCTACTATCAAAATTGATGTCCAACGCGAGACGGGCTTTAGTTACTGGTTTGGGCAATTTGCACCGTTCCTGTTTCCATTACTCTTCCTCCTGCTTGTCATCTGGTTCTTTACCCGTTCAGTAAAGGGCGCTGGTATGCAGGCTTTGAATTTCGGTTCAAGTAAAGCCCGAGTAATTGATCCAAATGATACCAACCAGAAGGTTACCTTTAAGGATGTAGCTGGTGCCAAAGAAGCGAAGCAAGAACTCGAAGAAATTGTCGACTTCCTCAAGAGTCCAAAGAAGTTTATTGATATTGGGGCTGAGATTCCAAAGGGAGTGATGATGATGGGTGCGCCAGGAACTGGAAAGACGCTGCTCGCTCGCGCTGTCGCGGGAGAGGCGGGCGTACCATTCTTCTCAATCTCTGGATCAGAATTTGTGGAGATGTTTGTGGGAGTTGGTGCGTCTCGAGTCCGGGATCTCTTCTCAATGGCCAAGAAGGCTGCGCCAGCTATCATCTTTGTTGATGAAATTGACGCGGTGGGACGAGTGCGTGGTACCGGAGTAGGTGGTGGAAACGATGAACGTGAACAAACCCTCAACCAAATCCTCGTGGAGATGGACGGCTTTGAGCCAAACGCCAAGGTGATTGTGATGGCGGCTACTAACCGTCCAGATGTACTAGACCCAGCGCTCCTTCGACCAGGTCGCTTTGACCGTCGCGTGACTATCGACTTGCCAGATCGCAAAGACCGAGAAGAAATTCTCAAGGTACATGCTCGCAAGAAGCCACTGCAGGATGACGTAAACCTAGAGCTCATCGCGATGCGTACTCCAGGCTTCTCTGGTGCAGACCTTTACTCGCTGATGAACGAAGCAGCTATCTTGGCAGCTCGTGAACTACGTAAGAAGGTTGGACAATTTGATATTATTCGCTCAATTGAAAAGGTGATGCTCGGTCCTGAGCGCAAGAGTCATGTGATGAGTAAGCGGGAGCGATTGGTGACTGCCTACCATGAAGTAGGGCACGCTCTCGTAGCGTCTGTACTCCCATACGCAGACCCAGTGCAGAAGATCTCAGTTATCTCACGTGGACGCGCAGCCGGATATACCCTCAAGCTCCCAGACGAAGATCGACGTATGCATTCAAAGAAGGAATTCTTGGACGATATCGCCATGACGCTCGGTGGATACGTAACTGAAGAAATGGTGTTTGGTGACCTCACCACTGGTCCAAGTAACGACCTCCAGGTAGTAGCGAACCTCGCTCGCGATATGGTGACTAAGTACGGCATGAGTGCGCTCGGCCCAGTTGCCCTTGAAGGTACTGGTGGACGGATGATTGGTGGCGGGATGAGTGAAGATCGTGGTTACTCTCCACAAATCGCCAAGGCGATTGATGACGAAGTAGCTCGAATTATTGAGGAAGGGAAAATCAAGGCCAAAGATATTTTGACCAAGTATCGCCCAGCTCTCGATGCCATCTCAAAGCGCCTCGCTGAAGTGGAGACTCTCGAGCGAGAAGAATACGAAGCATTGCTCAAGCGTGAAGGGGTAGAAATCCAAGACGCCTACAAGAAGCAGCGTGAAGAAGATGAGGCCAACGCTGACCCAAGTAAGATTCTTGAAGATATCGCGAAGGAAAGTAAATAATAAAACACAAAAGCCCCGCGCCATTGGCGCGGGGCTTTTGTGTTTCTAGCTGTGTACAGGACGGAGGTTTTCTTCTTGTACTATTACGCCGTCTTCCATGTAGAGGATGCGGTTGGCACCAAGGGCGTACTCACGTTCGTGGGTGACCATTACTATGGTCTGTCCGGTGGTGTGATTGAGGTCACTTAAAAGATCAATCACTTGCTTACTTGAGATGGAGTCTAGATTGGCGGTTGGTTCATCCGCAAAGATAATCTTTGGTGCACTGGCAATCGCGCGGGCTATCGCGACGCGCTGCTGTTCACCACCAGATAGTTCAGCCGGGAGGTTCTGGTATTTGCCTTCAAGACCGACGCTATCGATAGCAGCGTCGGCTTTCTCTGTCGCTGTCTGCCAATAGTCGCCACGCATTAGAAGGGGCATCATGACGTTTTCGCGCGCTGAGAGGTCGGGTACGAGTGCGTAGTCTTGGAATACATAGCCAAGGGTATTAAGACGAAACGTAGTGCGTTCTCTTTCAGATAGTGACATAACGTCCGTGCCATCTACTATGAGATGTCCACTTGATGGGGTATCAAGGACCGAGAGTTGGTACATAAAGGTAGATTTACCAGCGCCAGACTTACCCATGATGGCAACAAACTCACCAGGCTCCACGGTAATGTCGACACCACGAAGGACATGGGTAAGAAGCGGCTCTTTGCCGAAGGTGCGATGAATGTTTTGAGCAATGATGATGGGCATACTACTTTCTTCCTAGGATAGCATTAAGCGTGTTCTGCTTCGCAATCATCCAGGCTGGGACAAAGCCAGCGATGAGCGTGATTACAAAGAGAATCACAAACTTATAAAACGTTCCTTCGGGATCGGCTGAGAGGATGCCGTCACTAAACGGAAACTGGATAGGGTTCTGATCAAAGTATGGGACAAGGAAACCGTAGGTAAGTAGAGCACCGAGGAAGGAACCAGTAAGGGCATAAAACGCGGCTTGGGCCACGTAGGCAATCTCAATCACTTGGCGCTCAATCCCAATCCCTTTAAGGATACCAATGTGACGACGTCGTGAGAGGGCGTTGATAAAAATAATAATAAAGATAGTGATAGACGCCACCACAATACCAATAGAACCAATGAAGGTACCAAGGACGTTGAAGGTGTTTTTGATATCAATGAGGAACTTCGGGAGGTTTTCTTCGAAGGTTAGGATCTTGGCAAATTGAGTTAGACCACTGGCTTCCATTGAAGCCGCAATCTTGGCGTTGTCCTCTGGGTTTACAGTCCTAATGACTATTTGGTCGGCGTTGCGGTCTAGACGATTGAAGAGACGGCGGAATTCTCGCTCTGGAATGAAGGTAGAGAGATTCACTTCGTCCACCTTAGATTGTACTAAGCCTTTGACCACAAACTCTTTGGAGACGTCACCGAGAGTGAGGCGTACAGTATCACCTGGCTTCACTCCAGCCACACTTTCAAATACGTCACCAAATTGCTGTGCGTATTCTTCAATATAATAAATTCCAATGAGGATGAAACCCTCTTCGTCTGGATTGAGGTATTCACCTTCAATCACCAGGTCACTGAGGCCCGTCATGGTGTCTTCTTGGTGTGGGTCGATACCGGAGACACGAACCGCAGCAATGTCTCGTTCGTTTTGTAGGTTGCGACGTTCTTTGTAGTTGGCTTCGAGGGTGGCACTGCCACTGAAGCGAACAGAGTAGGTATCAATTTCTGGGTAAGCCTCAATCTCACGAATGAAGGACTCGGTCTCGAGGATATGGTCTTCGCCATCTAGTTCGGTGATGACAATGTCCCCAAGGGCGCTCTCACGAACGGCTTTCTCCGCCCCCTCAATAAGACCAACCAGAATCCCGGATACGGCGATGAGGTTGAGGAACGTGAGCATCATCACAAAGATGATGAGGGAAGTAGTCCAGATACTAGCGCGCTGTATCTGGCGTAGTCCGAGCAAAAGTCCGATACGAAGACTGCGCATAGCTTACGGAGCGATTACAGTAGTGCCAGCATCTACACCTTTAATTTCGTAGTAGCTGTCGTTACCAGTAAATAACACTTCAATAGTGGTAGTAGCGACACGGTGGCCAGCTGGGACTAGGACGGACTTGGTGCCATCAGCTGCGGTGGTCACAAAGCGCTTTGGGATACGTACCACGTCTTGCCGCTCTTCAATGATGATATCAATGTCAGCGTTGAGTCCGGCGCGTAGCCAGCTCGGGAGTGTATCTAGTTCAATCGTGATTTCAAAATAAGCTACACCGTCAATTTGCTTGGCGATAGGGGAGATGTAGGTGACTTCACCTGTCAGTGTCTCACTGCTGCGGGCATCAAAGACTGCGTTCATTTTTTGTCCAAGGGCTAGCTTAGTGATATCGATTTCAGGAATGCGCGCCTTAAGTGTAAAAGCGTCGCTAGCAAGTACTGTGACAACTGGGGTGGTTGGAGCAGTCTCGCCAGTAGCAATATCTACTTCAGTCACCACGCCATCAAATGGCGCGACAATTGAACGGTCAGCCAAGCGGGCGTCGATAGCGGCAATACGGGCTCGGGCTTGAGACACAGCAGCCTCAGCCTGTGTGCGGGCTTCACCACGGGCTGGTGCAGTAGTTAGGGTATTTTGGTCCTTGGCTACGGCGAGATTATTCTCCGCCGCCTCTATGGCGTTGTCTGCTTGTGTCTTGGTTAGGTTATAAGTATTTAAAAGGGTAGTGTATGAGCTACTTCGAGTATTGGGAATGGATATTACCCAAGTTGAATTGCTGTAGGTGTCCCCGGCAGTGAACTCTAAGTAAAGACCACAGGTACCAAGGGCAGCTGGTTGGTCGGTACTCACGATACCAGTGCCACTCTCAAGGCCGGTATAGGTAAATGAGTAGCCGGATTCTGTGCTTGAACGGTAGACTTCAACTTCATATGTGCCTTCTTCAGGGCAGATGTAGGTGCCAGAGACAGTTGGGGCAGTGCTATTTTCTTCTGGGTCGGTAGCTACGGCGGTTAGACTGGTAGACAAGAGAGCGGCGCGTGCATTGTTGACCTTACGAGTCTCTTCGATGTTGACGCGAGCGAGGTTGGCTTCGGCTGATTGAAGGGTTGTGTTGGCTAGGGTGACAGCTTCGTCTCGTGGACCAGCTACTACTTCACTGTAGGCAGCTTCAGCTGCTACGAGCGCCGCTTCAGCTTCGTTGCGCTCAGCAACGAGTGTGCTGGCAGCCAAGGTGGCCAGAACTTCACCTTGTGTTACCACCGCACCTTCTTCAACGAGAACGGCAGTTACGATACCGGTAGCCGGGAAAGACATCTCGGCTAATTGTTTGGCTTCAACAAACCCAGACACTGATACGAGCTCACTCACGGTGCCGCGGTCGACAGTAGCGGTAATCCAGACGGGAGCAGCAGGGAAGAGAATTTTATAGAGGAGATAAAAAGCCGCCCCGATACAAAGTAGAGCGAGGAGGATGATATACCAAGAACTAGAACGCAAAAATCGCATTGCTTTAAGTATAGCATTGCGATTTTGGCTGACCTTTGCGTTTTACAGAGGTGGTTTATGCGGGGACCATGCGTTATATGAATTCAATATTTTGTCCATCCACCTGGACTCGAACCAGGGACCATGCGTGTATAAGACGCAGGCTCTACCAACTGAGCTATGGATGGACAAAAAACTTAATTCATACAAGTTTCGTTCATTCGGTCATAAAAGCATATCACTGTGTTCTAAGCTTTTGCGACTCTCATTCACTTACTTGTAACCCCTCGGCTCCACCAACTGAGCTATGGATGGTTGGGTGGTGAAACTATAGCGTATTTGCAGAATAGAGACAAACAAGCCCCTTCGCGAGAAGGGGCTTCGTCAGTCCATTTTGGATCATTGTTTTTGATTCCTCTGGTTTTGCTTGTGACGGCGGCTTGAGCGTCGATTGATGGCCGCAAGACCGTCTTCGCCAGTGTCCTGAATAGAGCTTTGGTAAAGCTTCACCCAAATAAGAAAGAGAAGCCAGGGGTTCATTTCTATCTCCTTTGCGTTTGAGGCGACTACGATTCCAAGTAAAAGTATACGGTATATATAACCAAAAGGCCACCAGCTTTGCTGGTGGCCTTTTGGTTTAGATTAGATTCGAACCACTATATCATCTAGGTTCTTTCGCACTTTTGCATAGTTTTGGGTTTCGTCTTCGGTTGAACGGTAACCAATTGCAAGAATCACAGTGGCGTGTAGGTTGTGTGCACTGAGTCCTAGTATTTCATTGAAACCAGCTGGGTTAAAGCCTTCCATTGGGGCGTTGTCGATTCCTTTTTCGGCAGCAGCGATCATCATGGTACCAAGAGCAATGTACGCTTGCTTCTGTGCCCAGACTAGGCGATCAGCTTCAGTGCGGTTAGTTAGGTCTCCGACCATCATGTCTTTGTATCCATCAACTGCGCCAGCTGGGAGGCTACGGGTGCGTTCAATGCGAGCTGTGTACTCAGCGATGTAAGTGGCGTCCACATCAGTACGAGCCGCCAAGACCAACAGCGCACTGTTCTCACCAACCTGTCCTTGGTTGTATGCGTGTCCCACCAAGGCTTGCTTCTTTTCCTTATCAGTCACTACCACAATCTTGAATGGTTGGAGGCCATAAGATGTAGCGGCTAGATTCCCGGCTTCGAGGATGTATTCCAGGTCATCGGCCGACACTTCCTTGGTCGCGTCAAACTTCTTGGTGGCGTAACGCCACTTTAACCAATTTTTTGTATGCATAGGCAGTGAGTATACGTGGGTAGGGGTGAACATGGTAGACGGTATAACCTGTGTATGGGCGTAGTGACATTGTAATGACAATGTCATATACTGTACCCATGGCTAGAAACAAACAAACTACACTGCAGATACGAATTGATGAAGAAACGAAAGACCAGGCCAAACACATTTTGGGTGAACTTGGTCTCGATATGTCTAGTGCAATTAAACTTTTTTTGCGAAATATTATTATTACCGAATCAGTACCATTAGAACTCCGAAGTGAAAAGGGGATGCTGGCTGAGCGGAAGTGTGAGCTCTTGCGGGATGTGGCGCTGGAGTCGGCGCGGGAGCGGCGGACAAAGTAAAAGCCGCGAGTCCTGGGTAGGATTCGCGGCTGAGGCAGCTGACTCGCTTGGAAAAGTGTTGCTGCCTGCCAAGTTGTTGTGGGGGATGGCGACCCCGTTTAGGTACAGAGACTCATTTCATCTCCTCGGTATGGTTGAGGCGATTGTCCGGCGTGCGCACGCGGCAGGCCAGACTCTTGGCCGCGGGCGCGCGTCAGGTGTAATTGCTGCCCAGGCCGCCGGTGAGGAAGGTGATGCCGCCGGCCACCGCGCTGTTGGTGGTGTGGCGAACGCCCAGATCGAACTTGGTGTAGTACGAGCTCTGCGGGAACTGCGAGGGATCTTTCATGAAGGTTCTCCTTGGTGGAAAGGTCACGCCTCTCGGTTCACTGGGACTCCAGCGAATGAGGCAATGACACAATAGCACACTATGCTCTCAGTGTCAACACCAAAGGAAACCGCCGCAAGCAAGGCCTGCGGCGGGTATCGTTGGGAACTTTTAGAACTGTGCCCAGGTCACTTGAAGTGGCCAAGGTCGTCCGCCCTCACCGAATTGGTGTTTCAGATTGAGACTGAGTCGTCCGATTTGGTTGGTGCAGAATCGGTAACCGTTGTCGGTGGCTCTCTGACTCCAGCCCGGCGTCTGTGAGCTGGTCGACCAGTTGATGCCAGTTCGGTTGATCAGCTGCACACAAGTGTCTCTCTGGTTGGTGTGGAGCTGAATTTGTTGCTCGCTTACCAGTTCCGTTGTGGCGGGGTGTATGTCAGCCATCACTTCGACGAAGCGCGGAATGACAACCACAAAGTTTAGACTGGCTGAACTTTGGCTTTCGGCCCACAGCGGCGAGTAGCCGAGGCAGAGGGCAAGAATCAAAAGAACTTTTTTCACACATTTCTCCTTGTTGTTATTAAGTACACAAAGTGTGTTCGTCTGAAGTCGCCTTAAGCGATTGAAGCAGCGAGCATCGATTTTTCAAATCAAACTCCACCGTACCTTGATTGTGTGTGTACAGTCTGCAGTATTGAGGTGCTTCGAAGGTTGGCATATCGAAGTCGACGTACATAAACGGACTGAGGAACAGACCGTCTTCTGGTGCATACAATGCCCAGAGCATACGATTACGTACCAGCCAAATGTTTTCATCAATTGGGGTGTAGGCGCAGTACGGGCCAAGTATTTTGTCTCTAGGTACTTCAGGAAAGGGTTTGTTGGACATGAGTGGTCTCTGGTTGTGGAAAGAAGAATCTGAAAGCAGAATGCCATTTTTATACAAAAAAGCAACCCCGACGCCTAATAGGCGTCGGGGTTGCTTGTCTGTTATTCCATATGAAGATTTTTACTCAGAAGATCAATTTTCTTGGCGATGACAGGATAGTTCTTGAGGGTTGAATCGCTGGCGATAAGGGCCTGGGCTTCTTTGCGGGCCGCCTCGACCATCTTGATGTTCTTTATTGCTTCCATGCCAAGGTCAGTGAGGCCCCACTGCTTCATGCCATAGAGTTCGCCTGAGCCACGCAGTGTGAGGTCGTACTCAGCCAGTTCAAAACCATTCTTGGCTTCAGTGAGGGCTTTGAGTCGCTCGAGAGTCTTGCCACTTTTGCCGGTTGAGTCTTTGGTGGTGACGGCAAAACAGTACGCTTGGTGTGTTCCGCGTACCACTCGACCGCGTAGTTGGTGAAGTTGAGCGAGTCCAAATCGTTCAGCGCCTTCAATAATGATATTGGTAGCGTTTGGTACGTTTACTCCTACTTCCACCACTGAAGTCGCAACCAAGATATCAATTTCGTGACTGAGGAATTTTAGCATCACTGTGTCTTTTTCTTTTGGAGTCATCTTGCTGTGCAAGATATCGATGCGGGCGTCTTTGAAGACTAGCTTTTTGAGTCGTTCCGCTTCTTGCTTCACGGACTTGAGTTGCAGTGCATTTTCTTTGCTTGGGTCTGGTTCTTCAATGCGTGGACAGATCACATACGCTTGGCGGCCGGAGGCCAGTTCGCCACGCACATGGTCATATACTTCATTCATCAAGCTCGGGGTAAATATTTTGGTGATGATTGGCTTCCGGCCTTTTGGCATTTCATCAAGCAGTGAAATATCAAGATCTCCGTACACGGTAAGGGCTAGGGTGCGGGGTATAGGGGTGGCGGTCATTGAGAGGAGGTGTGGCATCCGCTCGTCCTTCTTGGCTAGAGCGCGGCGCTGATTGGTCCCGAAGCGGTGTTGCTCATCAATGATGACGTGGGCAAGGTGCTTGAACTCCACTGACTTATAGATAAGGGCATGGGTACCAATTAGAATTGGTATCTCACCGTTCTTTACCCATTTCAGTAACTGGGCTTTTGAGATTGGTGTTGGTTTTTCTGGATTACTTTTAGATGGAAACTTAAAACAGCCACTACCGGTAATAAGCCCAATTTGGATTGGTAGATGTTTGAAGTAACCAATGAAACTTTCGAAGTGTTGTTTTGCGAGAATTTCCGTCGGCGCCATGTACGCGACTTGGAGATTGCCGTATTGGAGCTTGGCGGCGGCACCTTCAGGTGGACGAGAAGTAGCGACCGCGTACGCAGTAGTAGCAGCCACTGCCGTCTTGCCACTTCCCACATCTCCTTCAAGAAGCCTGGACATTGGGTGCTTGCCACTGAAGTCGGTGAGGATGTCGTCGATAGATTTCTTCTGGGCATTAGTGAGTGGGAAGGGGAAGCGAGAGGTAAAGGCCTCAATATGTTTCTTGTCTGTGACTACTACATAACTAGACGTCACACTAATCTGTGCGCGTTCTCGCGCTTTGGCCGTTTGAATATAAAATACTTCCTCAAAAGCAAAACGCTTGCGAGCACTCTGTGCGTGCTCGGCTTTCTTGGGGGTGTGAATCCACTGCAGAGCCGTTTGGAGTACTGGTAGGTTGTAGCGTTTGAGAATTTCTTCAGGGATAGGGTCTTCTAGTTTATCCAAGATGCCAGCTCCGAAGCATTTCTGTACAGTATGAAAAAACCACTTCGAGGTCACACCTTTTGTTTCGCGATAAACAGGGTAGATGGTCTCGTCTAAATTAGCGGTGTTATTGAAAATTGAATCGTGTCTATCGATAGGGAGGCTATCGAGCTTTTCGATTTCGGGATTGGTGAGGTAGAGTTTGCCTTCGTCACCAGCGACTTTGCCGACTAGCTTCACATACATACCATCGGTGAGCATCTTGGCGATGTATGGTTGGTTGAACCACATGATTTTCATGCGAGCGGTGCCGTCTTCAACCCAACCTTCAGAAATTGGCACCTTGCTCTTCCAAGATTTGCGGGTGTTGAGACCACCAATTTGCCCAAAGATAATTGCGTCCTGGCCTTTGACTAGTGAACCAACCGCCTGGATATCAGATACGTCTTCGTACCGTTGGGGAAGGTGAAGGAGGAGTTGCTCGACTGTGGCGATACCCAAGCGCTTGAGGGCTTTTTTGTGGGGCTCATCAAGACGGAAGTGGGTGGTGAGTAAATCAGAGGGAAGCATATCGTCAATCATATCAGACTAATAGTACAGGGAGGAGAAAGTCTGGTTATAATTGACTTATGCACAAAAATGTGCTATTATATAAACAACTATGAGACGGGCGTCTTGTGGTAAGAACAGCTCTTTTGGAGTTCAAGAACATGTGCAAAGTTTTCATTGTTGGTGCAACTGGTGTTCGTAAGATTGATTCGGCTGATCTTGAAGCTGGTGTGCGCCTCGCGCAGACGTTCGAGAAGTTGGCGGCCCGGGACAAACCGAAGCCGGTTGCCAAGATGCAGTCGAAGCCGGTTGCCAGGGTCTGCGGTACGTATGCACCGGCACCGCTCCAGCAAGGCGGTCACCTGGTCAAACCTTTCGTCGAAGACAAGGATGACTACGGCGACCATTACCGCATGCGCTGCAACGCATCCCATGAGCGCCGTAAAACACGATTCCTGACGGAACGCCGTCGCGAAGTGGTGCGGTACTAAAGTAAGTCCGCACCCTCGACCAGAGCCCCAGAGAAATTAGATTCTGTCTAATTCCTCTGGGGCTTTTTTAATTGACATAATGCAATTAAATGGCGTAGAATAGTCAGTGACTTAGGTGGGCTAAGTCGCGATCTTTCATTTCAAAAATTTTTGGAGTATAAGCATGCCCGGACTGACATTGTGTGGTGATTTGGGAGAGTGGGTGGGTGACGAGGATCTCTTGAATTGTTGTCCCGAAGACACCAATGAGCCACCTAACGACGATTTTGACACGCGTTTGCGTGTCATGGCCGAAGGGGCGTGGGTGAATCCGCAAGTCGGCTTCTGTACTGAAGAGGACAGGATCAACTTTTTGCCAGGTGTCAACGCCGACGCTGGCACTGAAGAAGGTGAAGTTGTGGTCCAGGTGTCGACGCGCCACACGTTGTCTTTGCCGGTTGACGCTCGGCCTGACTACACCCGTTGAATGGAAGTGGATTTCGCCACTGACTTGCAGCTGCGGGTTGGTTCACGTGAACGTGTGCCGATCGGTCGCTACCGTCGGTACGTCCGCAAGTAAGCAGCGATGCTGTCGAGAGAGCCCGGTAGAAAGAAGATTCGTCTTCTTTCTACCGGGCTTTTTATAATTTGATATACTACTCGTTCGTTTATTACATTTTATTTTGCACACAGCATGAGTACCAAAAAACCTGTTACCAAGAAGACGGCCGCTAAGAAAATGGTAAAGAAAGATTACGGCAAGATGGCGATGGCACTCCATAAAAAACTCAAAGGGAAGTTAGAGATTGTTTCTAAAGGCAAGCTAATCACGCGTGACGACTGGAGCACTATGTATTCACCAGGTGTGGGGGCGGTGTCTAGTCATTTGGCGAAGTTTCCGAAGGATGCCCGTGAGTACACCATGAAGCGCAACTCAGTAGCGGTCATTAGTGACGGTACTGCAGTTTTAGGTCTCGGTAACATCGGTCCAATTGCGGCCTTGCCAGTGATGGAAGGTAAGTGCGCTATCCTCAAAGAAATGGCCAACATTGACGGGTTTCCAATTGTGCTTGATGTACACGATGTAGAGGGAATTGTGCAGGCAGTTAAAGCCATTGCACCAACCTTTGGTGCGATCAATCTTGAAGACATCGCCGCTCCGCAGTGTTTTCAAATTGAGGAGCGACTCAAGGCTGAGCTAGATATTCCAGTTATGCATGATGATCAACATGGTACGGCTATGGTAGTACTGGCCGGGCTTATTAATGCGTCTAAGGTTGTGAAGAAAGACATGACCTCGCTTAAGGTGGTGGTGATTGGTGCTGGTGCAGCCGGCCGAGCTGTGACACTGCTCTTGCTTAAGGCCGGCATCACCAACGTCATTGTGACCGATAGTAAGGGAATTATTTATAAGGGACGCAAAGATCTGGCTGGATACAAACGAGACTTGGCTGAGATTACTAACCCTGAAAAAATTCAAGGTGATGTGATGAATGCTATTACTGGTGCTGATGCAGTAGTTGGTGTGTCTGGTCCTGGTACTATTGCGCAAGCACATGTGACAGCGATGGCGGAGCGAGCGATTGTGTTTGGGTTGGCTAATCCAGTGCCAGAGATTATGCCTGAAGATGCCAAGTTTGCTGGAGCGATGGTAGTGGCGACAGGTCGTTCTGATTATCCTAATCAAATTAATAACTCACTTGCGTTCCCTGGAGTATTCCGCGGAGCCCTTGATAGAGGCATTAATCACATTACTGATGATATGAAGCTGGCGGTAGCCAAGAAGCTAGCTGGTCTCATCAAGAAGCCAACAGCGGATATGGTGATTCCACCAGTGATGACTCCTGGTTTGGTGAAGGCAGTGGCGAGTGTGATTAAGTAGGGGAGAGGTGTAAAAGAAAAAGGGAGGAAAAGCTTTGCTTTTCCTCCCTTTTTCTGTTCCACACAAAGTGGACAAACAGAGCAAAGTATGGTATATTAGTAGCAGTTTAGCAACTACCTTGAAAGGAATTTCATGGTCACCAATGTTCCTAAAAAAGAAAGGCCAGTACCTCAGTCAGTTCTCCGTGCTCAACTGCGTGGAGACCGTGCGGAGTTGAGCCGGCTGGGACTGCTTGGAAACGCAATCAAGCGCGACCGTCGTGAATGGCTCGAGCGACAAGGTGTGCTTCCGTTAAAAGTGAGTCGTGAATGTACGACTCGTCAAAAGAGAGGCCCTGTGACGCCTGAGCAGCGCGCTGCTGCAGCCGAGACACGTTACCTCAACCAGGTACGTAAAGCAGAGTGGGAGGCAATCCTACTTTCTGATGCTGAGGATCATGCCGATGCGACGCGGCCTGGCTGGGAAGATTGATTCCCGTCCAGAAGATATGAGCCCGATATTGTGCACATGCACCGTATCGGGTTTTCTTTTCCTCCAGTTTGGAGTAGAGTTAAAGATAGTATTTTGTGCAACGTACTTTAAGGAGAAAATGGTGGGAACATCGAATACACGAACATTCGCTGACGAAGAAGCTGCGCGTCAGAGGCGTCAACCGCACAAGCGTCAGCGGCAGGCAGATGGACAGATCATCCGACATGCATTTGCTGAACTGGCGGTCGATGAAGGCCCTGAGATTGTCACTGGTGAGGAAAACGACTTCCCGGAACCTTCCGACGGCCCTGACCACATGAGCCAAATCATGTAAGATCCGTCACTCAACGTTTAAATAGCCTGGAAACCGCAAGGTTTCCGGGCTTTAACATGTTTGCGTTTTGGTTGACATTATGTCATTTTGTCGTATTGTTTGGTTTGTAGTCTTTCAAATTTAGAGGAGTTCATTGTGGCCAAACGCAAAATTGACTTTGAGTCCCATAGTCGGATCAATGACGAAAAGAGTCCAGGGTTTGTGATGTGGCCAAATACTAAAGGCAAACTGTGGTCTTGAAAAGCCCCACCAATTTGGTGGGGGCTTTTTTTAATTCTCTTGGTTGGTTTCGTTTAACCAAGTTTTAGTTGGCGACGGTTTTTGTGATTAGTAGCAATAGTCTGGTAGGTGAAGACAGTCAAGAATATACAACCTTGCACGAAGACGATGGTGCCACCAGTAGCGATGTTGAAGTAGTAACTTGAGTAGGCACCAATGAGTGAACTCAAGATACTAATTCCAATGGCGATTTGCAGCATACTTGAAAAGCGTTTGGTTAACAGAAAGGCAGTTGAACCAGGTGTAATAAGCATAGCAATTACCAAGATGATACCCACTGTCTGAATTGAACCAGTGATGGTAACAGCTAGTAGGGCAAGGAAAGCGTAATGAATAAAACGCACGGGCAGGCCAAGTGATTGGGCGTGGGTTGGGTCAAAACAGAAGAGTAGGAAGGTACGTCTAAACATCAGCACCACAACTGAGACTAAGGCCAGGATGATGAAGGTGTACCAAGCGTCGTTATCAGAGATGCCGAGCACTTCACCAAACAAAACGTGAGTGAGGTCAACTGAACTAATGATTTTTGAAATTAGCATCAACCCAAGAGCAAAGAGGGTAGTGAAGACAATTCCCATCACTGCGTCTTCTTTAATCTTGGTGTTGTTCTTGATGTAGCCAATCAATATGACAGCGAGCATGGCAAATACAAAGGCACCAAGTCCAAACGGAATGCCAAGCATGTAAGCTAGTACTACTCCTGGTAGCACCGCGTGTGAAATGGCGTCGCCTAGGAGTGACCAGCCTTTGAGCACTAGAAAGCAAGACAGAATAGCGCAGGCTACTCCAACCACGGTCGATACCACTACGGCCTTAAACATAAAGGCGTATTGTAGTGGCTCTAAAATAAAATTAAGAATATCCATATAAGTATTAATTAAATTTTACGTGATTAAGAACACCGTCAAAAGTTTTTTCTACCAGTTCACGGGTGAATACTTCTTTGGTTGGTCCGTAGGCAATAATAGTTGATTTGACCAAGGCCACATGGTCGCAAGTGTCTGGGAGTGAGAGCAGATCGTGAGTAGCCAAGATAATAGTCTTACCAGCTTCTTTTAGGGAAATTAGTAAGGCAATTAATGACTTCTCGGTAGTAGCATCAAGACCAGCAAAAGGTTCATCAAGCAGCAAGATGTCTGCACCCTGAGCGAGGGCGCGGGCTACGAAGACGCGTTTCTTTTGTCCGCCAGACAATTCACCAATCTGACGATTTTTAAATTGAGTCATGTTTACTCGCTCCAAAGCCGTTGCTACTGTCTCATGATCAACAGCACTGGCTGTCTTAAAAATGTTTTGCGTACCCACTCTTCCCATCATTACTACTTCATAAACAGACACTGGGAAATCCCAGTCCACTAGTTCACTTTGTGGTACATAGGCTACATGTCCGTGTTTTTGGGCGGTATGAGTATCATCACCGCAGATAGTTACTGTTCCTGTCTGGGGAGTGACCAAACCCATGATGGCTTTGAAGAGGGTCGACTTTCCAGCACCGTTCATACCAATCACTCCAGTGAAAGTATGGTAGGCAATATCAATTGAAGCGTCTTTAAGAGCGATATTGTTGTTGTATCGAACATTTACATTCTTCAATGAAATGGCGATGTCTTTGGTTTGCATAGTAATTAGTTGGTAGTTAGTCCAC
The DNA here is from genome assembly GCA_001781415.1 of Candidatus Kaiserbacteria bacterium RIFCSPLOWO2_01_FULL_45_25. GTDB lineage: Bacteria > Patescibacteriota > Minisyncoccia > Phycocordibacterales > UBA918 > OLB19. Next base: position 60,065 of record MFLT01000006.1, read on the forward strand.
TGATGATGGTGTCGGCAGTGTGTTCAAGTAAATTAAGATAAGTTGAAGCTGGTCCGTCTGCTGGAGACAGTGAATCCACAAAGAGGACTCCACCCAAACGAGCGCCAGTAGCGGCTACTACTTCTTGTTGGATACGTGGCTCAACGGTACTTTCACAAAAGACCGCTGGGATATTTTTGGCTTTTACCACTTCAATAATCTTGGCGACTTGTTGTGGGGAGCCTTGAGATTCTGAGTTGATAGCCCAGAGGTATTCTTCTTCTAGATTATAGTCTGAAGTAAGGTACGAGAAAGCTCCTTCACAAGTCACTAAGACACGGTTGTTCTCTGGTAACTGGCCAAGGGCTGCAGCTAGCTTGGTATCAACGGCTCGAATTTTGTCTGAATACGCGGCAGCTCTGGCAGCGAAATATTGTTCGTGCTCTGGTGCGGCAGCGGTGAGCCCTTTACGGATGTTTTCTACATAAATAAGTCCTTGCTCTGGAGACATCCAAGCGTGTGGGTTTGGCTTGCCAGCGTAAGCATCTTCAGCGATGTATTGTACTTCAACGCCAGTACTGACCCGTACCACTGGGACATCAGGAATACTAGCTCGGAGTTTTTCGGTCCAGACTTCTAGGTTCATGCCGTTTTCAAACATGATGTCTGCTTTTGAGGCTTGGACTAGGTCGTCTGGGGTTGGTTGGTAACCGTGAATTTCTGCACCTGGTTTGGTGAGTGAGATTGAGTTAATTTTGTCGCCACCAACTTCAGCGACCATGTCAGCGATGATGGTAAAGGTACTGAGAGCGGTGATTTTATCACTAGCCTCAGTATCTTCAGGTGATTGATAATTTGTAAAAGCAACATAGCCTGAGATGGCGATGATAAGTACAAAAACGGCAATCAATAAGTTCTTATTCATATAATTTATTATTAGGTTAATTTTTTAATGGGTAATCGGTGAACCGTGTGGGTCATGACTAGGGTGCTTGAGAAAAGTATCTAAACGTTTAATGGCTTCATCACTGAAGGCGTGCTCTAGGCGTTCGGCCTCGGCGTGCACTTGGTCTTTAGGCATCTTGAGGGTTTGATGCAAAAACACTTCAATTAAGCGATGTTTGTAGGTTAGTTGTTTGCCGATACTGACACCTTTAGGAGTCAACTCTACTTGGGCATAGGGTGCAGCAATAGCTAGTCCGTCACGAACAAGTTCTTTTACTCTTTCAGAGACTGTTGATTTGCTTAGCTTTAGTCGCTCGGCAATATTGGTCACGCCGGTGTCACGGGCTGATTTATTGAGAATGTAAATCGCTCGAATGTAGTCTTCTTTAGTGGAAGTGATACTTGGGTGGTCAGGCAACTTTGTTCGCATATACGAACATTACATTATTACCGGTTTTTTGGCAAGAGAGGGAGGTGGAGATTGCAAAGGTATGAAATGCACCATAGCTCGGCTTCATGTTACGTTTTTGCGTTCTTGTCGTTAGTCACTATGTAACAACAGCGTTGTTTATTATCTTAATTGTTACTATGTTTATATGAATAAAACAATTATTTTTGCGTCAATTGGAGCTGTTGCTCTGTTAGGAGTGCTCTTTGTTTTGCAAAATACACCAACTGATTCAGAAACGCCAAAATCAGCCATTGAAAACGCGCAGGTGGCTAGTGAGGCGGTGCTCTTTATCTCACCACACACCAACGAAACGGTCTCGGTTGTGTTTGGTGATGGGTCGGCCAAGTTTAGTAACGACACGTATAAGGATGTGCTAGTTCCGCAAGCGGAAGCCGCTTCGGGTTCACGCTATGTGAATGAAGAGTTAGGGCTCATGCTCTGGAATAAAGGAGCGGAGTTGGTTGTGTACGAAGACGACATTGTAATCTTTGAAGGACAGACCGAAGATTCTATGGGTAATCCAAACCCTGGCGCTATTGATGTTCTTGCTTCTGCGCTTCAGGCCAACTCTTGGGTCTGGAAGGAGACGCGCATGACTGATGGTACGGTCATTAAGCCTAAAGAAGTGGAATCATTCACTCTAACCTTCGACGGCAAAGGGAATGTCATTGGGCAGACAGACTGTAATGGCTTCGGTGGTAACTACACCGTCACTGACGATGTGCTCGCGATGGGGCCATTTATGATGACAATGATGTATTGCGACGGTTCTCAAGAAATGGAATTCCAAGCTATGCTCGATGAGCCAGTAACCTTTATGTTTACAGATGCTGGTGAGCTAGTGCTTACGCTGCCGCAGAGTAGTGGGTCAGTTATCTTTACTCCAGTGCTCTAAATTGAGAAATAAAAAAGCACCCCGTACGGGGTGCTTTTTTATTTGGGCTACTTTCGTCTGAGATTTAGGTAGAGGATGATTAAAAAGGCAAAGGTTATAGCTGAGAGTAAGGGGAATGTCACAAAGCCAAACAGATCAATCACCTTGAGTCCGCAGTCGGCACTGCCGTCGGCTAGACACGGCATAACGCCACCCCCGGCAGCTTCCTTGGGAACCATCTGGTATAGGTAATGGTAAATAGCCACCAAGAAACCAAATATTGATAACGCCAAACTATATAGCGGAAAGTAGACACTCTCTTTGGTTTTGAATGCCATGACCGCAAAGAGGGCCTGTGGGTAGAGGGCAATTCGTTGTAGCCAGCAGAGTGAGCAGGGAACAAATCCAAAGTACTCAGAATATACAAGTGAAATTACCACACTACCAACGGTGATGGTGGGAATGATTATCCAAACAAATTTTTGGATAAAGCGATTGAAGTATTTACTTTGGCAGTAAAAGTAGTCTACGTATAGGCCAATAGTGAGAGCAAGCAATGCCAAACCTGAAGCAGCTAATAGGTAATTCAAAATGAAGAGTAAGGGCATAGAACAATATTTTACTTACACTAATCAATTTTTTCAGTTATTTCTCTCAACCTGTCATTTTCTTTTTTTAGTTCCGCCATTCTTAATTCACGGTCCACCATAAATTTATTCATTTTCTCCAAACTGTTCTTTTCTTTTAGGAGTAACTTCTCAAATTCTTTCTGCTTTGAAATATCTGTTTCCATTCCAATGAAGAATTTCACATTTCCATTACGGTCTACAACCGGAGATATATTGGCGAAGACGTGGTAAAGCTGGCCGTCCTTTCTCTTATTGATGAGTTCTCCTTGAAAAGATTTTTTCTCTACTTTGATTGTGTGCCATAGGTTATCAAAAACTTCTCTTGGCATTTGTCTTCCCCATAGAGCAGGAGTATTTCCCATTACTTCTTCTGGAGGGTAGCCGGTAGTCTTTTCCACCGCCGCATTGGCGTAAACAATAACACCGTCTGGATCAGTAATAATTATGTGTTGAGTTGTATTTTCAACCGCTTCCTCAAATCTGTCTGCTAATTCAATTTCTTCTGTTTCCATATTTGGTTATTGTGGTGATAGACCAGTATTAGTTTGATAATGAATTAAAATTACGTTTAGGTAATTTTAGCACTGAATTTCATT
>MFLT01000007.1 GCA_001781415.1 Candidatus Kaiserbacteria bacterium RIFCSPLOWO2_01_FULL_45_25
CAAAATGTCACACCACGAGAAGTGGTCGCTTTTGGAAAAGCCAAAGAACACACCAAGCTCGTCTTTGCTACTACTGGTCTGACCAAAGAAGCCATTGCTTTCTTTAAGGCTCCCGAGCAGTTTTCTAAAGTCCCATCAATTGATACTCCGCTGTCACTCTTGGCGCACCTCGAAGAAAGTTTCTTTATGGGCCGCTTGCAGACTAGACTTCGGATTGTCGATATTATTTAAAAAGAAAAGCGCTCGTCAGAGACGAGCGCTTCGTGTGTTGTGGTGGACGGTGTCCAGTCAATAATGCCGGTATCTAACTCGGTTCACATGGTAAGGTGATCTCTTTCTCGCAGCTTGAATCCATCGACTCCATATATGACGGTTGACGTACATCATTACATCTTCTCCTATTTGTTCGTGAACCCGGCAGTGACGCCGGTCACTGCCGGGTAGTAGCGAATCAGAAAGGTTTTGGGTGGTGGGGTGAACTTGTGACGACGCCGCCGTTTTGCATCGACTTCATCAGTTCGAATGATGGTTGCTCCCATTTCCTCCAACTTTTTGAGAGCCTTATCGCGAGCTTTTTCTGTCGGAGCGGGAAGTGTCTGTTGTGAGACCTTACGGGCCATGCGTTTCTCCAGGTTAATAGAACAGGGTGAGCGAAATACAACTTTCTACCCTACAGTAGCCACTCTTATAAATCAAGGGTATACTGCCCTCTATATGGAAACAGTGGTGGTAAGTGTTAGTGGAGTGTCTCTAGGTAACCCTGGCCCAGCAGGGGTGGGGGTGTTTATCACAAAATCTAACGGCGTTTTGATACAAGAATTTAATGAAGCAATTGGCAATGCCTATAATGACTTTGCTACTTATTACGCTGTTTCGCTGGCGATGCAGTCACTCCTTGCTCTTTATGGAGATAAAACTAAAAAGTTAAAATTTGAATTTCGGCTAGATGATAAATTAGTGCGTGATCAGCTGGCTAATGAGCGTGAGATAACCTCACCAGCTTTGGTGCCTTATTTTATTCAGGTTCACAATTATCTAGTGAACCATTTTCCATACTGCGACTTTTATTTAGCAAAAAGAGGTAAGGAAAGCCGTGCACAAGCTTTAGCTAAAGAGGCGATATCTTCATAACTTTACTTTAAAATGTTTGGTTGTAATATGTAGGCCAAACAGTACCTTAGAAGGAAAAGTCATGCTTCAAGCAACAAGAACCGAAAGCGTTCCATCGGCAGAAGTGTACTTCTTGCCACAGGCTCACCTTGCAAAAGCCAAAGCGCTTTTGATTGAGCTACAACTACAAAATCGCCAAGAGCTGGGTTTGGCCCGGCTCATGGCTTACCACCAAGAATTGGATTCGGCAATCAAACACTTCCCAACCTATGTTCATGGACAACACATCCTCCCTGAACTCAAGTCGCGCCGTCTGGCCTTTGCTTGCAGTATTGAACGCCGGCAAGCCTTCGCCGCCTGAAAGTCCGAGAAAGCTCTCGGGCTTTTTCTTTTGTATAATTAATAGGCAATGACTATCGCTCACTTTTATGTCTGCGTAATTAGTTTCCTTTTTGGAGTATTTGTGGCCACAGTGTTTGGATTGTCATATCCAGTTATCACGTGGCTATTTTTTATGGCGATAATTAGTGTACTGATATGGAAACGTTCACTACTGTTAACTCCAAATCCTACTTGGCTCATGATTGGCCTAGCACTCTTCGCGGCATCACTAGGTGCTTTACGTTTTGAGTTCGCTGATTCGCAGTTTGGGGTAAGTCTACTTAGGGAGCAGGTTGGTAAGGAGGTGGTACTTCAGGGTGTGGTGAGTGCCGAACCAGAACAACGCGAGTCAGTGCAATATTTATACCTCAAGACCGAGGACGACATAGTGCTCATATCGACCGACCGTTACCAAAACATCACCTACGGTGATGAGGTTAAAGTTAAAGGCAAGCTCGAAGTCCCAGAATCATTTGAAACTGACCTCGGGCGAGTATTTGATTATGAAGGGTATCTGAAAGCCAAGGGTGTTGAATACCGGGTGTCTTTTGCGACAGTTGAAGTACTGCAAGGTGGACAGGGTAACCCCGTACTCAGCATGCTCTTAATCGGCAAGCGGATGTTTATGAACAAAGTTGAGGAGCTAGTGCCTGAGCCAGCCGCAGGTTTAGGTGAAGGACTCCTGCTTGGGGTGAAGCAAGCTCTGGGAGAGGAGTTAGAAACCGCTTTTAGACAAACCGGCATCATCCATATCGTGGTGCTCTCTGGGCACAACGTTATGCTGGTCGTGATTTTTATCATGTATGTGCTTGGGCAATTTCTGGTACCAAGACCGAGATTGGTGGTTGGTATTATGGCTATTATCACCTTCGCCTTTTTGGTCGGACTGTCGGCTACCGTGGTACGAGCCAGTATCATGGTGTCTCTGCTGCTACTAGTTCAGGCAGATGGACGCACATATTTAGTACTGCGCGGGTTACTGCTCGCTGGGGCGGTTATGGTGCTCCTCAACCCACTCCTCTTGGTCTACGACATCGGCTTCCAGCTATCTTTCTTGGCCACTCTCGGCTTAGTGCTAATTGCTCCGCACCTAGAGCGTCTCCTTATAAAGGTCCCGACTTTTGCTGGTATACGCACATTCTTGGTGGCAACGATTGCTACCCAGATAGCGGTCTCGCCGCTTTTGCTCTATCAGATTGGTGAGTTCTCAGTGGTATCAGTCTTGGTAAACGTGCTCGTGCTGCCGATGGTTCCGGCCGCGATGTTGCTAACTTTTGGCGTGGGTGCGACTGGGTTTATTGTACCGGCACTGGCCCCACTCTTGGTGTATCCGACGGTTTTTTCACTGCAGTATATTATCGAAATTGCCCGTTTCTTTTCAGGTTTTTCTTTTGCATCGTTTGTGGTCCCGGCGTTTTCAGTTTGGGTAGTACCGCTAGCATATGCACTTATGGGTGGGGTACTTTGGTATCTATATCGACCAGAGGATGAACTTGGGTATGGTGATTTAGGTCAAGGACTGCTCACTAAACCAGCTGTTGAATTAGATGATTGGATAATCGAAGAAGAGTTTGACGAACTGCTTACAAAAGCAGCGGTCGTCCCAAGGACAACCGCTGCTAAAGATTAGTTATTTATCTTTTCTTTAAACTCTCGCTGCTACTACTTCCCAGTTTAGATTGCGGAAGAAAGCGTCAACGTATTCCTTTTTGCGACTTGGTGGAACATCAAGCATGTATGAGTGCTCCCACATATCAAGACCAAGGACGATATCGAGGTCTGCCAATTGACCGAGCTGTTGTTCGTCTACCCAGGTTTGCACGAGCTGATTAGTTTGGCGGTCAATGTACATCATTGCCCAACCCACACCGCGAGTCATAGCGATTTTAGTAAATCGCTCTTGCCAAGCTTCAACTGATCCCCATTGTGCGACAATCATTTCTTTAAGTGCTCCTTCAGGCAAAGCTTTGGCCCCACCTTCAAACTGAGTGAAGTAGTACTCGTGGTTACGCATGCCACCAAACTCAAAACCAAATCGCCGCTGCATTTCAGAAATAGCGTAGCTGTTGTTTTCTGGATCAGAACTAAAGGCGGTGATTTTATCAAAAATCAAATTAGCGTGCTTCACATAGCCGTTATATAGACCGATGTGTTCCTCAATAGTTTGTTTACTAATCCCATCAAGTTCAGGGATATCAAATGTTTTTGGTGTGTAGTGCATATGGGAACAGTATAGCACTATGGAATGTAGATATTATGAATAAGTATCAACCAAATGACTGAAATACCCATAAAAATATGGTTATTCTACCACTCCAAAGCTTGACAGAGTGGTCAAAATATGCTATCATATAAACATTAAGGTTCTTTGACAATCTATTGGCTGAAAAGCTAATAGGTGAAATTTACGAAGGACTTTAGCCCGCTTAATGGGCAGTTTAAATCTCATCCTGTACCTTGTGCTCTCGTCACAAAGTACTGCTTTGAATAGCAAAGGATAAATAGTTCTTTACACCCAAACGGGTGGCCCTACTTCTCTAGTCCGAGAAGTGTGAGAGGGTTCTCTAAGGAGATGGACATGGAAGCACAAGTCATCAACCAGCGTTCGTTCGATACTTTCACCCTCGGGTCTCAAATGACCTTCATCCAGTTCTGCATAGCAGAGCTGAGCGAAAGTTGGCCACATCATGCTGTGGCAATTGCTTCCAAGTGGGTGGTCTACACACAGCTTCATGGGAAGCTGGTCGGTTGCCGATTGGCTTTTCAGGACTTGTTCGATTATCACCAGGAGGTGGTCGCTCGAGTTGAACAGGCCGTCTACACCATGGAGGAAGGGAATGTCGATTTCCTTGGTATGGACATCTGGCAGCCGATGCCAGAACAGACCAAGGCTTTGAAGAACCTTGGTCTCGACGGGGTGCGGCCAGTCTCGGAAACGTTGGAGTGGTGGAGGCCGGGATGGAACGACCAGCGGACTCTCATTTTCTACGATGAAGGTGCAAAAACCACCACGTCGGTTTACCCCGACGGAAGGGCAGAGGTCCTGGAGGACTAAGGTCCTTCACAGCAGTTGTCTGACAAAGTCCGACAACTGCAAAAACAATAGGCCCCCGGATTCATTTCCGCGGGGTCTTCTTTTTGTTTAAAATTTACATCATATGATTAAAGTACGGACTTACGATTTTAGAAGTTTGGGGTGTAGTAGAATTAAAGGATGACAAATAATTCTTGGTTTCCAAAGATATTGCTCGGGGCGTATGTGGTCGTGTTTGCACTCTTGGCTATTAATCCATTTAGTCGCGAAGTGTGGGTGGCTGAGAATATTCCTATCGTTTTAATTGTTTTGTACTTGGTGTTTTTGTATTGGCGGGGGATTCAGTTTTCTAACACTGGTTACGCTCTTATGTCGGTCCTCATATTTATGCATACCGTGGGTGGGCACTTTACGTTTGAACGGGTACCGTTTGATTGGTTTAATGACCTCTTTGGTTTTGAGCGCAATATGTATGACCGAGTCGCACACTTCTCGGTTGGATTTTATGCCTATCCTGTAGCGGAATATATTCGCACCAAAAAGTTGGCAGCTACCAACTGGCTAGTCTATCTGACTCCACTATTTTTCATAATCTCGGTCGCGGCAATATATGAAGTGATTGAGTGGTGGTTTGCTGCGACGTATGGTGGCGACGCTGGAGCAGCGTTCTTGGGATCACAAGGAGATATATGGGATGCGCAAAAGGATATGCTGATGGACACCTTGGGTGGCGTGACTGCACTCATGCTTTTTTATATCCAAGGATGTTTTAGAAAAGAACACGCATCTAAAAAATAATACTGTGATTGAACGGCTGTTGTGGGTGAGGGGATTATCTTTGCTAGGATTATTGGTGACAATAGTCGTACTTATGTTGCCGCCGGATTGGTCGGAGCAAGTGGCGACTATAATTGAGGCGGCAGATGTAACTGAATCTAAAGATGATAATCTTTTGACTGTCGCTTTTTTGGATGTGGGGCAGGGAGACGCAATATTTATCGAGACCCCCGATGGTGTGCAGGTACTTATAGATGGTGGGCCAGATAGCAGTGCGCTTCGTGAGTTGGCTCGGCAGATGTCTCACCTTGATCGTACTATCGATATTGTGCTAGCGACTCATTCAGACAAAGACCATATTGGCGGTTTGATTGATGTGTTGAGTCGATATGAAGTGGCGAGTGTTATCACAACTACCAATCAGAATGACACCAGTGTCGCTCGGACTTTTACAGAGGCAGTGCAACTTGAGGGAGCAGATTTATATACAGCACAAGCAGGGCAGCAGTATCAGTTAGGTGCTTCCACTACGTTATTTATATTGTCTCCACTCGGAGACCCAACTAACTGGGAAAGTAACAGTGCGTCAATTGTGGCACTTTTAGAATATGGAGATACGAGCTTTATGCTAACTGGTGACGCGGGACTAAATACCGAAGAGTATTTAGTCTCGTCGTATGGAGAGTTTTTAAAGAGTGACGTGCTGAAGCTCGGACATCATGGTTCGAAGACTTCTTCAGGAGAGGCTTTTCTCGATACGGTGCAGCCAGAGATAGGAATAGTATCCGCGGGTATCGATAACAGTTATGGACATCCGCATCCTTCAGTTGTCTCTTCGCTTGAAGAGCGAGATATCAAAATCCTCGAGACGTCTAAATTAGGCACTATTATATTTAAGAGTGATGGGGGACGAGTGTGGTTCGAGGAATAAATAAAACCCTCAATCAATCCATCCCCTAAACATACCTGTTAACAGGTATGTTTAGGGAGGGTATTATTACAAGAATAAACAAAAGACCGGCACCTCTTGGGGTGCCGGTCTTTTTGTTTTCCTTACACTAGCTTTGCTGCGCGAAGTGTCTTGAACGCACCGTTCTTGGCGATGGTTCGAAGTCCCTTGGTAGAAACCTTTACGGTTACTGACTTTCCAAGTTCAGCTACGTAAATTCGCTTCCGTTGCAGGTTTGGTGCTCGCTTAGTGATTCCAGACGGATTAAACTGAGTAGCACGAGTACGGTTTGAGTACTTGCCGCCTACTTGAGTCTTCTTCCCGGTAATGTCGCATTGTTTTGCCATATCGTTGATTTAAGTCCCGCTATACTAGCACGCATACTTGATATTGCAAGCTTTTCTCCGTACTATAAGGCGCATATGGATCCATTAATGATTGCAATGATTGTCGCGCTGGTACTATCTGTCGTTATTCACGAGATGGCTCATGGGTATGCCGCTAATTGGCTTGGTGACCCAACCGCCCGCCTTCAAGGCCGTCTTTCAGCTAATCCGCTCGTACACATCGACCCTTTAATGTCGGTTATTTTGCCTGGTTTACTTATTATGACAGGCTCACCGTTCCTATTTGGAGCTGCTAAACCAGTTCCATACAATCCGTACAACTTCACCAACCAAAAGTGGGGTGAGGCGATTGTCGCCGCCGCTGGTCCAGCCGCCAACGTCTTCATCGCCATTGTTTTTGCTGTTTTGGTCCGTCTGGCAGACGTTTTGCAGCTGTCTGAGACTTTTGTTGTTTTGGCAGTTCAAATCATCATTCTCAATATTTTCCTGGCTTTATTCAATCTCGTCCCAATTCCACCACTTGATGGCTCAAAAATCCTTCCAAAGTTCCTTCCATTTGGTTTGGCGATGAAATATGCCACTTTTCGCGACGTTATGGAGCGAAATCTCGCCCTATCGTTTGCCGTAGTGATTATTGCCTTTATGGTCTTTCTGGGTGCTCCGCTCCACGCCCTCACTCGCAGTGCCACTATGTTCCTGATTGGTGGGTAGAGGAAGCTCCTCCTAGTTGCAAAAAAAGCTAGATATAGTATTGTACACGGGCTTTATGGCAACAATACAACAATTAACAAGAAAGAAGCGAGTCAACCCAGCTCGGAAGAGTAAGACTGGTGCGTTGCATTCTGGATTTAACAAAATCGAGAATCATCCAAACTACTACAACTCTCCGTTCAAGCGTGGTGTATGTACTCGCGTGACCACTAAGACTCCACGAAAGCCGAACTCTGCGATTCGAAAGATTGCCCGTGTTCGTCTAAGTAATGGACAAGAAATTACTGCGTACATTCCTGGTATCAAGCACAGCTTGCAGGAACACTCAGTGGTACTTGTACGAGGTGGCCGCGTGAAGGACATTGGTGTGCAATACACTATTGTCCGTGGTAAGTACGACGCTACTGGAGTTGCTGAGCGACGAATGGGACGGTCTCGTTACGGAGCCAAGAAACCCAAGGCTTAGTGTTAGATAATACGCCATCTGCTTTGTTGCACTGCGTAAATTTTCTCTCACCGTACGTTAAGTATGGCTCCAGAAAATTTACTTATGCGCCTCGCATCTGACGTATTCTCCAACACTAACCTGAACAAGCAGAAGATTACAAATAGTTTATATTCGCTACAGATATCGGACGCGATTCAAGCCCTAGGCTTCGGAATCAAATTATGCGAAGAATGAAGAATGTCATAACACTCCTCATTCTTAATGTGTAGTAGCAAAGACCTTTAAGAATTATTAAGAAAATTATATGCGACGACCAATTAAGAAGCGTCCAGTCGTTAATCCTGACGTGGTATACAAGTCAGTTGACGTTGAACGCCTCATCAACTACATCATGCTTCGCGGTCAAAAGGAAACCGCTCGCAAGATTGTGTACGCAGCTTTTGAAGAAATCAAAAATGCGAAGGAGTCACAAGACCCACTTGAAGTATTCAACACAGCAGTACGAAACGCTGGTCCAATGATGGAAGTTCGCTCACGTCGCGTGGGTGGAGCCAACTATCAGGTTCCTCGAGAAGTACGTCCAGAGCGCCGTATGGCTCTCGCTCTCCGATGGATCATCGCTGGAGCTCGCGGACAAAAGGGTGTGCCTATGCACAAGGCCCTAGCCGCTGAACTTAAGCTTGCAGCCAAGGAAGAAGGAAATGCTGTGAAGAAGAAGGAAGATACACACAAGATGGCTGAGGCCAACCGAGCGTTCGCCCACTTCGCCTGGTAATTTCCATTTTGAACGAATTACTTCGTTGAGTACACAAAAAAGCCGCTCGTCGTACGTTAAGTACGTCTCGCGGCTTTTTTGCTACTCGCCTCGTACTTCATTTCAAAATGAAAATTACGGACTTGGAAAGTCCAGGTTCAAATCAGCTTACATTTTATAGAAATAAAAATCGCGTTCCCGAAGGGTCGCGGTTTTTGTTGCATAAGTAATTCTTTTAGTGTTTAGTAGTGCAAACGTTCTCTGTTTGTTCCTTCAATTTTGGAGACTGTCATGAATCGATACATCCCTATCTTTACTTTTTTGGCGGTGGTCTTGCTGGTTGTGTTGGTAGTGTATATCGCCGATGCAGCAAGTAAGTCACGATTGGAAGGTTGGTTGGTAACGAAGAAAGAGGTTGAAGCCTTGGATAAGTTCTGCCTCAAAAACGGACTGAGTGTCCCTGGTTTTGAACCCAGTTGGTACAGTTATCACTATGAGCCGCCAATTGATCGCCCGACACCCCCACCAAATAAAGACACGCAGGTGTTCTTGAATCACATCACCGACAAGGTGAACAAGCTCCGGCAGCAGCAAACAGAAAGACCCAACCGCGTCACAACACTTCGTCTGAAGTCGTTGTGTCACATCTACGACCATTTTGCTGGCACGGGCTGGTGAAGCCATAAAGGCCGGAAGACGAAGTCTTCCGGCCTTTAACATTTTAAGAAAGTTGTAAAAGTAAAAGCGACCCGAGGGGGGTCGCTTTGTGCGGTTGTTTGTAGCTCGGTCTTTGTCTAGGCGGGCATTGGCCTGGGAGTCCGAATCGCCATACCCATCAGTCTGTAGTCCTCCATGGTTTGATTGAGTTCACCCGTCTCTTCAAACAGTTCGGGTGTATTAGCGTCAATCTTGGACTTCAGCTCTGTCCCTTTTTCGCGACGGAGTTCTTCGAGGATTTGCGTTACTGCTCCGGCTCTATTGAAACCGCCATTTTTAAGGTGTGCTTCTGCGGCGAATCGGTCAATCTTACGCAAGGCATCGATGTAAGTTTCGAGAAAAAAACGTTTTTGTGCCGAATCCATCGTTGTGCTCCAGTCGATTTTCGTAACAACTTGAAGCAGTACCGATTCCAGTTGTTCAAGGTGATGGATTCGATCGGCTGTTTTCTTAGCGTCGAAGGTGGACAGCAAGAAAATCCAAACCAAGAAAAAGACGAGTGATCCACCTGCCATCGTCATCGCCATGTGTGGCGGGAGTGCGACAGTCGGTTCCCAAAGGACCCAACCAATTGTGGTTGCGATGAGAACGAGTACTGCCCCGAGAGCATAGATTGCCACCTCATGGGCCTTGAAAGATGTGTTCGTGAAGGGGTAGTGTGTTTGAGACATGATCGTGCTCCTTAAATATGAAAGGACAAGAGGCAAAATTGCCAGGAACTGAATACCTACCAATACAACTATATATTAAAGGGCGTGTCAACAAATATCGCTATTTTTGGCTGCGTGATACAATAGATATTATTTCGGTAATGTTGTGCGTATGGAAAATTTTGAGACAGGAACAACAACTGTAGCTGCAGAAAGAGTGGTAGAAGCATACAATCGTGAGGCTGTCGCTGAGGCAGCGATGGAGCAAGCACTCATCATGCTCGATGAGAAATTACCTGGGGTAATGCAGTTACCAACTGCCGAAAAAGTTCCCGTACTAAGAGAAATGATTACTGAGTTGGGTGCTACCATTGAGGGGACAGATATTCCACTTCATAACGAACATCGTGATGTGGTTGAGTCACTCGCTAGACTGCTGCGAGTTGAAGAGACCCGACTTGATTTTGAGTCTGTCTTGTCTCGCCATCCAGAACTTGTTTAACCACTTATAAATTTGTTCCTTCGTTCTTTATGTCCTCATTTGATTTTGATGTAGAAATCCAACGTCATCTCGACGTCTTGCGTACACTCCAGAAACCGACCGGTGTGTTCACTGCCTCTGCCCATGACGTACAGACTGGCTACGACAAGGCCTGGCTCCGGGACATTTACTTTATGACCTTGGGCTTTCTCGAGACTGGTGATTTGCCGGTGGTACAAAAAGCCGCCAAGGCTTTCCTGACTCTTTTTGTAAAACACAAAGACAAAATCAATTGGGCTATCGAACACAAGCCACACGAAGCGTGGCAATACATCCATGCTCGCTTCCACCCAGAGACTTTTGAAGAATATTGGGAAGAGTGGGGAAACAGCCAGAACGATGCGGTTGGTGAAGTACTCAACCTGGTCGTTGAACTTGAGCTCCGAGGTGCGAGTGTCATTGAGACAGATGAAGAGCGGGAGATGGTACAAAAGATTGTTGATTACCTCGTAGCACTTGAATACTGGCATGACGAAGACAACGGTATCTGGGAAGAAAGTATGGAAGTTCATGCTTCATCTATTGGTTCTTGTGTGGCAGCACTTAAGAAAGCCAAGCAACTACCATGGCTTCATGTACCAGACGACGCCATCGCTCTTGGTGAACAGGCTCTGCGAGCCCTCTTACCACGGGAGTCTGTCACGAAGTTTGCAGACCTGGCCCTCCTTTCACTTATTTATCCATTTGCAGTTACTACTGAGGAAGAGACGAAGAAGATTTTGGAAAATGTTGAATACCACCTTACACGCGACCGCGGTGTAATCCGCTACAAACTCGACCGCTACTACAACCGCAACGAAGATGGATACAGTGAAGAAGCAGAGTGGTGCTTCGGACTCTCGTGGCTCGCCATCATCTATGCGGAGAGGGGAGATAAAGATAAGGCGTACTACTACCTGCGCCAAGCACAAAAAACTGTGACTCCCGAAGGGCTAGTGCCAGAGCTGTACTATTCACACACTGATAATCCAAACGGTAATACGCCACTTGGGTGGTCAGAGAGTATGTACGTGGTGGCGCTGAAGAAAGTGCAGGAGATGAAGGGATAGATAAAAAGCCACCGAACGTAGTCCGGCGGCTTTTTTGGTATACTTATAGATATGACAAAACTTATTTATGTGTTTTTGGGAATCGCAGTCTTGGCAGTAATTGCGCAGTTTTTACTCACGCCAGCTGAGGTGGTAGCCCCAGGTGACGGAGAACCGGTTGCTTGTACAATGGACGCCATGCAGTGTCCTGATGGTTCATATGTGGGACGTACTGGTCCTAATTGTGAGTTTGTTTGCCCAGCCTTACCCGAGGTAGCGGATGATATCCAAGCTCATATCGATTCTAAGGCTGATTTAATTAAACTGGCTTCACCAGTACCAAACGGTGTAATTGGGTCTCCGCTTACAATAACTGGACAAGCTCGTGGCTACTGGTTTTTTGAGGCTAGTTTCCCAGTCACTCTTACTAATTGGGATGGGCTGATTATTGCGCAAGGTGTTGCAACAGCTGATGGCGACTGGATGACTGAAGAGTTTGTGCCATTTACAGCCAGTCTTGAGTTTACTAATCCATACGAGGCAGGACAGCCAGACTTTATGAAGCGCGGCTCCCTAATCCTGCAAAAGGATAATCCATCAGGCCTACCTGAAAACGACGATGCGCTTGAAATACCCATCTACTTTGCACCGTAAACTACATTCTTGATATACTAGAGGTGAGTTAATTAGTAGAGTAAGTACAACACTATGGCCAAAGGAAACGACATGCGCAAAGAGAAGAAGAAGCCAAAGAAAGATAAAGAAGTAAAGAAATAACAAAAGCGACCCACCTCTGGGTCGCTTTTGTTATTTAGATAGGATGCTCTTGATATCAGCTGGAGTGTAGTTCAGTCCTTTCACTGCTTTGTGAGGTCCATAATCTTTGCTCATATTTGAGCGGTGTACTTCCGCAAATATTTCGGGCATTTTGTCTTGCAGACCATGTTCAAGAATAGTGCCGTATGTTGCAAAGAGGATATCTGCTAGTTCTTTGGCAATATTTTCTAAATCTTTGTTTATAATGCCTTCTTTGTACTCTGTCACTTCTTCGGATATAAGTGAGTGTCTAAATAAAGCACGTTCTTCATCTATAAGAGTTGGTGAAGTAAGTACAGGACTACCAACTTTTTTATTAAACTCAGCCACTAGCTCAAGTTCTTTTTTCATACCAGTATTAAAGTACATATTTCATATTCTGGCAAAATAGTGTATGGTACTGTCCTATGTCACGAAGTGATGGAATTATTGTATTTAAAGATGTGTCGTATGAGTACGACGCCACTCGCCCTATTCTGAAAGAGGCGAGTTTTGTAGTGCGTCGAGGAGCTAAGCTTACTTTGATGGGTCAAAATGGTGCCGGGAAAAGTACTATCTTTTCTTTGATTACTCGCGACCGTCATCCAGACGAAGGAGATATCAATATTGAGCCGAAGACTACGATTGCTATTTCTAGACAGATTATTCCTCGGTCTGAACTCACCCTAACTGTCCGTGCTTTCTTTGAGCAGTGTTTTTCTGAAAAGGTTTACGATATCGATCCCAAGATTGAGGCGGTGTTGGAAATTGTAAACCTCACTCCAACCGAAAAGCAGCGAGAGACTTTCAAGGAACGAATTATCGGTAGTTTTTCTGGCGGTCAGCAAGCGCGCCTTCTCTTGGCTCAAGCCCTCATCCAAAATCCAGACGTACTTCTTCTTGATGAGCCAACCAACAACCTCGACGTAGCCGGAATTGAACACCTAACCACTTTCCTCAAAGAGTACCCAAAGACCGTATTAGTTATTTCCCATGATGCTGACTTCCTTAACTCATTCACTCATGGCGTGTTGTATCTCAACACTCAGCGTCGTCAGGTAGAGCAATACAACGGTAACTACCATGCTGTAATTAAAGACATTGCCGCCCAAGTAGAAAAAGAACAGCGTGAGAACGCTCGTCTCGCTAAAGAGATTCAAGCCAACAAAGACAAAGTAAACTACTTTGCTAGTAAGGGAGGTAAGATGCGTCTGGTGGCTAAGCGCATGCGTGACGATATTGAGGAAGCGGAAGAAAACAAAGTTGATGTTCGTAAAGAAGATAAAACCATTCGTCCGTTTACCATTGAGCCAGCGGGAGATGTTCCACTTGAAGTAGTGAAGCTAACCTCAGTTACTGTCATTAAAAATCACGAACCAAAAGAAGTGGAATGCGATGTGATATTAAAGCGAGGCATGCACCTGCAGATTATTGGTCCAAATGGTATTGGCAAGACAACTCTCCTTGAGAAGTTGGCTTCTGGTAGTGCCAAGGGAGAGCACGTTGCTCCTGGGGTAACTATCGGATACTACCGTCAGGACTTCTCAAACCTCGATTTTGAAAAGACAGTCTTTGAGTCACTTATGGATTCAATGCAGCGTAAGGTTGAAGAAGAGATGCGCTCAATTGCCGCTGGCTTCCTCCTCTTTGGAGATGTGATGAAGACTAAGGTCGGCAATCTCTCTGAAGGACAAAAAGGACTTATCGCGTTTGCCAAGCTGACGATGGAGCGACCAGGTCTACTCATTCTCGACGAACCAACCAACCACATCAACTTCCGCCACATCCCAGTTATTGCCAAGGCACTACATGACTACAAAGGCGCGATGATTCTTGTCTCTCACGTACCAGACTTCGTAGAACAAATCCACATAGACGAAGTCTTTGACCTAGCCAAGAAGCGCTAAGGATAAAATACAAAACCGATAAAACAAAACCTTCCAATCAATTGGAAGGTTTTTTGTTTGATTAAAGTTAGAAATATTAAAAAGAAAAAGCCCCGGTCGCTAGTGTGCGAATGGAGCTTTGTAGTGACGACACTAAAGCAACTCGCTTTAGCTGCTGGTGTCTTCGGCTGAGTCCCAGGTTCCTGCCCAGAGAGCCAGAGTGCCTATCCCAGCCATCAAGAAGTTGAGGCCGGAGATTATTCCAGCCACAACACAAAGGAATTCTTTGTGGGTACCGATGAATTCCGTTCTTCCGAAATAGCTGGAGATTCCACCATAGGACAGTGTGGCGAGTACTGCCAGGAGAAGTACTCCCCAACATTGTTTGTTGGTCATGATCTCCAACCCTGGTGTGTTGTTCATGCTCATGTAGCCCGGAAAGGTCAGCCAACCCACGATGGTACAGAAAGTCTTTTTCATAATGCCCTCCTAAGGCAATTTTGAACTTCAGAAGAGTGCTACGGCAGATTTGTAGAAATGTGTCACGGCCATGACCGCGAACACAAATACGCCAAGAGCATGAAACCAACGGTGCTTTGAGGTGAGAGAGTAAAGCATCGACATGACCCATGCGAGTAGCATGTAATCAAGGCCGATAAAGATGTTGTGGATTACCCCAGATCCTCCGTGCGATTCCTGATATATGGATATTGCAGATCCGATCAGAAAGCCAATCAAAATGGCTCCCATTTTCCATGACCTGGCAAATCGGAAATACTTTCTGTGTCTCATCTGCATGATGGTCTCCTTAATCTATAGAAGCAAAGTGGGTTACCGGGTTTAGTGGACGTCATTTCAAATAACGGAACTGTTTTTATAATAGCACATTTTATGCAAAAAGTCAAAAAAATGAGGCTGAATTTGCAAGCTAATTGTACTTCTAATACCCCAATCGATTGGGGTATTAGAACGTGCTAATAATTCGCTATTAACTTGTACCCCCATTTAAATGGGGGTACAAACAAAAAACCTTTCGGTTAACCGAAAGGTTTTTATTGTTAGAAGTTTTTCCCGTCCACTTTCTTAATGGTGAGTGATTCGGTGTCAAAATCTTCTAGACAATTGAGGTTGATTGCCATTGTGTCACCACTTTGTCCAAACGGTTGTACGCCGCACACCTTACAAAAACGATGATTAATTTGCATCTTATTAAACTTGTAGGTAGTGAGGGTGGCATCACTAGAAGTTAGGGCAAACTGCGCTGCGGGTACAAAGGCCAGCAACATTCCTTTGCGCTTGCAGTGACTACAATTACAACTGATTCCCTCAGTAAAGTCTCCTTGTACTTCAAATGTTACGGCGCCACAATGGCAGCTTCCTTTATGTGTTGTCATATAGGATCGATTATATCATCTCTTTTAGAGCCTACCCACAAACCCTATCTACTTTGTTGCTTCCCTCACTCAAACATTCACCGTATATATAATACGCCTCATGTTTTCATTTAGTCGCGCCTCGTAGCTGAGGGTTTGTGGGTAGGCTCTTGATTTGCACTTTGGTGTGACTACGGCACAATACTGTGATGGCGACCCATCGCAAAACCGAAAAACTATTTTTACTCAAAGACATGCTCTTTAATGAAAGTAAGGTGCGTCGGTTGGCTACCGAAATTGCGTCCGTATACCCAGCTTTTGATAGTAAGGGCTTTTGTAAAAAGGTGGTTTCGGCGTTTCCCGAACAAGAATTGATGGAACGAATTGCTGGTATACGAGACGCACTCTATGGGTTTCTGCCAAGTGATTACCGGTCGGCTATAAAGGTGATTATGTCTGCACTACCACCAGCGCTTGATAACACCAAAACTGACGATGATTTTGGTGACTTTATTTATGCGCCCTATTCATACTATGTAGCGAAGTATGGCTGCGATAAAAAGTATCTGAGCGTTTCACTTAAGGCACTTGAAGAAATTACCAAACGTTTCTCATGTGAAGCGGCTCTTAGAGATTTTATTAATCAGTTTCCCAAAGAGACGTTGGTCGCCACCAAACGCTGGGCCAAAAGTTCTGAGTACCATGTCCGTCGCTTGGCTAGTGAGGGCACTCGCCCGAATTTGCCATGGGCCAAAAAAATTCAATATGATGCTCTTTCAGCCTTACCGATTTTAGATATTCTACATACAGACAAAACTAGGTATGTCACTCGCTCGGTAGCCAATCACTTAAATGACATTAGTAAGTTTGATGCTGACCTGGTGGTCCGTACTCTTAAGCTCTGGCAAAAAGAAAAGAAGCAAACGGAAGCTGAGCTGACATTTATAACCAAACACGCTTTGCGGACTCTTATTAAAAATGGAAACAGTGATGCTCAATCTCTACTTGGTTTTGAGCAGCCCGAGGTAAAAGTAAAAATCACTCTTGATAAAAAACAGTTGGCAGTGGGAGAGACGCAAGGCTTCACTGTTATGATTACAAATGAAAGTGAGGTCGCTCAGTCACTACTGGTGCACTACTTGATTCATTTTAAAAAAGCGAATGGCACACAATCTCCAAAGGTGTTTCTGTTTGGTAAAAAGATTATTGCTCCCAAAGAGACGATTACACTAACTAAGTCTCATGCCCTAAGGCCGATGACTACTCGTGTCCTTCATAGTGGCGAACACCGTCTAGAGATAAAAATAAACGGCACCAGTTTTGGTGGGCATACATTTATACTTTACTAGCTTTTTTATTTAATTGGCTGCTTGTTGATAACCCTTGAAACTACCAGTGATAGTAGGAAGATAATTGCCGATAATAAAATAAACTTACCATCAATAGCTTCGGCTGTAATACCGTTTAAGATAAATTCTTCCACACTTAGTGAAGCTCCAATTGAGACAAAGGTAGTGATACCAAGTAGGGTGCCGGTAATTGTGCCAAGTAAGAATGGGGTGTAAGGAATTTTAAATAGACCTGCTCCGTAAGCGACAAGGTCGAAGGGAAAGAAAGTTAAACGCATCGTTAGAATAGCCATAAACGGACGCTCATGTAGGAAGTCTATCCAACCACCAAGTAATTTTTTAATACCATTTAGACTTTGACTAAAGAACCGTCCTACAAAATATGCCACGGTAGCAGAAAGACTAGCGCCAATAATGGTGTAGATGATACCTTCATAAATTCCAAAGAAAACACCAGAGAGAATGGTCAGTAAGGTACCAGGAAAGAAAGTGAGGGGTCGAATAGCGTAGGCCAAAATATAAATCAGTGGTCCCCAAGCAGTGCCAGAAATAAAACCAAATAAGCTAACAGCGATATCGGTAAAGGATAAATCGTTTACCATTTTGAAATAGTAGAGCGTACCTAGGCAAATTGCCCAAAAAACCAAGGCGGAGATTTTTAGCTCTAGGCTTTTTATCATAGTAAACTTAATGATACCAGAGCGTAAATGTTAAGTATACTTAACAATTGATACGGCAGCACACAACTTATCGGAGCAGGGCTCGCAGACTAGAATACGGTTGCTGATTATGAGTAAATGTCGTATAGTATCCGCGTTAAGCCGTAACTGGCTTTTTTCTTTTCTCAGAGGCCCTTTTGGGGACGTCGGTATGAAAGGAGTATCAAATTATTAATACATATATAAGTAAGTAGATAAATTTATGGCACGAGAATTCCCAGTAGACCGCATGCGAAACTTCGGTATCGTAGCGCACGTTGACGCCGGAAAGACCACAACCTCAGAACGTGTATTGTTTTACACTGGTATGAGTCACAAGATCGGTGAGGTGCACGATGGTGCTACCGTAACTGACTGGATGGAACAAGAGCGAGAGCGAGGTATTACTATTACGGCAGCGGCTATTTCTTGTAACTGGTCAAAAACTGACGTAGCTGACCGCAAGGATCGGTCACAGATGTACAACTTCAACATCATCGACACTCCAGGTCACATCGACTTTACCGCTGAAGTAAAGCGTTCTATGCGTGTACTCGACGGTGCAGTTGTTGTATTCGACTCTGTAGCTGGAGTAGAACCACAATCAGAAACTAACTGGGGTTATGCTGACGAAGCTGGTGTGCCACGTATCTGTTTCATCAATAAGATGGACCGACTCGGTGCATCATTTGAAAAGTCATACCAATCAATCCTTGATCGTCTTTCTAAGAAAGCGGTTCGTATTCAACTTCCGTGGGGAGCTGAAGATCAACTACAAGGTGTTATCGACCTAATTCGTATGAAGGCGTTCGTCTTTGAAGGCGAGATGGGTACTTTGGTGAAGCCAGTTGATATTCCAGAAGAACTTAAAGCTGATGCTGAAAAGTATCGAGCTGAGCTCATTGAGCGAGTGGTGGAACATGATGATACTCTCATGGAAGCCTACCTATCTGGTACTCTACCAACTGACGAACAGCTCAAGACAACTCTCCGAAAGGCAGTGCTAGCCAACCAACTCTTCCCAGTTATGACTGGTTCTGCCCTCAAGAACATTGGTGTACAGCTTGTACTCGACGCGGTGGTTGATTACCTCCCAGCGCCAACTGATCTTCCTCCAATTAAGGGTATTAACCCTAAGGATGAAAGTGAAATCACTCGTCTTCCAGACGATTCTGAGCCTTTCTGTGCACTTGCTTTCAAGCTCCAGACTGACCCATTCGTAGGACAGCTTACTTTCTTCCGTGTGTACTCGGGTGTAGTAAAAGCAGGAAGTTACATCTACAACTCAACGACTGGCGAGAAAGAACGCCTAGGACGTATCGTTCGACTCCAAGCCGATAAGCGTACTGAAATTGAAGAAGTGTACGCTGGAGAAATTGCGGCTGGAGTAGGACTCAAGGAGGTAAAGACTTCACACACACTCTGTGATGAAGCTAACCCAATTATTCTAGAACAAATTAAATTCCCAGAGCCAGTGGTTGCTCTCCGAGTAGAACCAAAGACAAAGGGTGACCAAGAGCGTATGGGTGTGGCTCTAAAGAAGCTCGCAGACGAAGACCCAACTTTTAAGGTTTCAACTGACGAAGAAACCATGGAGACTATTATTGCTGGTATGGGAGAACTTCACTTGGAAATTCTCATCGACCGTATGAAGCGAGAGTTTAACGTTGAAGCAAACGTAGGTGCGCCACAAGTAGCGTACCGCGAAACTATCCAACGAGAAGCTGAAGCTGACTACAAGTACGTGAAGCAATCAGGAGGTCGTGGACAATACGGACACGTTAAGCTCCGAATCCGTCCAATGAAACCACTAGAACTAGCTGAAGGTAAGTCGCTGGCAAAGAACATTACTCGAGAAGATCACTTCGAATTCATCAACAGTATCAAGGGAGGAGTAATTCCAGGAGAATTCATCCCAGCTGTAATGAAGGGAGCGAAGGAGGCGATGGCGCGAGGATTCGTGGCGGGCTACAAGATGGAGGACGTTTCAGTAGAGCTTTACGATGGTTCATTCCACGATGTGGACTCTTCAGAAATCGCTTTCAAACTTGCTGCCATCTACGCGTTCAAGGAAGCAGCTGCTAAGGCCGGTGCCGTCCTCCTAGAACCAGTAATGAAGGTAGAAGTACGTACACCAGAACAGTTCATGGGTGACGTAAACGGAAACATTTCAAGTAAGCGTGGTCAGGTGGAAGGTATGGATGATATCGGGGACAAGAAGGTAATTACCGCCAAGGTACCACTTTCAGAAATGTTCGGATACACCAACATGCTGCGCTCTATGACTCAAGGTCGTGCCTCAATGATGATGGAATTCCATCATTACGATGTAGTACCACCAAACGTGTCAGCTGAAATTCGAAAGACGAGAGGTGTGAAGGATGTAGTTGAAGAGGCATAAAGAACAGGCGCTCGACTAGAGCGCCTTTCTTTTGCCCGCTACATCCTGCAAGACCTTTTGAGCTCGTTTCGACCAGAGGGAGAAAAGAGCCAAAAGGTGTACAGCTTCTGTTAAGAAGAAAGATGTAGAAGAAGCGTAATAAAAAAGTACCCCTATCAAGGGGTACTTTTTTATTAGCTATACAACATCTTTGACAAGCCGCAGCGATGTGAGTCGCCCCTTTCCTAGGGCGACGAACCAGCGAGGCCGGGGAGGAAGTTCTTAGCAGAATTGAGCGTAGCGAAAATTATGCTTAGAAACTTGACCCTGAAGGACGTAGTAGAGGAGGCTTAAGCCGACGCACGTCTTTTACAGACCTTGCGAGCTACTTTGTGAGCAGAGCGAAACAAAGTAGCCACAAGGCTTGAATAATTTGGGAGATTATTCAAGAAGGTTGCCAGCCGTTTGGAAAAACGGCGACAACCTGCACTGCGGCTGTAAGCCGGACTGAAACTGTAAGTTTTAAGGATGTTGTAGAAGAAGCATAAAGAAAAAGTAAAAAGAGCGGCCCCACAGGGGCCGCTCTTTTTATGTGTCAAAACCGTTTGAATAATGACGAAAGTATGGTATAAAACACGTGAGCAGAAGTTTCAAAAGCTGCTCACGGGCAATGGAGATTGCCCGTTTGGTGTTCTTTTTTCAACAATTCACTGAGGAGTTTTCTGTGAACGCGACAACAATGGAAAAGTGCCGTATTGGCTTGCATGAATCCCTGGCAACTTCTGCGCACTGTGCTGGTCGAAAAACTGCCATGGTTCATGTGGCCTGTGTCACCAAAAGGGGAGAAGTTCTGCTGGTTTTGGAAGGAATGGCTTGGGGCTTCCCCAAGCGTGTCATTCCGCTGGTGGGGGCTCTGATTCTTTTGCCGGACGAGCTCATCAAAAAAGAGCTCGGGCGTGATCCGAAGTACTTGCGTGGGACGAATCCGTCCTGTGCCGATACCAAGCTGCTTGGGCAGTATGTGGACGATGACGGCTTGCTGCACTTTGTGCTGCAAGTCAACATCTCCCACACGCCTTGCCAGCAGTGGAAGTACGTCAGCAAGTTGGCCGAGCTCGAACGGGTCGGCGTGGTTGATGAGGCGGTCACTTTGGCCGCGGCCCGTTTGGGCCTGTCGAGTGCTCCCGAGAAGGTTCTCCAGGCGGCCTAAGCCTTCCCTCAGGGAAGATTAGGTGACAGGGCGAAGTGGATTCAGTCCGCTTCGCCTTTTAGTTTGCCCGAAAAAGTGCTTATTTGTAGCCAAAGTTATGATTTTTATATTGTGAGCCGCAAAACGTTGTTTTGCGGCTCCAGAATGACCTTGCAAAACTTTTCGTCTCTGGTACTATTGCCGAACCGCACACAGCTCTTGGCTGTATGTGGAGCGAACATAGTATTGCTCTTTCACACGCTTGAAGTGTTCATTCTAAGCGCGATTGTTCTCGCGCCGCGTAGAATGTACGCTCGGGCACGGCTTTTTTAAGCAGCTGTGTGCGGTTTATAACTTATAAATAATCTTACATTATCATATGGCAGGAGCATTTGATCGTTCAAAACCACACATTAACGTAGGTACCATTGGTCACGTTGACCACGGAAAGACTACGCTTACAGCGGCTATTCTTACTGTACTTAACCAACGAGGAAATGGTTATAGTGCAACAACAAAGGGCGTTGACGAAATCGACAAGGCCCCAGAAGAAAAGGCACGAGGTATTACTATTTCTCTCTCACACTCTGAGTACGAAACTCCAACTCGACACTACGCTCACATTGACGCGCCAGGTCACGCGGACTACATCAAGAACATGATTACTGGTGCTGCCCAAATGGACGGTGCGGTACTTGTAGTAGCTGCAACAGACGGAGCGATGCCACAAACACGTGAGCACGTTCTTCTTGCTAAGCAGGTTGGTGTACCAAACATTATCGTTTTCCTTAACAAGTGCGACATGGTCGACGATGAGGAAATGATTATGCTTGTTGAAGAAGAACTTCGTGAACTTCTCACAAAGAACGGATTTGACGGTGCAAACGCACCAGTTATCAAGGGTTCTGGACTCCAGGCTCTCGAAAATCCAACATCTGAATGGGGAGACAAGATTATTGAGCTTGCTAATGCAATGGACTCATACTTCCCAACACCAGTACGTGATCTCGACAAGCCATTCCTTATGCCAATTGAGGACATCTTCTCAATTGAAGGACGCGGTACTGTAGTAACAGGTCGTGTAGAACGTGGTGCTGTAAAGGTAGGTGAAGAAGTTGAAATCGTTGGTATCAAGGATACTGCAGTTACTACCGTAACTGGAGTTGAAATGTTCAACAAGCAACTCGACGCTGCTCAAGCTGGAGACAACGCTGGTATTCTACTCCGAGGTACAAAGAAGGAAGATGTACACCGAGGTCAAGTACTTGCAAAGAAGGGCTCAGTAACACCACACACAGAATTTGAAGCGGAAGTATACGTACTTTCAAAGGATGAAGGAGGTCGTCACACACCATTCTTCTCAGGATACAAGCCACAGTTCTACATCCGAACTACTGACGTAACAGGAGACGTAACACTCTCTGAAGGTGTTGAAATGATTATGCCAGGAGATACAGCTACCTTTAAGGTAAAGCTTGTAGCCCCAGTTGCACTTGAAGATCAACAAAACTTCGCGATTCGTGAAGGAGGAAAGACAGTAGGTGCCGGTGTTGTAACAAAGATTGTTGCCTAACCATTATTCGTTTACGGTAACTTACACACTATGGCTACAGATACTACAAAAAAAGAGACCAAAGCTAAAGAAGCAAAAACTGCTTCTGGCGAAATTAATAAACTGCGTATTCGTGTACGTGCTTACGAGCACAAGATTCTCGACGCGAGTATCAAGCAGATTATTGATACTGCACTTCGCTTCGATGCGAAGGTAGTTGGTCCAATTCCTTTGCCGACCGAAATTAAGAAATATACAGTAAACCGCTCAACTTTCGTTTACAAAGATGCGCGAGAACAATTCGAAATGCGAACGCATAAGCGAGTCGTGGATATTCTTAATCCAAGTCCAAAGGTGGTAGAGGCGTTAACTAACCTCTCACTTCCTTCGGGAGTCAACATTGATGTAAAGATGATGTAGTATTCATCCGCCATTAAAACTAAAAACCACCCAATAAATGGGTGGTTTTTAGTATTTTAGGGCCTGTCCACAAACACCATATACTTTGTTGCTTCCCTCACTCAAACATTCACCGTATATCTAATACGCCTCATGTTTTCGTTTAGTCGCGCCTCGTATCTGGAGGTTTGTGGACAGGCCCTAGGTGGCTTGGTGCTATACTCAAATTACTCAAAATACTTAAATCTATGAATAAAGTTATATTTCATAACCTTTCTATCCCGTACTCACATCCTTTAATTGGCATGTATGACTTTGATAAGAATGGAATTTTCTATGCTACTCCGGGGGATATTGTGGTTACGCGGTCAAAGATAAGTAAAGCTTATTTAGGTTTCTTGGAGTCTTGTGGCTACGATTTTGATAATGTCAGATTTGTAAGTAGTGACGAGGAATTAGAGAATACTCACAATTCTCCATTTGAAAACAACAATTTTTTAAAACAAATTAAAAAAAGTATTAATGATCCTAAAGAGTACGTGTTTGATTCATTTATCTTTAGCAAGCTTGAATCGGAATTAGTTAATCAGTTAGGAGTGGTGAGTTTAGAGAAAGCTAATCAATTTCAGGATTTTTCAACTAAATCTTTTTTTCGGGCGACTGCAAAGCAGCTAAAAATCCCTATTCCTAGAGGGTTTGAAGCAGTAACTACTACATATGATGCTTTTATAAAAATCTGTTACTTGTTCTTAAATGGTTTTAAAAATGTTGTAAGTAAATACAACAATGGATCGGCAGGAATTGGTACCAGGCTATATCGGTCTAGAAATTTTCTTTCAGAACTGAATATTCTTGAAAGTTATTTCAAAAAAGACAATAACACCCTGCTCGGGTTTGCTGATTTGGAGGCAAGAAGCTTTGTGATTGAGGGTTGGTATGACAACGCCGCCTATTCACCAAGTGTGCAGTTTTATGTCGATGCTGCAGGTGTGGCTAGTGTTGTATCAATTCATAATCAGGTTTTTTATGATAATAAAATTACCTACCGTGGATGTTGCTCCAAACAAACTATCCCAAAGCAGGTGGCAGAGAAATTAGTTGAAGAAGGCACAAAGTTTGTAAATTATTTGAGTGAACAAGGATACCGAGGTCACCTTGGTTTTAATTCCATAGTACTGACTAATGGAGATTTATTGTGGGTGGAGCTAAATCCTAGACGGGTGATGTCGTCATATGTCTATCAGATGAGTCGGATGATTTATCAATCAGATGCTGCTTCGATTTACTATAAATCACTACAAGTGTCCAAAGAAAAATGGGTAGGTAAGGAAATTGATGAAATTTTGGTTGAATTGTCCAATGTGCTCTTTTCTAAAGATAGGCAAAATGGTGTTATTCCGTTTAATTATGGTCTGCTACAGACTGAAGGAACCCTGTCTGTTGCCGTGTTTTCGACAACCGAAGACGATACTGATAAGATGATTAAATATGTCGAGAGTCTCTAACGCGCTTGCTGGACACTTTATTATGAAGGCTCTGTGTGCCCTTCACGATACGGGAATCCTCGAGTACTTAGGTGAAAGAAACAATGGCGCCACGGTTGAAGCGATAAGTCTAGATTTGGCCATAGACAAGAATATATTAGAGAGTTTGTTAGATTTTCTAGTAGTTAACGTACCAGAATTTTTTGAGAAAAAAGATGGTCTTTATACAATTAAAAGTCAGTTCTATGAAAGTTCCGTGCAAAATTCAATTTATTTTGCGCTGGCCTACGAGGACGTCTTAAATAATCTCCCTGCACTTTTAAGTAAGACAAAGAAATATGGAATTGAGGTAGCGAGAAACGGAAAATACCTAAGTAAATCTAGTACTTTACATAACCATCATGCTTGGCCAGCCATCACAGACTTCATTAAAGAATATAATTTTGAAACCGTTATTGATTTAGGTTGTGGCGCGGGAGATTTTTTGAAACATGTAGCCAAGACTTTACCAGCAGTACGGTTGATTGGAGTGGAGCAGAGCACTGAAGCCGCTGGTATTACCAAAGACGACAAAGACCAAAGTATTAAATTTATTAACGGAGACGCGGGTACGCCAGAGGTGTGGGCTAAGGACCTTTCTATAAACAGTATTGAAAAGACTTTGTTTGTAAGTGTTACAGTCTGGCATGAATTTTTATGGTCAGGTGAAACGGAATTACAGAAAGTTTTTTCAAAATATCATAATCAATATAAAGGTGCGACCTTGCTTTTGGTAGAAAAAAATGGCTATAGCCTAAATAGCCTAAAAGTATTACCAGATTCATTAAAGGATGTGACCTCTGTTTATCAACTGATACATCCAATCACAAACCAGGGACTACCCCAGTCACCAGCTGTCTGGCGTTCATTGATTGAATCATCAGCAGTTTCGTTGCAAGCGGTTTTGCCAGCTCACCCCGATATTAGTATGTATGTCTGTAAGCTGTAAGTATGACTAATATTACAAAGTTATTAGATAGAAAAACAGACAGTCTAGACAATATTGTGTCAGTAGAGGAATTTGTGGTGCAGCGGATGATACAAAACTACTCTCCGTTTCAGCCGCTGCCGGCTTTAGTCACTATCAAAGCCTATGTTTTTATAGCGTTTATTAAGCT
This sequence comes from Candidatus Kaiserbacteria bacterium RIFCSPLOWO2_01_FULL_45_25, assembly GCA_001781415.1. Classification (GTDB taxonomy): domain Bacteria; phylum Patescibacteriota; class Minisyncoccia; order Phycocordibacterales; family UBA918; genus OLB19. The sequence continues at coordinate 25,710 of MFLT01000007.1, forward strand.
GCTCCAGAAAATAGTTAAAGAAAAATTTTATATAAAAAACCCTAAGCGGGAACTCCAGTTAGTTGATTCGAGATTACGAACCATTTTAACTTCATTAATTAAAAAACAAATTGTTTATGGTTGGGATTTATTAAACAATTATCCAGATGCTCCAGCGGTAATTAGGTACGGAGTTTACTTAAAGTTAACTGGGCCAGTTCTCGGCAAAACATATGAAGCTGAAGGGTTTGGAGTTGGCGATGATAAGAACACGGCGCTTTTAATTGCTGTTGCTGAGGCGCTGGAACGTCAGTCAGCTTATGTTTGGGATGCTGGGCGAATTGTATACGGCAGTTACGAAACGTTAAAAGTCACTCATCACTTAGTCTGGCCAGAATTATTTTCTGTAAAGCAAAAGGCCGAAGATAATCAAAAAAAAGTCAGCCGAGACTCAAAGATTGGCTGGGTGTCTGCAGCTGGATTACATGACAACAAAAAATATTTGCTACCAGCGCAAATGGTGTATGTGTTATATGGAAATGAAAATCCAACTGAACCAATTTTTACTGACTCATCAACTAGTGGGGTAGCGGCGGGAGCGTCGTTTGAGCACGCTGCCTGCCAGGCTTTGGGTGAGTTAATAGAAAGGGATGCTCTGATGGGCTTTTGGCTTAATAAAATTCCGCCACCAGTAATTGATCTAAATACAATTGAAGCGAAAGACATTCATCAAAAGATCTCTGCCTTAAAAAAGCATAAACTGGAGTTGTATATTTTGGACATCACCTCAGACATAAAAATTCCCACCTTCTGTGCGGTGCTGCGGGACCCGACTGGAGTGGTGCCAGTATCAATGAGTGCTGTCGTTGATTTTGATAAGAATCGTGCTTTAGAAAAGTTAATTTTAGAAATTAGCAAGTTTGCTCATTATCGAGAGGACGAAAATCCAGATTCAAAAAGGCGTGGCAACATCAGTAACTTTTCTGACATATTTACTATGTCGGAGAGGAGGCAGGTGTGGAGTGAAGAAAAGATGTTTCAGGAGATTGATTTCTTTTTGCAGGGGGAACCAAGAGACTTTGCCGACATAGATGACAGAACAGACATCGTGACATATAAGCAGAAGTTAGAAGAAATTAAAAAATTGTTAAAACAAAAAGGTTTGGATGGGTACTTAACCGATGTGACGTCTAAAGAAGCAAAAGAGGTTGGCTTAAGGGTGGTCAGGGCGGTGGTGCCAGGTCTGATACCGATACACTTTTCGGAGAGAAGAAAGCACTTGGGCGTCAGTCGGCTATATGATTTCCCAGTTATTTTGGGCGCCTCGACAGCCAGAAGTTCAGAAGCTACGATTAATATAATCCCGCACCCATTTTTATGAGCCAAGATCCATTAATTAACTACTTGACCGAAAACAGGAAATCCGTTTCTCAGGATTTTTTTAAGGAAAAAAAGTTGTACAAAGAGTACTTTCGGTCAGAATCAATAAAGTTACCAGAGGCTACATCCGTACAAAAATCACTGTCAGACTTATTGCTCAGCCGGGAGTCACGAAGGGAGTTTGGTGAAGGTGATATTTCAATCGATGACCTCAGTAGTATTTTGTTTTGGTCAGCTGGAGCTGTAACTAGAGCAAAAGACAATACTGTTCGTCGAATGCAGCCGTCAGGCGGAGCCAAATATCCGGTTGAAATATATGTTGCCGTACTTAAGGCGGGTGCTGTCCAAAAGGGTGTATATCACTACAACGTCAAAAATCACAGTCTGGAAAATTTACCAACGACGGATGAGATAGATATTTTGAATTGTCTTCCGACCCATGATGAATTTGCGAAACAGGGACAATTTTTAATATTGTTTTCTTTTGTCAAAAATCGTTCTTTTAGAAAATATGGCGCGCTGGCATACAAGCTAGCTTTTATTGAGTCTGGGCATATTAGTCAAAATATGTATTTAATTACTGAAGCTTTGGGTCACTCCTGTTGTGGAATGGGAACTTCAGAAGGTGGCTCATATGACGAAGTTTTAAATCTAAATGAAGCGGAGGAGTCGATCTTTTACGCTCTAGTGCTTGGTGCTCGTAGTAAATGACGTTATAATTTATTTAGTATTCACTTTGGACTGTTAATAAATATATGAAATCAATTATAACTTCAAAAGACCTTATAACTACGGCTCAAGTATTATTCATATTAGCGATTCTGTATTTCTTTGAATCAGACACAGTGATGCCGTTGTTGGCACTATGCGCCAGTGGAAATTCTGGTTGTGGAAACGGGGCTGGTGGTGAAGGAGCGGGTGGAGATTTTGGAGGTGGCGGAGATGATGGTGGGGGGTCTGGCGACGGCGGAGGCAGTACTCCTTTTTTGACGGTTTGGGATGGCCAGCGATATAAATTTGAGAATGACATTTTATTTGGGAAGCCCACGAGTAGGTTTAATTCAGAGGCCCTTGGTCGGTCTACTTATGAAAAAGGTGGGATAGTCGGAGATTTATATAAAATACAAAATAAGGTCGTGCCAAAAAATGGCTTTCTTTCCTTCCAAATACGAGAGATTGAACCAGAGGAGAGTTACGTTGATTTTCTTTCGCTAGTAAAAGTAGCTCATCCGACAAAAGGTACTCTGATTACTAGCTCAGACTTTAAGGATTTTTTGGTTTTTGATACTTCAGAACTAAATGAACAAGCTGGTGTAGATAGTGCACAAATCATCAGTTCAAACAAAAATAATTTATCAAAGCAGATTGGTAGTTTTGAAAATATTGAACACGAACACGAGATGCAGACTGGCGACTCGTTTACTTTGAAGGCAAAAGTGCGGGATATTGAAAATCCTTTGTACTTTGTACTCGGTTCTTTGTATAGAGATTGGGCCATGGGTGAGATTGAGTCGTTAAATGATATAAGTAACTTTGCCATTATTCGCTCAAAGCTCAAAGAAGTTTTGACGGAAAGTAAAACAGTTAAATCTTTTGTTAGCGGTACAGCTTCTTTAGTCAATTTGACCTTAGTGTTTGTTGCTATCTGGGTAGTTTTGGGAATCCAAAATCTTATATCACTACGCTCACTTGATAATACAGCTGAACCAGATTATCTAAGTGCCGCTTTTGGAGTTAATAAAGCTTCAGCTGACGTTCCTCGTGGCGGTGGCGGAGGAGGCGGGGGAGGAGGCGGTGGCAAGTCACTAAATATTGAGTATTTGACTGAAGCTGGATATCAGTTAATTGATATTGTACAGCCGAGATACTATAAGCGTAATTTGGATGCCGTTAGAATTCCACCAGATGCTATCTCAGCTGATGGTGAAGTAACTATTAGAGTGACTGCCACCAAGAGGCACAATGTCACTAATGCTTTTCTGGTGTCACCAACAGAACTATTGGCTGCTCCAGCTGAAGAATTTAAGGTTCATAAAGCTTACAACAGGCGCACAAAGCACGATAGTAACTCAGCGCTTAATAATAAGCTGTCACATGAGTATCTACACACTATTCCGGGAGATGTGGTTGAAGTTGAGTTTGGTCCAATTGCTGAATCAAGCTTAATAGCTACTGACGATACTACCAACACCTATCTCGTTAGAGCCCATGGTTACTACACTTCATTGTCTCCAAGCTCTGCCCAGGAGGCTGGTGATTGGGTAAAGGGTCTTGATTCTGAATCTAAAGAAATTTTGCGGGGGATGTATTCGCTGCGTGATCATCATAAGAAAAATAAAAGCCTAGCTTAAATTCATCAAAATATGACACAAGAATCAAACGAACCAGTAGTGGTTGAGAAATCGAGATATAGAGATAAGGTTATTGCTGCAGTGGCAGTTGTGCTGGTTCTATCTTTGGTCTGGTTTCTTTACCCAAGTATTAAAAGTAGCTTACAACGTATGGTAAATGGTGGAGATAAAGCAATTCCTTTTGAAAACTTAAGCGGAGATATATACCTGACTTTAGCTCTAAGTGGAACCAAGCTAGCTGATTTGTATGAATATAATTTAGGCACTGGTAATCTAAAAAAGACTTTTTCAGATGAGGCTGATAATCGCCTAAGATTAACAGCCAAACTTTCTCCAGACGCACAGCAGCTAGCCTTCGTTGACACTTCCATTGATCCAAACTCAAACTTTTATTATCCATCAAGTGAGTGGTTTCAGTTGCGAGTGATTGATAAAGCTACTGGTGAAAATACTCAAATAACTAACACTGAAGATCCAAGTAAGCGATTAGGTGACTGGTCTCCAGATGGTACAAAAATCACCTACACTGCCCAAGTGACAGATGAAAATTTTGGTGGTCTAGATAAGCAAGATTTCTTCTACGATACAGATAAATGGGTAGTCTTTGTAGTAGATGTGAACAGTAAAGTACAAAAGCCAATTGATAGAGGGACACACCCGTTTTGGTCTCCAGACGGAAAGAAAATACTGTATATGAAGAGTGACGGTTTGTATCTATATGATGTAAGTAATGATACAAAACAATTAGTACTTCCAACCACAGAAAGTTTTGATGCCACTACCAATATAAAAATGGATGTATCTGATGATGGTAGTTGGTTAGCCCTCAGTCTACCGGCTCATAGAAATATCTACCTTTATAAAATTACCTCATGGGAGCGAGGAATCATCGAGGATAAAACCAAAATTGAAGCTAGTGGTAGTTCAATCTTTTGGCCAGTGTTCTCTCCAGACTCACGTTACCTAGTGTTTCAAGAGGCGGATATATTTCCAGGAGCAGATGCCGCCGCCAATACCCGCTTATCGGTGTATGACCTGAAAGCAAAATCGTATCGAGAATTGATGAAATTAGATGGATTCAATTTTGATGTCGCGTTTATCTCAGACTGGAAATAAAAATTAAAATAAAAAAGAGCCCTACTTACCTTGCGGTAAGTAGGGCTTTTTGCGTCTGGGGTCATGAACTGGTTCAGTCCTTCACGACCGGCAGCAGGGTGCCCATGGCGTAATCGCCGTAGCGAGCCTTGAGGGCCGGGTCCTGGTTGGTCTTCATGTAGCTGGCCTTGGTGCCGTTGCCGAGCGTGAGCTCGAGCACTTGGACGCCGTCGTCCTTCTCGGAGATGGTGGCGTCAAACGTGCCGTGCTCGTAGTAAGGCTTACCGGTGCTGTACAGCACCTTGGCCTTGCCGTCGGAGCCGACGCTCTCAATGATCAGAACATGGCAGAGCGGTTTGCCGGACCCTTTCCATTCGCCGGCGTAGAGGCCACTCCAGCCGGCGTAGGCCGTCGGGGCGGTGTCGGCCTTCATGGGGCTGATGCGCCACGGGAGTGACGTTTGGCCCAGGCAGGCATGCTTGGCCTTCGCCTCATCGCTGAAGCTGGCGGCCAGTGCGGGTTGGCTGGCCAAGGCCAGAAGCAGAATCACGAAAGTGAAGAAGCGGTTCATGACAATTCCTTTCAAGGAACAGGGTGGAGGGGTTGAAAAATCAGACTACCGACTTACTTTATAACATATTTGCATACATCTGTCAAAGATATTTGGGGCGAAGTCAGGGCTAGGGGCGTGATATAGTAGGTTAAAGCAGTGTTATTTAATGATAAATTTCTACAGAAATAAACAATTACTCAGCCTAATTATGGCCTTAGTGGCAGGACTTTTTTTGGTGGGAATGGTGGCGGCGCCATATTACTATAGTATCGGTAATATCTTTTTTGGTGGGCAACCAGCACTCTACAATGTCCGTTTAGCCCAGTACTTTTTTAAGGCCGCTGCGTATCCGCTCTTGGGAGAGGCGCCAGTCTTTGCTCACTATCAACTTTCACGCACTTATTTCATTCAGGGCGAATTAGAGATTTCACTACAAGAAGCTTTACATGAACTAAATCAGTATCCCGATAACAAACGGACCTACTACATACTTGGTTTGACATATGGGTATTTAAATAGAGAAGCGGAAGCCATCGATGCTTTTTCAGAATTTATAAAAGCCTACCCAGAATCTTGGGCTGCCCGCAATGATATGGCTTGGCTACAGTTTAGAGTTGGTGACGTGGAGGGGGCATTGGCCACCTTGGAGCCAGTCTCAACTGTACAAAATCCCTGGGTACAAAATACCTACGGTACCTTACTTTTAAATAGTGGTAGAAAAACGGAAGCCAAAGCAGCCTTTTTGCTAGCGGAGTCGTTAGCCTCAAATATGACGGAAGAGACTTGGGGTAAGGCTTATCCTGGGAACGATCCGCGAGTTTATGGTATGGGGCTCGAAGCGATGAAGCTATCAATCGCAAAAAATCTAGACTTGGTTGCCGAAAGTGACGAAGGCTTGTTCCAAATTGAACAAGGGGAGTAATTTAAATAACGGCCAGGGCACGTGGTACTATTGAAATAGCTTATAAGAGTAAAATTATTTAACTCTAAAGAGTATGAAAACAATTTTTACGTTTCTACACCGACTCATCCTGCCAACTGTACTAGTGGTTGGAGGACTGGTTGGTGTAACTGCTCTAGCGGCTGGAGTTTTCTTTGTCACTGACGAGAATAATCCACATACTTCAGAACTCGCTTTTGTTGAGCACTCCTCAGATGCCGCTATGATTGGTTCGGTAGTGCCGGCTAGTTGTGAAAGCTCACCACCAAGAAACCATTTTGCTGGAGATTGTCCGGCTTTAGATCCAGTTAATGGTGGTTGGTCTGGTTGGTCAAGATGTTCTGTTACTTGTGGCGGTGGTACTCAAACTCGCAGCTGTACTAATCCAAGACCTGCTAATGGGGGAGCTAATTGTTCTGGGGCTTCATCCCGAGCTTGTAATACTCAAGCCTGTCCACCAGCCATAACCCTAACCGCTACTCCAGTTAATATTGGTCCAGGTGACTCAACAACTCTACGCTGGACAGTGGTTAGAGCCACTAGATGTACGGCTTCAGGGGGAAGTTGGACTGGTTCAAAGTCGGCTACTGGGGGAAGTGATGTGTTATCGCCATCTGCCACTACAGCCTACACCCTTACCTGTACCGGACCTGGCGGGACCGTTAGTAGTCGCGTTACTGTGACCTTACCAACCGGTACTCTCTCAGCCGGAGCCTGTTCTATTCCACCAGAAGTGGCAACCTGTAACTCAAGAATCGTGTGGACTGCCAACAATTTCCTTGGTGAAGCTTGGGTAACTCAAACTACCAGTGGCCAGAGAACCTTGACCAGTCCTGGTTATCTAGCGGTTTCACCAGGGGCTCGGACAATTCTGCTTGATGACCGCGGCAGTCGTTTCCAAATTTCTACCCTAGCTGATGCTACTTGTGCCGCGGGAGGCGTCTGGGTACCGTCACTCAATCGTTGTGCGGCTATTCCAATCATTAATATCAACGCTAATCCAGATGTTATCCGAAGTGAGGAGACCGCCGAGCTTGGTATTACTATCGACTCAATATATGACCTCACCTGTACACTGGTTGGCGGTATTGATGACGTAATTAACCACCGTGGTACAGCAGGAGCTAGAGCAAGCTATACAGCCATTACCGACCCACTCTTCTCGGCTCAGATAGTTCGCATCACTTGTGTAGCCAATATTGCTGCTGAAATTAATAACTTTGCAGAGACTAGAGTAAATGTAGTGCCAATACTACAAGAGACTTAGAGCTTGCCACAAACCCCACATACTTTGTTGTTTCTCTCACTCAAACATTCACCGTATAGCAATCCCTTACAGGGACGGTACACCTTTCGCACAGCCGTGCTCAAGGTCTTGCGAAAGTCCCCCGGACTTTCTCACAACTCATGTTTTCGTTCAGTCGCGCCTCGTAGCTGAGGGTTTGTGGATAAGCTCTTAGAAAAAGTATTAAATCAAAACAGTCCGGCGCCAAAGGCGCCGGACTGTTTTGTTATTGGGGAATTACCACAAATTAAGCTTTTGGCAATGTTAGAATTATAGGTAAGAAATTTAATAATTTTTATTGTACAAATTTATGTCATTTATTAAAAAAGCGATAGCCGTAATCTGTCTAGTTTTTGTTGTATTTTTGCAGCAAGTAGAGGCACAAGAGAATGTAGAGAGTGCTGCTCCAACTGACGGAAGCGAAATCAGCTTCTCCGACGTTGCTCAAATTAACCTCTCAAACGCAGCCATCATTGCTGAAAGTGCTGAAGAAATCACCTTGTCTTTTACCCTTGAAAATCAAGGTCAAATTCCACAAAGTGATATCCGATACGGTGTTCAACTGATGCAGGATGCTGCGGATGGAACACAAACAATCGTAGACTTCTTGGTGGTTGAGGAAGTGGTCGCCTTGAGTGCTGGTGAAGACCTCGCTAAGACCTTCACCTATTCTTTGGCTGGTGTCCCAGCTGGTAAGTACTCAGTCTGGTTGACTGCCCGCACCTCTGGAGGCGTTATCCTTGGCCTCGGTATGGCTGGTGAACTCACTGTTGCTTCTGCAACTGGCGTTGAAATACAATCAAACTCCTGTGTCCTCACTGTGGGTGATTCTCCTGAAACATACAATCTGTATGAAGGTGTTGATGTGGCCGCCTATGAGGATTTAACTATCACTTGTATGGTGCAAAATCTTTCATCTGATTCACGTACAGTCGATCCCGCTTTTAAGACTTTCCGTCGAAGTATTTACGGACCTGAAGTAGCGGTAGCGTATGCAGCGTTTGCACCGCTTACACTCGCGGCCGGTACCGAAGAAGAAGTAAGTTTTGTAATTCCAAAGGCTCCACTGCCACAATCATATGACGTCGTTCTCTCATTTAATGACACCGTTAGTCAGGAAAGAGTTTCTAACCGTCTATCAACTCATTATGTTCTTCAAGGTGCTAGTGCCACTATTCAGTCAGTCAACTTTGACAAGACTAGCTACGCAGCCGGAGAGGAGATAATCATGGACCTCTACTGGACTGGTTCAGCTGATGGATTCTTTGAATCACGTCAGGGAGCAGGTACTGATTTAGGAGGAGATGTTACCGCTCTGGTGTCTGTCACTGACGCTGCTGGTGCTGTTTGTGTCAGTCCTATCCAAACCGTTTTGACTGAAGAGATGGCCGAAGTGAAGCTAGTGTCTACTAGTGAATGTAAGCAACCGGTAGCCAAGGTCTCTTTGGTGTCTTCGGATGGTACCGTACTTGATACACGTGAAGTATTTGTTCCAGAAAACACCGATGAAGCAACCGAAGAAGTAGCCCCAACTATGACCAAGGACAATCTAAGTACCTTAATGTTGGTAACAGTCTTGGCTTTTGCTGGAGCCCTCCTTACTTTGTTATTGGCAATTGGACGTCGCAAAAAAGTGAATGTAGCTGATTCTATGAAGACTATGGTAGTGGTGTTGTTTGCCACTGCTGCCTTTATGGGTGTTGGTGTAGAAAAGGTGGAGGCGGTGAGTTGGAACCATCATTGGTCAAACAGTGAAGGTTGGCACAATCACAATGTGACAGTAAACGCCAACAAGACTACTTTTAATCCTGGTGAGACAATTACTTTGTCATCAGTTATTTATAACGCTGACTGTGCTAATAACTCCATTCCGGTTCACCGCTTGATAGCTACCCTACAAAGTACAACTATCACCCTTTCTGAAAACCCGGTTTCTAATACTTCAGGAAATAAATACGGTGGTGGTACCTTTACGGCACCAACTACTCCGGGAACCTATGTCATTAATCTACGGATGACAACACTCAACCGAAACGAACATTCTTACAGCAGTATTACCATCACTGTAGCTGCACCAACTCCTATACCACCAGCTCCAACTTCAATCTCGGCCACTTGTGCCGTACCAAACGGAGCGGTTGCCATTAGTTGGCCAGCTGCTACGGGAGCGACATACTACGCTTTCCGACTCGATTACCCAGGAGACCCTGTACCACACCTTGTACAGCTAGATTCTTATACTGGAACCAGCTATTCATCATTTGTGCCACAGTCAGGTACAAACTACGCCACTTGGGTGCATGCTTGTAACGGAACTGGTTGTTCAGCTGCGGTCAGTACAAACTTTAGTTGTGTTCAACAACCGACCGCATCAATTACTGCTACTGGTTGTACTATTTCCGAGGGTAATAGTAGCTGTAGTGGAAGCATTACTAATTGGTCAATCTCATACGCCACTACTCCAAACGTCTACAATGAAACATCTGGAGCGACTTTGTACAGTAGTGCCTCTGGTTCAAATCAGCCAGTCACTTTGCCATATGGCACTCAAACTCTCGCTGCTCGTGATGGTGGTACTAACCTAGCTACCACTAATGTGTCAGCCTCTTGTGAGTCTGGTACGGTCTGGTCAAGTGGTGTCTGTGCTGTGGCTCCTCCAACTGGCTCAATTTCAGCTGGCGGATGTACCATTACTGCAGAAGGTTCTAGTTGTCTTTCAACTGTATCGTGGACAGCCAATAACTTTGTTGGATCTGCTCGAGTTACCCAGACTACTAGTGGTGAAGAAGCAACTTCAAATCCAGATACTGTTTCCGTTTCACCAGACGCTCGCACTGTTAAGCTAGATGACCTTGGAAGTAGTTTTGAAATCACTGCTACAGCCAACGTTACTTGTGCTAATGGTGGAGTGTGGGTACCGTCACTCACTAAGTGTGCTGCTCTACCTTTGATTGTTCTCGATATGAACCCTGATGTAATCCGCAGTGGCGACACGGCTGAAGTGGGAATTACTATCACCTCAACTTACGATCTCACTTGTACAGTGACTGGTGGTATCAATGAGACTATTAACCACGTTGGTTCTGGAACAGCTCAGTCATACACAGTGACCACCAATCCACTAACTTCAGCTCAGATTGTGTCAGTTACTTGTGTGGCAGACATCGCTGCAGACTTATCTAATTCATCTCAAGGCCGCGTTAACGTAGTGCCGACAGTTCAAGAGATTTAATCTTGAATTTAAGTAAAAACAGCCCGGCGCCTTTGGCGCCGGGCTGTTTTGTATAAAAGCTTTAAAAAGCTTGCCAAATCCCAAAAAACTCGTATACTAACCCCAGTTTCTAAAAGACCTACGTACAGGTGTCGCCTTAAAAGCACACCTAGACCAATGGGCACAAACCGCGCTATTTAGTGTGGACCTTGTGTCTACATAATGTAGCGCGGTTTGTTGTGGTCTCTTGAAACAGATTATTAGATAGTTCACTTTTAATGAAATTCATTATTGGAACAAAAGCTGGCATGACACAGGTGTTTGATGAAAACGGTGTGTGTAAGGCAGCTACCATCCTCAAGGTGGCACCAGCCACCGTTTCACAAGTAAAAAGTGTTGAAACAGATGGTTATGTTGCAGTTCAAATTGCGACAGGAGATCAAAAAGAGCACCGAGTAGCGAAGGCTCAAAAAGGGCATTTCGGAAAAGGTGTACGCTTTGTTAAAGAGTTCCGTCCCCGCGCAGGCGAGGAAGGTGTGCTCGCTGACATGGCAAAGGATACTGCTTTTGACGCTTCAGTCTTTACTCCAGGAGACAAGATTGAAGTATCAGCGATATCAAAAGGTAAGGGCTTTCAAGGTGTAGTTAAGCGTCACGGCTTTGCCGGAGGTCGCCGTTCACACGGACAAAAGCACTCAGAACGAGAACCGGGATCTATTGGAGCAACCGGACTCAACCGAGTTATGAAGGGGCAGCGTATGGCAGGTCGTATGGGATCTGACGCTACCACAATCAAGAATCTACAAGTCCTACAAGTTAATGTAAGTGAAAACGTACTGCTTGTTTCAGGCGCAATTCCAGGTCGAAAAGGAACATTAGTAGAGGTGCGTGGCATCTAAGGTAACATTCATATATGAACGCAAAAATATATTCTCATGAAGGAGCTGAAGTAGGAAATATTTCTCTCCCAGAAGCAGTGTTCGGTGTTGCCTGGAATGCAGACCTTGTACACGAAGTGGTAATTGGTATGCAGGCAAACGCCCGCGAATCAACTGCTCACACTAAGGGTCGTGGCGATGTACGCGGAGGAGGAAAGAAGCCGTGGAAGCAAAAGGGAACTGGTCGTGCGCGACATGGTTCAAGTCGTTCTCCAATGTGGGTCGGCGGAGGTGTTTCTCATGGTCCTCGCAACGAAAAAGACTACTCAGTAAAGATTAACAAGAAGGTGCGTGCGAAGGCTTTGGCCGTAGTGCTCTCAAAGAAGTTTGTTGATGCTGAAGTTATCTTTGTAGATTCTCTCTCAATTACAGAACCAAAGACAGCTAAAGGAAAGTTGGTCTTGAATGCTCTCGCTAAGGGAACAGGACAGACTTCACTTGCAACTAAGCGAAAGAATACAGCACTCGTTGTACTTCCAAATCGTAGTGAAGCAATTGAAAAGAGTTTCCGAAACTTCGGTAATATCGAAGTGATGCAAGCCAAGGATATCAACCCAGTTGACCTCCTTACTTATAAGTATGTAGTAGTAGCAGATCCAGCAAGTGCGCTTGAAGTATTGAGTAAGCGCGTAAGTGTAACTGCAGCTACACCTAAGAAATAATCTATGTCTCTTTTCAGTCGAAAGAAAGAAGTCAGTGCTGAGCAAGCAGTTGCTCCAGTTACTGGCAAAAGTGCTTCAAAGGCACTTTCAACCGATCGAGACCTGACTAGCGTTATCGCTGGTCCACGGATTACAGAAAAGGCAGTAGGACTCGGCGATAGTAATGTATACACATTCAACGTTCGTCGTGATGCTACTAAGTACCTTGTTTCTGATGCCGTAAAGGCTCTCTATGGTGTGACGCCGGTGAAGGTAAACATCGTCAATAAAAAGCCCGCAGTTCGTCTCGCTGGTGCTCGTAACCGAATGGTTAAGGTCGCTGGACAGAAAAAGGCGTATGTCTATCTAAAGAAGGGCGACATAATCAACCTCGTGTAGTCGAAAGGCAAAACACGGTTGAAATTTATCCGTTAGGAAGATAAGGCGTACAGCCACTATTTTCTAACCTCAACAACATGAAACACTATAAACCAACTTCTGCTGGCCGCCGTGATGGGTCGGTCATCGAATACAAGAAGAAACTTACATCAACAGACAGTAACCCACTTAAGGCTCTTACTAAAGGAAAGCGCAGTACTGGTGGACGCAACAACTTGGGGCGTACAACAAACCTGTACCGAGGCGGTGGTAACAAGCGTACCTATCGTTTGGTAGACTTTAAGTTTGATAAGAAGGACATTCCAGCTCGTGTAGAGACAATTGAGTACGATCCAAACCGAAACGGTTTTATCGCTCTTATCGTCTTTGCTGACGGAGAACGTCGTTACATCCTAGCCCCACAAACTCTAGCTCAGCATGATGAAGTAATTACATCAGTAACCGCTAAGGTTAAGGTAGGAAACCGTCTACCACTGTCAGCAATTCCAATTGGTACATTCATCTATAACTTGGAACTCAAGCCAGGTGCTGGTGCCAAGATTGGACGAGCTGCTGGTAACTACGCTGAAGTAGTTGCTCATGATGGCGGATACACTATGATTAAGATGCCATCTTCAGAAATCAGACGAGTTATCTCAACTTGTTGGGCTTCTGTCGGAGCGGTATCTAACGAAGAGTATCGTCTCGTAGATCTCGGTAAGGCTGGACGTGCACGACACATGGGACTTCGTCCTAAGACTCGTGGTTCAGCTAAGAACGCTGTAGACCACCCACACGGAGGAGGAGAGGGTCGTTCACCACGTGGACACCGTCGCGCTCGTACCAAGCAGGGTCGTCCTACAGGAAAGGGTCAAAAGACTCGTTCACCAAAGAAGTACTCAAATGTCTTCATTGTCGAACGCCGCAAGCCGGGAAGGCTCATGGGCGGGAAGCGGTAACGCAAATAAAAACACCTCCTCCGGGAGGTGTTTTTATTTGCGTTAGTAAAAGCCCAATGGCTTTTACGTACCGCTTGCCGAACCGGAACGATGTGAGCTTGCGAACGAGTGAGGTGGGGTCGACAGCACTTACTACAAATTGGAGCGGAGCGAACAATTTTAGTTAGTGACTGGTGACGAAAGCGCTTAAATAAAACCTCCGACATATGTCGGAGGTTTTATTATTTTGATTTAGCACCTGCCCTGCGGCAGGTGCGTAGCGTTTTCCGGGGCGGAGTCATAGTGCACGGAGCGAAGCGAGTACATAAGACGAGGTGGGTGAGAAATGGGATGGGTGAAAAATGACTAAATGTCATTTTGCAAGAGGTTGCCAGCTATTTTTGAAAAAAATAGCGACAACCTGAACAGGTCCTGTAAGGACCCATTTCGCAAGACTCATTGAGAGATTTTGTGAGGGACGATACAAAATATCCAATGAGTGGACAGAATCTGTATGCAAGCATCCTTGAACTGCATTCGCACCATAAACCCGAGCGAGCTCTGGTTTAGGTACTCATTTGTTCAAGTAAGATTCGCGAGCACTTAGTAGATTTGGAGTGAAACGAACAAATATACTTAGTGACTTGTGACGGAAGCGCTTAGCCCTGCGGCAGTTACGTATATTTTCTCAAACCTAGGACTCCGTATTTACAAACTAACCACTTTGTCATACTCTATCAGCGAATCGGTCTTCGATTCGCCAACTTTTTGAGGAGTGACCATGAGCCAAGAGCTGGTACAAGTACAAACCAAGGCGCCGGGCGGACCGGGTGAGCCCGTCGGACAACGTCCGCTTCGCTCCCTGAGCGTGGAGTCGAACGAACCCGACATCGACCCCGACGACCCCGACGGCGATGGTGTGGTTCTTCCAGACGACCATGTCGGCCACGGCCGCGACTGACTGTTCAGTCCAGCCGTCATCTTCAAAAAGACCCCGAGCCAGCTCGGGGTCTTTTCTTATTTATCTAACACACCTTCGGACCCACCACTTTCTTCGCAAGCGCCATGGTGGTCACAGCCAGAATTAGTAATCCAATCACTCCTAGCTCCGCACCTTGGTAGGGCAGGAAACCGAGAATTGAAGACAGCCCAAGTAAACCAAGCATGGCGGTAAGTAAAGCTGAACCACAGGCCGCACATCCAATCCCTAGGAAAGCCACAAACAGCCCTGCTCCACTATAGACATGATGCTTCACTAGAAGCTCGGCTCGAAGCTTGAAGTATATATAAGCTAGCGTGATGTTGAGTGCGCCTAGTAGTGACCCGAGGAAGCTGAAGATAACCCCAGTTGCTAGAAAAGAACTCTTAACTGAAAAGAGAAATACCACTGCCAAGTGCAACCTCTCCCCAAATGTGAAGTATTCAAATGTAAGTAAGGATTGAAGAGCGCTCGCTTTTTCACTGATGAGAATAAGTAAAGCCAAGAAACAAAAAACTATCAAAAACACCAAAAGCGCATCGTGGCGTTTACTAATTAGTAAGATACTTTTTGATAGGTCGGTCATAAGATTAAATCCCTGGTTTCTTGTCTCTTGTTTTAAAGGCAAACCCAGACAATTTTTTGTGTAGAGTCAGGGTGGTGTAAATTCTAGCTGCCTCAGTTGGGTTGCAGTGTGCTGCCACCTTTTGTACGCCTTGTCCTGAGATAATAAGCTCCAGACCGGCATTGGTAAAAGCTGCCGTCACATGTCGATTGCCACCCTTTCGACTATTTTTGGTAATAATACCAGGAGAGATTTTTGTTACACCAGGAATAGTTTCTAGCGCACGAACCACTAACTCGGCTGTCTCAGTGAGTGTGGTGTGAGTGCCGCCGCGGAGGGAAGTCATGCATGAATTATAGCAGCTGTTAGTCGGCCAGTTGGCAGTAGAAAAATCTAATAAAATGTGGCATAGTATTGGCTGGACAGTCGGTCATTTAAACAAAAGGAGGCTATCGTGAAAGCGCTGTTGCTATTTAGTGCAGTGTTGACCACCGCTTGTATTGGCCCCAAAGCCAATGGATCGTATTACTTTAAAGTAGAGGAGATACAAAGTGCGGAGAGGTATTGTGCCTCTCACGCTGGCTTGCAATACATAGAATTAAAGCTCGGGGAAAACCCCCACTACCTCACACACTGCAACGGCAACGTGGCCGCGGCAGTTAGTCAGATTACTTGCGAGAGCTGCAAAAACGGTGATGAAAAGCATTCTTACTTACTCACCGCCAACAAGATTGAGTCAGCTCGTGAGGCGTGCAAGACTCGAGGCAAGATGGTGTGGATTGAATTCAAATTGCGCAATGAAAGCTTCGTGCCGGTTTGCCAGTTTGGTTAAACAGTTCCAGTGCCAAAGTAAACCGCCTAAGACAAAACAGTCTTCGGGCGGTTTTGTTATTTTGCAAATAATTATGCGATAATAATTGGTAATGGAAGATGAATCATCGTACGTCACTAAATGCCAAGCGGGAGACACCGTGGCCTTTGGTGTTTTGTATGATTACTACATAGATAAGATTTATCGTTTCGTCTACTACAAGACCTTTGTTAAAGAAGTAGCAGAAGATATCACTAGTGATGTCTTTCACAAGGCTTTGGTAAAGATTAATTCCTTTGACTCAAGTAAAGGAGTCTTTAGTGCGTGGCTGTATCGTATCGCCCGCAACGCTGTTATTGATTATTATCGAAGCCAGAAATTTGATGTGCCACTTGAAGATGTATTTGAAGTTGGTGCCGAAGACCGTACTCCAGAATCAATTGATGCACTTTCTGGCTTAGCCAAAGTTACAGAATACCTCGAGACTCTAAATGCAAAGCAGCGGGAAATCATCACTCTTCGCGTCTGGGAAGAAATGTCCTACCAAGAAATAGCCGCCATTGTGGGAGGGACTGAAGACAGTGTAAAGATGGCGTTTTCACGCGGTATCCGCGACCTCCGCGAGAAGTGTGGTGACGTCTCGCCACTGACGGTATTTTTGGCTTGTGGTTCAGTGGCAGAATCGTTACGTTTTATTGATTTCACGTAGTACATAGTATATGCCGGACACGTTTGAACACATGATTGAAGATATCTATACCTTGGAGCCTACTTTGCGTGAGCAGGATGCGGAAGTACGGGCCCTGGTCTCAAGTTTGGTTTCTGCCAAGCCGGTTGTGGCCGTGGACGACACTTTTGTGCAGTCTCTCAGACGAGAGCTACTAACAAAGGTGGTACCAGCTCCTAAAGCCATCCCGTCTCCATGGATGATGTACTTAGCGCCTCTCGGTGCGATGGCTGTTCTTATATTGATGCTTATTCCAGGTTATTTGTCACATAACACTGTTGAGTTACCAACTGCCGCTCCAGAGATAATGAATACTGAATTACAGATGGATGCAGATGATGGTGCGGCTGATATGAATATGAAGCAGCGGAGTGCTGACGTAGCTCCAGAAGGGGCCTCAATGATGATGGCGCCAGGTGAAGAAAGTGACGAAGCTTTTGTGGGTGACATGCTCATTGTGTCTGATCAAGTTGAAGGCAGGGTGGTTGAGGTAGCTACGGTAACACTAACTGCTCCGGGGTTTGTGGTGGTCCAAGCGGATACGGAAGGGGTGCCGGGAGCAGTTCTGGGCGTTAGTCCAATGTTGTTTGCTGAGACTGTGGACTTAGTGGAAATTCCGCTGACTAGTGCTCTCAAGCGGGGTCAGACGTACTTTGTGTCTTTGTATCATGATGATGGAGACGGAGTCTTTGTTATCGAAACAGACTTCCCAGTATTTGATGTATACAGTGGAGCGCAGCTCATGTTTATGTTTGGAGTGTACGATGCTATGCCGCAGTAGCCACTGTTACCCTTTTTCCATAGCGGCGTATTATATAAAGAGGAAGATAACTACTAGTTAATACTAGTAGTTTTTCTTAGAGTCCAACCACAAATCACCACCTACTTTGTTGCTTCTTTCACTCAAACATTCACCGTATACAAATACGTCTCATGTTTTTGTTTAGTCGCGCCTCGTATCTGGAGGCTTGTGGCCGGACTCTTACACTCGTCACAGTGCGGGTGACAATTATTCAATAAAATCTTAATTATGGAATTTTTAAAAAATAACGGAATAACCAAATCATTAGCCGTAAAACTGGTAGCAGTTTTTGCGCTGGGGATGGTGGCAGTAGCTGGTCTTCAGGCCATATCTGGCACCGCCCCGTTCCAATCAGTGAAGCAAGTTATTTCAGGAGATGGTGATTATGGATATTACGATGAAGGTGTCGGTATGGGCATGGATTCTCCAGAGCTGTCTTATCGTAATGTTGAAGACAGTATGATGCCGCCAGTGCCAAGCCCAGAGTTTGCGCCTGGTGAAGATACAGAAACCTATGAGGTAAAAGAATACACTGCCACTTTTGAAACCGGTGATGTTACTAAGGAATGTGAAGTTATTGCCGACCTTTTTAATCGTGACGACGTGATTTTTGAAAGTACTAATGAGTATAAAGAAGGTTGTTCATACAACTTTAAAGTTAAGAAAGAAAGTGTAGATGAAGTTTTGGCAATTCTTGAAGATTTAGATCCAAAGTATCTTAATGAAAACGCCTATACTATTAAGCGCGAAGTAACTGACTACACTAGTGAGATTGAGATTCTAGAAGCAAAGTTGGCTGCGTATGAGGCCACTCTCATACAATCAACCGCTACCTACGATGAACTCATTCGTCTAGCTACCATGAGAGGTGACATAGACGCCCTTACTCGAGCGACGGACGGTAAGTTGGCACTTGTGGAGCGTATCTCAATGTCACAAATTGAAGTTAATGCACAACTAGATCGTATCAACCGCTCTAAAGCTGAGGCCTTAGACAGGCTTGAGTACAGTAACTTCTATGTGAACGTGTATGAGAATCCGTTGGTGAACGGTGATTCAATTAAAGATTCATGGATAGCAGCGGTGCAGGAGCTTGTAAGTGACATTAATACCTTCGTTCAAGAGGTAAGTCTGGGATTTGTAGCGCTCATGTTTATGGTGGTCAAGTTCGCCCTCTACGGAGTGGTGCTCCTATACGTGGCTCGTTTTGGCTACTCATACGCTCGTAAAGTATGGTCACAGGGCTAGTCTGTAAGATATTGCTCTATTCAGCGTCAGCGTAATTATCAAACTGTTATGTACGAAAAAGCCAAAAATTACACCCTAAATCAACCACAGCTCCGCAAGACCCTCGGCGTGACTTTGGTGTTACTTGGCTTTATTGCTCTCATAACACCACTAACGCCTGGAGCAGTGCTCTTGCTGGCTGGAGGTCTTGAGCTCCTCGGACTCCGCTTCTTGTTTACCGACCGCCTACTTGGACGAGGAAAAGGGGAGTAATATCTGCAAAGGACCGGCCTTGGCAAGAAGAAAAGCCGCAAACCCTCTGGGTTTGCGGCTTTTTCTATGCTAAATAAGGCCGTAATCGCTTAAATGTATTGACTTTTACCTATAACTATGCTATTATGTAACCAGTAAAGCCTTATTCCGAGGCATAAAAATGGAGTTCTTCCCATGCGAATCAGCTACCCACTCGCCATCGCTGCCGCCGTCGTTATTGCCACTTTTGCCGGCAAGTACATAGGCAAAGACCTGGCTCCGACCATGAGCGTCAAGCTCGAGGTTCACCATGTGGCCGACTCCCAATAGTCGCTACTGGTATTCACCGCCCCAAGACAAAACTGTCTTCGGGCGGTTTTGTTTTGTCTAATTACCCAGACAAGCTTTGTAAAACAAGGCTTTAATCAGCATATTTATTGACTTTTACTAATATATATGCTAGTGTGTTTAGTAGTAAGCGCCTCATCCCGAGGTGTATAGGAGCTCCTATGAAACTCGTCGTGAATCTTTTAGCTGTGGCCCTTATGGGCATCGGCATCGTTACGCTGATTGACTTCGGCATTGAGGTGCTCTCGAGCAAGAAGGTGGAAAAACCTGGCTCGTACGTGTACGCAAGCGCCATTCGTACAGCAGATGAGCTGTGCAAAAAATCGGGCGGTATTCTGAGAATCGGCAGTATTCGCAGCACAGAAGGTGTTCAATACCATCTCGAGTGTTTTTCTGGGCAAGAAATAACCTTTGAACATAAGCTCGTGAGATGAGTCACTTATCTGACGTTCCACCGCCCCCAGACAAAACTTGTCTTCGGGCGGTTTTGTTTTGTCTATTTAATTTGTATATTCATTGCAAAATAAGGCTATAATCTGTCCTGGTATTGATTTTTGTGAAAGGTAAGCCTAATATGCAAATAGCAATGCCTCGCCGAGGCAGAAAGGAGTTCCTGTGCCTAAAACCAAAGATCTGAAGGAGGTATTCCTCCTTGGACTGCTGCTCATATTGAATGTGTTGGTATGGGCACCGACTGATGACGCTGTATTAACAGCACGAACCCCATATACTTCAGACAGTTACCAGTTTACCGACCCAAACTTCTATGTGGGAATTGAAGCGGTCAATAAAGCTCGTGAAATCTGTCTGAATTCAGGCAAGGTAGCTTACATAGAAGGTTTTGTGCCACACCAAGGTGACAAAACAACCTATGTGAGGTGCGGAAACGGTGATACGCACACCTTCTGAGCCAAGCGGTCCAACCGCCCCCAGACAAAACTGTCTTCGGGCGGTTTTGTTTTGTCCGCCAAAGATTGACTTTTCGGCTCCATTTGGTACTGTAGGCGGGTTCCAACCTCACGCGGGAAGAAGTGTCACCCGCACAAAAAAACCGAAGCGAAGCACAAGTTATTGGGGCTGGGAACCTCTGTTAAGGACGGCCGTTACCTTTCTTTACAAGAGGTTCTCACACAGCGCATCTAAGATGCGCATTTGTCAGTTCCGCAAAAGCATTACTAAAAAATAAATTAATATGTCACGTTCACTCTATAAAGGACCATACATAGACGAAAAGTTACTGAAGAAGATCGCCGGCAAGAAGCCCGGAGAGAGTGGAATCATCAAGACCTGGTCACGCGATAGTGTTATCGCCCCAGAAATGGTGGGATTCACGTTCGGAGTTCACAACGGCAAGGATCACATTCCAGTTGTCGTTGCCGAAGAAATGGTAGGACACCGCCTTGGAGAATTCTCTCCAACTAAGAAGTTCCACCGACACGGAGGTAAGATGCAAAAAGAACTAGAACAGAAGAAGAAGGAAGCAGAAATCACAGCCGCTAAGGCCGCGAAGACAACAACAGCAGCTAAGAAGTAGGAATATATATTATGAAAGCATTTCTAAAAAATTACCGCCAATCACCTCGTAAGGTCCGCTTGATCGCTGACGTTGTTCGAGGCAAGCAGGTAACAGCCGCCCTAGCTACACTACAGTTTGTTGACAAGCGCGCTTCAGGGCCATTTGCCAAGGTTATCCAATCTGCTCTTGCTAACGCAGTTTCTGCTGGCAAGGACCCAGCTCGTCTTTTCGTAGCAAAGGTATCTGTAGATAAGGGAGTTACCATCAAGCGATTCATGCCACGTGCACGCGGATCAGCGTCACGTATTAACAAGCGAAATAGCCACATTACTGTGGAACTAGGCGAAAAATAATACCTATGACACACGTAGCACATCCATATGTACAGCGCATCGGTGTTAACCGCGACTGGAAGAGTCGATGGTTCACGACAGATGCCAAGAAGTTCCGCGAGTACATTCGCGCAGACGCAGCTATCCGAAAACTTCTCGAAAAGAAATTGAAGGGAATGTCTATCGATACAGTTGAGATTGAACGAAGTCAAAAAGATCTTCGCATCATCATCAAGACTGCTCGCCCAGGACTCGTTATCGGTCGTAGTGGAGAAGGAGCAACCAAGCTCAAGAAAGAGCTAGACATGCTTCTCCGTACACTCAAGCTCATCGATAAGCCAGAAATCAAGCTCGACGTAGAAGAAGTTCGTTCACCAGAATCAAGTGCCAACATCGTTGGTCAAATGATTGCGGAAGGACTTGAGAAGCGTCTCACTTTCCGTCGTGTGATGAAGCAAACGATTGAGAAGGTAATGGCCAACCGTGACGTAGAAGGAGTTCGTATCATTCTCTCTGGCCGTCTCGGCGGAGCAGATATGGCTCGAAAAGAAGAACTTAAAAAGGGTCGAATTCCACTCCAAACTCTCCGCGCTGATATCGACTTTGCACGAGTAACGGCTCGTCTACCGTACGGCGCAATTGGAATCAAGGTTTGGATTTACCGAGGTCAAGTATTCGCAGATCGCAAAGCTAATCCAGCTGAAGCGGCTCCACGAACAACTCGACCAGCTCGCAACGCATAATTGAATTCTGTATGTTATTTCCAAAAAAAGTAAAACACCGAAAGTGGCAAACTGGCCGCAAGAGTGAAGCCAAGCGCAACACTCCAGATACACGTGGTATCACTGTATCTTTCGGCTCATTCGGACTGAAGGCAACTTCACAGTCTCGAGTACGTTCAAATCAAATCGAAGCAGCTCGTCGTGTTATCTCACGAACGCTCGGTAAGACAGGTAAAATCTGGATTCGAATTTTCCCAGATCAGCCAATTACTAAGAAGGCGGCCGAAGTGCCGATGGGTAAAGGAAAAGGAGATCTCGATCACTATGTGTTTGAGGTAAAACCAGGCCGTATCCTCTTTGAAGTAGAAGGTGTGCCAGAAGATTTGGCCAAAGAAGCATTCCGCAAGGCCTGCGCTAAGCTCCCATTACAAGGTAAACTCGTGCGTCGCGAAGAGACGCGAGCATAACATTCTAGCTATATGACAAAAATGTCAGAAATCAGAAAGAAAACTGAAGCGGAACTCACAGAGATGGTTTCGGCCGCTCGTGAGACCCTCCGGGCTGAGCGTTTCAAGGATCGATTCAGTCGAAAGGCGAACATCATCCAGAACGCCAAGCGAGATGTTGCTCGTGCCCTCACTCTTTTGTCAGCACAGCGACATAATAAAGACGCAAAATAATGAGTATGACAACTGAAAACACAACAGTACCAAACCGTCGTACACTTCGCGGCACTGTGGTCTCTACAAAGATGCAAGACACTATTACGGTAGCAGTCGAGCGTTACGTACAGCATCCAAAGTACAAGAAGTTCATGCGACGCACGAAAAAATTCTTGGTACATGACGCAGGTAACACTGCAAAGGAAGGTGAAGTGGTCGACATTAGAGAAATTCGCCCGATGTCAAAGCGCAAGCATTTTGAACTCGTAACTAAGACAAAATAGTATGATTCAACCACAATCAATCGTTAAGATTACTGACAACTCAGGTGCGAAGGTTGGTCGAGTATTTAAGGTACTTGGCGGATCAAAGAAGCGTTACGCTGAGCTCGGAGAAATGGTGGTGCTATCTGTACAAACTGCAGAACCTCGTAAGCAAGTAAAGAAGAAGGACGTGGTATACGGAGTAGTAGTACGACAGCGAAAGCCGTTTCGTCGTAAGGACGGATCATACGTAAGTTTCGACGACAATGCCGTAGTGCTTATAGACAAGGCAAAGAAGGAGCCTCGCGCTAACCGCGTGTTTGGTCCGATTCCTCGCGAAATCTCTGAAGCTGGTTATCAGAAAATAGTTTCTCTAGCACCAGAAGTGGTGTAAGGAACTACCTAACTATTTCACTATGAAAATCAGAAAAGGAGATACCGTAAAGGTAATTGCCGGAAAAGATAAAGGAAAGACTGGTACAGTACTCACTGTCCTAGCTGGCACAGAACAAGTAATTATCGAGGGCGTTAATGTTGCTACCAAGCACCAGAAGGGCACTCGTACTCGTTCACAGGGTCAGATTATTGAAAAGAGTATGCCACTTCACTCATCAAACGTTGCACTCATGGAGGGTGACAAGACAGTGCGTGTTGGGTATACCTTTGAGGGCGAAGGCGAAAAGCGAAAGAAGGTCCGAGTCGCTCGTCCAAGTGGTAAGAAAATATAAGTATGGAAACTACAACAACACGACTCGGGACTGTCTACGAAACACTGAAAAGTGAGTTCGGTTACAAAAATGTAATGCAGGCCCCAAAATTAGAAAAGGTAGTGGTTTCAGTTGGTACTGGACGCGTTCAAGATAAGGCGAAAATTGCTCTTATCCAAGATCGTCTCGCTCGTATCACTGGCCAAAAATCTTCACCACGACCAGCTAAGCAATCAATCGCTTCGTTCAAGTTGCGTGAAGGCGACATCATTGGCTACCAGGTTACTCTACGTGGTAAGCGCATGATTCACTTCGTTGATAAGCTCATCCACCTAGCTCTCCCACAGACTCGCGACTTCCGCGGTCTAAAGGTTACAGCTATTGATGAAATGGGTAACTACACACTTGGAATCAAAGAACACTCTATTTTCCCAGAATGTGGAGATGAAGATTCAAAAGACGTATTCTCATTTGCAGTTACTTTGGTAACTACAGCTAAGACAAAGAAGGAGTCAGAGGCTTTCCTCCGACATATTGGCTTGCCGTTGGTAAAATAAGTTTTACTTATTTTAGAAAGCAAACAGTTTTGCTTTCGGCCGAGGAAAGAGACGGAGACATGTTTTCGACCCACAGGGAGAAAACGGTCGAGTCCGGGGAGGAAGTTCTTATGAGCGTTAGCGAATTAGAAACTTGACCCTGCCGCTACACAAAGAAGTAGTAGAAGCTAAGTAACTTCTAATAAAAGCAAAATCAACAAGACCCCGGCGCTTTGCGCCGGGGTCTTATTGATTGACAGAGAGTCGCTAAACTGGTTTTATAGCTACGGCGTCTAGTCCTTACTGTTATGGAGGTGTCTATGTCTTTGCCAAAGCGAAACCTCGAGTCCTGTTCTGCTGGCGGCCGTTCCAATAGAGAGGCCAGAGAAGCAGAGTCAGCCTGGTCCGCCACAGCTGTGGACGATCGGCCTGTCACCAAGCAAGTCCTGCGTGAAAACGGCAATCGTTTCGTGCAGTTTCCAGACAATTGGCACGAGAAAAATGGTCACAACCCCGCCAAACTGTCTCGCCCTCGTACCTACCCTCGTCGGTCCAAAAAAGCATGATCCACTCATTCTGGCCCCCAAAAGCCCTTCCGTCTCCGGAAGGGCTTTTCTCTTGACTTTGGGCCATATTTTGGTACTGTAGGCGACAAGGCGTGGCAGTGAGAAATCTCAAAATATCTCACCGTCCGCTGCTCGACCGTAGGTTGGGCGATTATCAAGAGATAAGTCATGGATTCTCCGTGATACTATCTCATAACTAATAAATTACGTGGCTCGATCATCAGTAATTGCGCGTTCAACGCGCGAACCAAAATATGCTTGCCAAGTCGTACGACGCTGCAAGCTATGTGCACGTAAGCGAGGTTATATGCGAGATTTTGATCTCTGTCGTATTTGCTTCCGCGAACTTGCCCATGAAGGACATATACCAGGAATAAAGAAATCATCATGGTAGGCGATACAATTGGCGATTTCATCATCCGTCTGAAGAATGCGGGAATGGTAGGAAAGAAAGAGGTTTCTGTACCATACTCAAAGCTTCGACATGCAATCGCAGACAAGCTCGTAGCAGCAGGCTACATTGAGAAAGCAGAACAACAAGGCAAGAAGGACAAGGTTCAAAAGACCCTTGCGGTTACCCTGAAGTATGAAGGCGGTAAGCATCGTATCAACGGTGTGAAGCGTGTTTCAAAGCCAGGTCGCCGTTTGTACACAAAGGTCGCAGATATTCACAGAGTTAAGTTCGGTAACGGGCATATGATTCTTTCTACACCAGCAGGTATCCTCACCAATGAGGAGGCTCGCACCCAAAATGTAGGAGGAGAACAGCTCTTTATCATTTGGTAATATGAGTAGATTAGGAAAACAACCAGTAACTATTCCAACCGGAGTCACCGTCTCATTTGAGAACGGCCTACTTACTGTAGCCGGACCAAAAGGAACACTTACTCGTGCGATTAAGTCAGACGTAACCATCAGCATTGCTGAACAACAAGTAACTCTTACTCCAGGTACTACTCCAGATGCTCCAGCTTTGTGGGGAACTTATGCGGCGCACGTGCGCAACATGATTAAGGGAGTAACTGAAGGTTTTACTAAGGTTCTAGATATCGAAGGAGTTGGATATCGTGCTGAAGTAAAGGGAAGTACTCTCGTTCTAAACGTAGGATTTTCACACCCAGTACCACTAGACATCCCAGCTGGCGTAACAGCGTTAGTAGAGAAATCTGCTATCACTTTGACTGCCGCTGATAAGGATCTCCTTGGACAATTTGCTGCTAACGTCCGCAAGGTACGTAAGCCAGAACCATACAAGGGTAAGGGTATTCGGTATCGAGGTGAGTACATTATTCGCAAACAAGGTAAAAAGGCTGCGTAGGCCCGTAATTCAAACTGAAATATGGAAAAAACACAGTACAAACAAACAAAGCGGGTGTCTCGACACAATCGCATTCGTGCAAAGGTGTCTGGTACAGCTACGCGACCTCGTCTTGCTATCTTCCGCAGTAATCGCTTCGTATATGCGCAGCTTATTGATGACGTGGCAGGTAAGACCTTGGCGTGCGTAGACTCTCGAACTGAAAAGGGAGCAACTCTTACAGAGCGAGCTATGGCGGTTGGAACTGCAATTGCAGGAAAGGCTACCAAGCTTGGTATCACCGAAGTGGTCTTTGACCGCGGCGGATTCCGTTACCAAGGAAACATTGCAGCACTAGCTGATGCAGCGCGTGCAGCAGGTCTTAAATTCTAGGCCTAAATTATTTACTCTAAACATTCAATAATGTCAGAAACAAAACAGCAGGAAGCTACAACTGGTTCAACACCAGAAGCTGAAGTGTCAGCAATGACACCTTCTACCGATGCACCCGCTGTGTCTGAATCAGAAGCAACTGTACCGGGAGCGGCTACAGGAGCAACTGACGGACGCGGTCGTGGAGCACGAAGTCAAGGAGCAAACGATCGTCGCAACCAACGTCGTCCACGTCGTGGCGGCCGTCCAGAGCGAGTTCGTCCAGAATTTGACCAAAAGATTATCTCTATCCGTCGCGTAACTCGTGTTATGGCCGGAGGACGACGATTTAGTTTTTCTGTAGCAATGGTTATCGGTGACAAGCGTGGCAAGGTTGGAGTTGGAATCGGCAAGGCCGGCGACACACAACTTGCTATTGAAAAAGCCGTTCGTGATGCTAAGAAGAACATGATCACCGTATCAATGAACAAGGAAGGACACATTCCACATGACGTACACACAAAGTACGCTTCAAGTGAGGTAATGATGATGCCAGCCCCAGGTCGTGGACTTGTAGCCGGTTCATCAGTTCGTACTGTTCTTGAACACGCTGGAGTAAAGGACGTTACAGCGAAGATTTTCTCTCGCAGTAAGAACAAACTTAACAATGCCCGCGCTGCCGTCGAAGCGCTTAAGCAACTAAAGAAAAACTAGTATGCAGCTACATGAACTAAAACCAACAGTTGTTCGAAAGACAGCTAAGCGCATCGGTCGCGGTGGTAAGCGTGGTAAGACATCTGGTCGTGGAGGAAAGGGTCAAACAGCCCGAACTGGTAACAGTACTCGTCCAGAAATGCGTGACTTCATCAAGAAGCTTCCAAAGCTTCGTGGACACGGTAAGAACCGTTCTCGAACAGTGAACGGTGAACGAGAAGCAATCTTCCCAGTAAACCTAACTCGTCTCGAGTCAGTATTTACCGCTGGAGACGTTGTTTCTCCAAAGACCTTGGTCAGTAAGGGAGTGGTCGCTATGGCCAGTAAGAAGGTTCCACTAGTAAAGATTCTTGCTACTGGTGACATTACTAAGAAATTGACTATTGAGGGATGTCAGGTTTCAAAGGCGGCGCAAGCCAAAATTGAAGCAGCTGGCGGAAAAGTCTCTTAATAGGTAGTATTGAGTCACATATGCAAAAATTCTTTCACAAGCTGACTCTTATCTTTACCGAGCCGGCGATTCGAAATCGTATCCTCTTTGTTCTTGCAGCGTTGGTAGTTTTCCGAATGTTGGCAGCAATTCCAATTCCAGGCGTGGATGAAACTGTTTTGCAGCAATTCTTCACCAACAATGAATTCTTGGGATTGCTAAACATCTTCTCTGGAGGTGGACTCGCTAATCTCTCTATCGTGATGCTTGGTGTAGGGCCGTTTATTACAGCCTCTATCATCATGCAGCTTATGACAGTGATGTCACCAAAGCTCAAGAGCATGTACACCGAAGAAGGTGAGGCTGGTCGCGCTAAGTTCACTCAATATGGGCGAATGCTTACGCTACCACTAGCTACTCTTCAGGGATTTGGATTTCTCTCACTCTTACAGAGTCAGGGAGTTATCTCGGGGCTCACAACGTTTGATTTCATCGTCAACGTAGTCCTCATTGTGGCTGGTTCTATCCTCCTCATGTGGATTGGAGAATTGGTTACTGAGTATGGTATCGGTAACGGTGTGTCGATCATTATCTTCTCTGGTATCGTGGCAACACTACCAACGACAATTGGTCAACTCTTCTATACCTTTGATCCATCACAGCTTCCTCTGTACATTGGATTTGCCTTTGTAGCTTTGGCTATCATCTACGCAGTTATCTTTATGACAGAAGCGGAGCGTCCAGTACCAATTACTTACGCTAAGCAAAGTCGAGGAGGAGCAACGTATGGAGCCAGTTCTTCATACCTACCACTTCGTCTCAACCAAGCTGGAGTTATTCCAATCATCTTTGCGCTTTCGATTCTTCTATTGCCTCAGATGGTGCTTAATATCCTCACAGCGTTTGACCTACCATGGGTAGCCGGAGCCAACCAGACGGTTACCGAGCTCTTGAGTAATCAGTACCTATACGGTTCTGTCTACTTCCTCTTGGTATTCCTCTTTACCTTCTTCTACACAGCGGTAACGTTTGACCCAGATGCCATTGCTAAGAATTTACAACGAAATGGTTCGTTTATCCCAGGCATTCGCCCAGGAGCGCACACTTCAGAGTACCTTGGCAGTCTCATCACCCGACTTACCCTCGT
>MFLT01000008.1:0-52903 GCA_001781415.1 Candidatus Kaiserbacteria bacterium RIFCSPLOWO2_01_FULL_45_25
AATCTTTCCAGCCACCTTCTTCATCGCTTTAGTTTGAGCAGAAGAACCCACACGTGATACTGAGATACCAACGTTGAGTGCTGGACGAATACCCTTGTTGAAGAGGTCTGTTTCAAGGAAAATCTGTCCGTCTGTAATTGAAATTACGTTAGTTGGAATGTACGCAGATACGTCACCTTCCTGAGTCTCAATAATTGGAAGGGCGGTAATAGATCCACCACCAAGCTCTTTGCTAAGCTTAGCTGAACGCTCGAGGAGACGTGAATGTAGGTAGAAAATGTCTCCTGGGTACGCTTCTCGTCCTGGTGGGCGGCGAAGTAGAAGTGACATCTGTCGATAAGCCACAGCGTGCTTTGAGAGGTCGTCAAATACCACTACCACGTCTTTACCCTGTTCCATAAAATACTCACCGATCGCTGCTCCAGCAAATGGAGCAAGGAAAAGGAGTGGTGAAGCTTCAGCGGCTGAAGTAGCCACGATAGTGGTGTACTCCAAAGCGCCAGCTTCTTCTAGCTTGGCCATAATACTAGCGGTCTTTGATCGCTTTTGACCAATGGCTACATAAATACAAATTGGGCGTTTTTCTTTTGGCTCGTACTTTTGGTTGATGATAGTGTCGATAGCAATAGTTGTCTTACCCGTACCACGGTCACCAATGATGAGTTCGCGTTGTCCGCGACCAATTGGAATCATTGAGTCGATAGCCTTGATACCAGTGTGAATTGGCTCGTTCACTGAAGAACGATCCATTACGCCGTACGCTACACGCTCAATTGGCATGTCGCGGTCAGTTGCAATCGCACCCTTGCCATCGATTGGTTCACCAAGGGCGTTTACCACACGGCCAACAATTCCTGCACCAACTGGTACAGAGAGAAGCTTGCCAGTGCGACGCACACGCATACCTTCCTTCACCAAATTACTTTCACCAAGCACCACCACCTTCACAGTGTCTTCCTCAAGGTTGAGAATAAGACCAAAAAGCGCTTTCTCACTGGCGATAGTTTCGGCTAGAGAAGCTTTTTCTCCCGCTTCAAATATCACCATCTCCATCATTTGAGCATTGGTGAGTCCTTCGATTTCAGCAATACCATCACCCACACTAATTACAACTCCAATCTCTTCTGGAGTGGTTGTAGTTTGTAGGTTTTCGATTTCTTTTTTGATTCGGTCAATGATTGGTGTACTCATAGTAAGTAATGATTTAGTAATAACTTGGTGAATGAATAATTATTTGGTGATCTTTCGATATAGGTCGGTAAGTGCTCGTTTGTAACTGGCATCAATCATGCGGTCTTGGTATTGCACCAAAAATCCGCCAATGAGGGTACTATCAACCACTGTTTTTGGTGCAGCAGTAGCACCAAGTGTAGCCAAAGCTTGCTTGAGAGCTTCGCTTTGTTCTGCACTTTCTTTAGCCACCATAACTTGTGGCACTGCTTCAACACTTCGCTTCTCAAACTCGCGCACCACACCACGAAGCACCGCTGGCCAAAGCCGAGTGTGCCCCTTTTTACTCAAGAGCGCCATGGCATTTTTGAGTACAGTCTCAACATCCTTAGAAGTAAGGAGGGTATCGACTATGGCTGTGATATACGCTTGTTTCATAGACAATCTAACTAGGCTTTTTCACGCAAAACTTTTTCAGCTGCCAAAACAGCCAAAGTAGCAATCTCCTTTTCACTCTCCTTAAGTGCAGCGGCTTTGATTTGCTCTCGCTTAAGCTCAGCGTCAGATAGTACTGCGCCGGCCTTAGTTTGTGCAGCTGCCACAATCTCGGCGGCTGTAGCGTCCGCTGCCGTCTTGGCACGCTTAGCTACTTCCCCAGCTTCCATATGAGCGTTGGTGAGAATAGTTTGCTTTTCTTCACCGGCTTCCGCTTTAGCTTGCGCAGCCGCTTCTGCATCTTGAAGTCCTTGCGTAATTTTCTCTTCACGTTCTTTGAGAATACGAAGAATAGGCTTGTAGAGGAAATACCCCAAAGCCACCATCAAGATACCGAAGTTCACCACCTGAATGATGATGAGACGAGCGTCGATACCAAATGCGTTTATGATTTCATCCATATGTTTATTGCTAAAGGAGTGTGAGATTGATAAAGGGTTTGTTTGAGTGCTTCTAGTTTTTGTAAATTCTTTTAGTTTTGCAGAAATTCTTTTCTTGGATTGCGCTAGATGCGAGGAGCGGAAAGAAAATTTTTGGAGCCGTACAAGCGTACGGTGATAAAAATTTTCTGCACCGCGACAAAGCAGATGGCGTGAGCCAAAAAAGAATTTAAGCGAACTTGATTACGAAAGCTACTACCAGTGCAAAGATGGCTAGAGCTTCCACGAAAGCGATACCAATGAACATGGTTGCTTGTACCTTTCCAGCTGCTTCTGGGTTTCGTCCAATAGCTTCAAGTGCACGTGATACCAAGATACCGATACCGATACCTGGACCAAACACGCCGATACCAGCTGCGATAGCCATAGCAATCGCCTTCATAGAATCTGCGTTTACTTCAGCAATTTGCATTGCCATTTCTAGTTCTGTCATTTTTTTTAATTAATTATTAACGGACAAGTACGAGTCACGCCCAATTTGTTTTCAACGGGACTCGTGATTACCCACTAACTAATGCGGCTCTGCTACCGCCACCTTGATAAAGAACAATGTTAGCACCGCAAACACAAAGGCTTGAATAAAACCAACAAAGAGTTCAAATCCGTACAACGGCACTGGGGCGATGTACGGCACAAAGAACATAATCACCACCAGGAGCGTCTTACCAGCAAAAATGTTTCCAAAAAGACGGAATGAGAATGAGATAAGACGAGCCAACTCAGAGATAAGCTCAATAATACCGATAATAAACGCCAGCGGTGAATGGAAGTTGATAAACTTCCCCGCATACTTGAAGGCGCCAATGGCTACCACCCCAGCCACCTCGATAGTGACAAAAGCGATAAGCGCAAAGGCGATGGTGATATTTAGATCAGTAGCGGCTGGATATAAGAGTGGTGTGAAGTGACCGTCGTGATTGAGTCCGATAGCTGTGACGCCAGGCAGGAGCCCAATCCAATTTAAGGCCAAGACAAAGATGAAGATGGTTATTACTATCGGGAAGTACTTGCGAGCTAGGGTGCGACTTTCAAGAACATCACTCATATAGTCATATACGCCACCGACAACCATTTCAGCGATACTTTGAATCTTGGTTGGAATTAGGGTCGGTTTTCGACTCAAAAAGAAGGTGCCTACAATCAGTAGGAACATCGTAATCCAAGTAGTAATAAGAGTAGCGGTTAGAGGTATACCAAAAACATGGCCAACAATATATGGCTTGAGCGCGACATGGATGCCGACTTCTTCAGCAGCGTAAGCTGTAGCAATCAGTGAAAACATTGTATATATACCCAAAAACGCTAGTCCGTTTTTGCGCCCGTATGCTACCACAAAAACGGCCAAAACAAAACTCAGACTGTGAACTGACGCTTATTTAGAGCCTTCTATTGACTTTTAGTACAAAGTGTGCTATTGTATTAGTTGGTATCTTCTTTCAACCAACTGGAGTCTATCCATGAACAAAATCATCGCCGTCGCTTTCTCCCTGTTCTTTGGCCTGCTGTCGTCAGCCTTTGCAATCGAAATCAACAACAATCCGTCGCAAGCAAGCAGCAGCGCTTCGGCCACCAGTCAAGCTGTGGCGACGATAAAAACCGAGGTGCGAGTGCCGGACGTTCCCTACGTCTTCCCCGCTGACGCCCCGAATCTGGTTGAGTCAGTGTTCTTTATCTCATCTTTGAAAGGTGATGTACTCACGCAGATTGTGAGTACCAATGATAAGGAAAAAGGACCTTACTTTTTCCTCATGACTCCGCCGGTTGGGAGCAAGGTGCTGGTTGATCTGGAGAATATCTTGCTTTGCCTCCAAAAAATCAACCCTTTCGCAATTGGCAGCAACCAAGGGGTGTACATCAAGAACCCTTTGGGTCAATGGAATTATGTCGGCCTCAACATCGCCGACACGAAGCTCGAGTACACACCGTACATTGAGCACCGCTGCGACTAAGCAGGTCACAGTACCCAACCAACCAACCCGCCGCCCCGCACGCAAGTGCCTGGGGCGGTTTTTCTTTTGTAAGAAATTCCGATTTGATTCGTCATGGGGTTTAGGAGGCAATACTTGTCCTAGAAACCAATACTTTTTGAAAGGTGGTTACGTTTTGAAGTTCTTTAGTGTTCGAGGTTTTTTTCTGTTCAGTTGGCTGATGTTCTATGGACTCAGCCACGCCCAAGCAGAAAAAATCCCCGAGGTGTCTAAGTTGGAGCGTTCACTCGAACAATCCGACCTGACACGTCAAATCAGAACCGTTTTTGCTGATGCACCACAGATGGTGCGGGTAGCAAAATGTGAATCTGGCCTAGTCCACCGCCAAAATGGTGCACTGATTCAGAATCGCAACGGATCTTCTGCCCGAGGTGTCTTTCAAGTGCTGATGCGGGTTCACCAACCCCAGATGCAGAAGATGGGTCTCAATCCCGAGCGAACCGACCATTACCTGGCCTACGTTCGTTACCTCTTTGATCAATACGGTCTAACCCCTTGGCAAGCATCAAAGCATTGCTGGGCAAAAGACCACACTCACTCTCGCGGCTAAACCCCGCCCTCAACGCCACCCTCCCGAGGGCTGGCGTTTTTCTTTACTTGTCCCTACCCCGTTAGAAAGTATAGAAACAATTTATCCTATAAAATAACACTGGGAGGTAATATATATGAGCTTTCTAACGGAGTTAATTTGACTATTTTCGATAATAGTGTTATTCTCTTGGCACCTTGAGATTCTCGTGTAGTGCTCTTAAGCCACAATCTTATATCCATTGATATAACCACGATTGAATTTATCTACTGCACAGCTTGGAATTTTCTTAAATTCCTCTAACTAAACAACCAAATGCCAAATACATCTGGTCGACCTAGTCGACCATCAGCGGGACATACCCGTAGACCTTTTTCTAGTAATTCTGCTGCCAAAACTGGCGGAGAACGCCGTTCTTATTCTGCTCGTCCTAGTACTGATGGAGAGCATCGTTCACATTCTGCCCGTCCAAGTACTGGTGCTCGCACTGGTGGTTATTCTCGCGGTGGTTCATCTAGTTCATCACGAGGTGGATACAGTGGTGGCCGTTCATCAGGTGGAGGCCGCTCTTTCGGCGGTAACCGTGGTGGTGGAGGCGGACGTGGACGTGGCCGAGTTATGAGTACGTTTGACGTATCAAAATTCATCAACCTTAATCCAGCCAAGCCAGTTACAGAAGCTCCATACCAAGCTAAACATACCTTCAACGACTTCGGTCTTGATGCACACCTAGCCGCTGCTATCGCAGACATGGGCTTAGTTACACCTAGTCCAATTCAGGACCAGGTTATCCCTCTTATTCTTGAAGGTAACGATGTTGTAGGACTTGCTCAAACCGGAACCGGTAAGACAGCAGCCTTCCTCGTGCCTGTTATTCACAAAACCCTAAAGGAACGTGGTCGTCAGACACTTATCCTTACCCCAACTCGCGAACTCGCGATTCAAATTGAACAGGAATTTCGACGACTTACTCCACGTATGAATCTATTTTCTACTGTGTGTGTTGGTGGTATGAACATCCGTCCACAAATCAGTGGTCTCCGTCGTAAGAACCAATTCATCATTGGTACACCAGGTCGTGTTCAAGATCTTATCGATCGTGGCCACATCAAGCCAGGTGGTATTACTACTGTTATCTTCGATGAAGCTGACCGTATGCTCGACATGGGATTCATTCATGACATGCGCGAAATCCTTAAGGACATTCCAGATGAACGAGAGACTCTCTTCTTCTCTGCGACTATGTCTAAGAGTGTTGAAGGTTTGGTTCACGAATTCCTCCGCAAGCCAATTACAGTTTCAGTTCGAAAGACTGATATCACCAGTAGTGTGACCCAGGACGTAGTTCGCTACGAACATCACAATAAGTTTGATACCCTCGTTAGCCTACTTAAGACTGAAGAATTCACTCGCGTGATTGTCTTTGGTGCAATGAAGCACAGTGTAGAAAAGCTTAGTCTAGAACTAGTTCATGCTGGTATCAAAGCTGATGCTATTCACGGCAACAAGTCTCATGTCCAACGACAACGAGCACTTAAGAACTTCAAAGACGGTCGGGTTCAAGTACTGGTCGCTACCGACGTAGCCGCTCGTGGAATCCACGTTGACGACGTATCACACGTAATCAACTACGACCTCCCAGGCACTTACGAAGATTACGTTCACCGTATTGGTCGAACAGGCCGAAGTGACAAATCAGGTAAGGCTCTTACCTTCGTACCAGCTTAAAGATTTGGTATACTGGTAGCATTATGAAAATCATAGTTATTGCTATCGGCCTCTTCATTCTTTTGGCTATCGTCAACCGCTTTCTTGGGGGTATACCCTTCTAAAGTACCACCGTGGAATACTTACTTTCTCTCTTTCTTATTGCTTGTTCAGCGATGTTCTCAGGTTTAACTCTGGGTTACTTTTCTCTGAACTTAAATACGCTTGAGAGACGAGCCAAACACGGCAATCCTGACGCTCTCATAATCTACCCTATTCGCAAGCGCGGTAATTTACTTCTTACAACTCTCCTTCTTGGAAACGTAATGGTAAACACCGCGCTTTCGGTGTATTTGGGGTCACTCGTTAGTGGTGTTGTGGCCGGAGTAATGGCCACCTCCCTCATCTTTCTCTTTGGCGAAATCATCCCGCAAGCAGCCTTCTCTCGTCATGCTCTTTGGGTCGGCAAGACCTTTGCCCCAGTCATGCGGGTACTTTTGTTTGTCATGTTCCCAATCACTTTTCCTATTGCTTACATGCTAGATAAGCTCCTCGGTGAGGAAATGCCATCACTGTATTCAAAAAACGACTTAATGCAGATTGTGTCTGAACTTGAAGAGTCTGAGCATAGCGACGTCGATGCAGACGAAGAACGTATCATTCACGGCGCCCTGCAGTTTTCTCACACCAGTGTCCGTGAAATCATGACCCCAAAAGAGCGGGTATTTACCTACGAAAAAAATCAACGCATTAACCAGGAATTCATAGATAC
Organism: Candidatus Kaiserbacteria bacterium RIFCSPLOWO2_01_FULL_45_25; assembly: GCA_001781415.1. Lineage (GTDB taxonomy): Bacteria > Patescibacteriota > Minisyncoccia > Phycocordibacterales > UBA918 > OLB19. Next base: position 7,102 of record MFLT01000008.1, read on the forward strand.
TGTTTCTGAAACAGACTTTTCTCGGTACCCCGTCTATAGCGGCAACGAAGATAACATCGTAGGGATTTTGTTTTCTAAGGACCTAATGCACGAAGAGGAAGACATTGCTATCTGGCAAACGGCTGAGGCCTTTGATGAAAACTTCCTCAAGGCTCGTCCAGACGAAAAACTCGATGTGGTACTCGGCCGCATGCTCAAACAAAAGAAACACATGGCTATCGTACTATCCAAAAATAAAATGTTCTTGGGTGTAGTGACACTAGAAGATATTATTGAAGAGATTATTCAATTTGAAATTGAAGACGAAGGAGACGATGATGATAGTAATGAAGCATAGTCATGATTCCTCCATTTGTTGTATTAGATAAAGCGGTCGGTCAAACTCCGCTTGAGGTTGCGGAGGCTTGGAGACTGACCCAGCCCGAACTTAAGGATGTACCACTCGCCTACGCTGGTAGACTGGACCCAATGGCCTCGGGGCAATTACTGGTGCTTATTGGTGAAGAATGTAAGAAGCAAGGTGAATACCACGATCTAGATAAGGAATACCAAGTAGCTATGCTCTTTGGTGCAGCATCGGATTCTGGCGACATCCTCGGTCTAATCAAAGAATCCGGACCGATAGCTGTGGAAGAAGAGACTGTGTCAGCGGTGTTAGAAAAACTGATTGGTGAAATTACCATGACCTATCCAATTTTTTCTGCCAAGACCGTGGCTGGAAAGCCGCTTCACACTTGGACTATGGAAAACCGCCTGGCTGAGATAACTATTCCCACTCGTACCTCGCACATCTATTCACTGACCCTAAACAATATCGAGACAATTACTCGAAATGATTTAGTAGAGAAAGCCCTACAAAAAATTGCCCTACTACCGCCAGTCACTGATCCTAGAAAATCTCTTGGCAATGACTTTCGCCGTCCAGATGTATACAAAACCTGGGAGACATTTAAAAACACCGGTTCACCAGCCGATGTGTTTTATATTGCTAACTGTAACTGCATCGCTAGTAGCGGCACGTACATGCGCTCATTAACTGAAGTGGTGGCTGAGGCGCTTGGTACTACTGGCCTAGCCTTCGCTATCCATCGTTCCAAGATGGGGCACTATGATGCTGCTACCAATACTTGGCCTACCCTATTTAGATAAGTCTTTTACTTTCTTCAAGTACGCATCTACGGCGAGCACATACTCAGCATGACTCCAAATCAACGGCGCGGTTGAAACATGGGCTCTGGTATTTGGATGCATCTGTTCAGCCAAAACACCGCCAGTAGTGGCGTGGGAACAAGTCCACATCAAAAGCTCTAGTGGTTCTTTTAACTCGGTTAATTTGGTCGCTTTTTTAATTAAATACTGCGCCATCCATAGTGTGGTAATGACCCATGGATTTGGCGTATCAGCGTCACTCATGCGGTAGTAGCCATCATTTTCATAACGAACATAGCCTTTACTATTTGCATGTACTTGAAGTCGCTCACGGACAGCAGCAGCCGCTCTGGTAATTTTTGGGTCATCAATATCAAACACCTCAAAGACTATTAGTCCGTAGAAGCTACTAGTATCAAATGTCTTGTCGTACTCCAGCTCCCCATCTTCTGTGTGGCGTACATGCTTTACAAACATTCCCGTCTCTTCATCAAACAAAATTGTACCAATGGCGGTTTGCATTCTCTGCGCAATCGCTTGGTAGGTACGAGCATCATCGTCTTTACCAAGTATCATGGCAAAGCGAGAAGCGGCCATCAGTCCTGCATAGACCGAAGCAGCGGTATAAGTTGAAGTACCATACTTCTCTTCCCAGAGATCATACGAAGCTTGTGGCAGGCCAGTAGTAGCTTCAATGTACTCACACATGAACTTCGCTGCTGGTTCGATAAACGGATTATAGAGTGACTCGATAAATTCCAAGTCGCGGACTCGTTCGTAATGTTGCCAAAGGGCAAACACCGTAGCCGCTGTTTCATCTTCTTGGATTGGCAATTGTGGTACACCCTTCTGCATCCAAGGATGCCATGAACTACCAAGTACACCATCAGAGCGGTACTTGTGCATCAAATAACCACCGGGCTCGATACACTTAGTGATGAAGGTAAAAAATCTGGTAGCCACATCGTGGTAGCCAGAGATATCAAGAGCTGAAGCAATAACTGCTGCATCACGAGGCCATACATAACTATAGGTATCGCGACCATGGTGAAGCATGTCGGTATCACTAGAAGCGATAATGCCGCCGCCATTATCATTGTGGACCCGCATCGTTATTAAAGAACGATTGTATAGAGTGCGCAAAGCTGTTGGCAAAATAGACAAATCTCGCGGCTCTTTATCAAGCCAAGCCCGCCAATACGAATCAGTAGAGTTGATAAGTCTAACTGGGGTTTCTTCAATCACATATTCATCGAGCATGTGCACATCGGGAATAGTGTTGCCACAAACAACCCAGTAGTATATTTCGGCACTGGCTCCGGCCGCTAGTTCAGCAGTCAAGCCAATTACTGAATCAACAGAACCGTGTTCAATTGGGTTTTTCTCCAATACCCCATCCATCGCGTCCATATAAGTCCCCTCTTTACCTTCAATACCAAAGAGGCCGATGTTGTACTCGGTAAACTGCACGTCATTAATAGACGCGTTAACCAAAAAAGTAGTATTGCCTTTATAGTGAATAATGGCTTTTACGCGCGGATCAAAAAAGGCCGTGTCACCACGACGTGACTCAGCAATCCGGAACTGTTGTGAGAGAAAGAGTTTCAACTCACGTTTCTTAGTACCTTTATTGGTTAAGATAAAGTTCCGCAAAAAAACGTTTTGTTCATTATGAACGGCATCACGACTAGTGAGTTGTACCCCGAGTCTAACGTGAGTAGCAGTCATGTTACCAATAGAAGTTTGTTCATCACTACCAATTTCTATCTGCCACTCATCACTATCAAGCCAAGACATTTCTCCGTCACAAAAGACACCGATCCGGTGTACAAAGTTACCCGAAGCTCCACTCACGTGATTAGCCTCTCCTACATGTGGGTAGTATAAATCCCGTAGTTGTCCTCGATAATCGAGACCAACGAGCAGGCTTCCATTTCCAATTGTGACTGCGCGCGCCATATATTATAGTGCGTATTTCTTCAAGTGTTTATTTACAGCAGTTTTGGTCGCCGCTACCGTCTTCGCCTTGCGAACATCGGCCGCACACTCCTTATCACCAAGCACTAGCTCAACCCATACCGCAAAGTCGTTTTTGTCTTTGGCTACGTGGTGTACAAAAGTAGCTTTTTCCATTAAATCAAGTGCTTCTTTGAGAGCTAGTAAACTATTTAAAATTTGACCGTCTGTCACCCAAAATGAATGTTTGTTTTCTGCGTAGACAAGCGCTGGTTTGGCAGCTGAAGTAACCTTCTTGGCTACTGTTTTTTTGGCTACTTTCTTGGCCACCGCTTTTTTGGGGGTTGCTAACTTTGGCATAATAATTGATGAACTTATTTCTTGTGAAAGAAATCTAGTAAAGAACGAAAACGTTTTTTTAATCCCGACACCCAGGTAGAGAGTAGTGCATGAAGAGTTGGTTCTACGGTAATTGGAACTACCGTAGCTGGCGACACTTCCTCCAAAGTGGCTGCCAATTTCTCTTTCTTAAGTGCACGCTCCTTAGCACGCGCTTCCCGCTCTGTAAGTGAGTGACTTACTCTCAATTGTAAATCACTTAAGGCATTCATGAAAGCGATATATGCATCATATGGGGATTGATACGGACTGAAGTAAGCGTGCACATCACCGTCCTCAGACCACTTAGTACACATGTAATAAAAGTGATCAGAAGTTTGTAGCTTGCGCCAATTCTCAATCAAATCTTTATTTTTAGTCTGGAGTACTTTTGGCTCCATATCATAAATGGCTTTGATAGCGTCGCGCTGAATGTCATTACCTGTCCAAGCTGTTAAGTCACGATCGGTGTCAGCCCAAGTCAAAATATCTGGCACATCAATCTCGCCAACAGTGTTGTAGCTTTGCACAGTTTCAGTTGGGGTGCGGAAGGTGGTGTCAGCACGAGCAGTTAAGAGATGCGGTAGAGTGCGCAAGAAATTAAAAATACCCGTATCTTCCCATTGGTGTTCACCAAAAGTTTCATAGTCCATAAACAAGTTGATGGTCTCCGCCCCGCCGTGGTGTGAATGAATCCAGTCAGTATAAGTCTCAGCAGAAAGTGGCCAACTTTCCCAACCTTGATTACCAAACCGAAAAGCCACATCGTCAGAGAGTTTGTAGTTTTTAAGTAACACCTTAATCTTGTTACAACCTGGTGGTTGATAGAGAAAGTTTGGACTGCGCCAGCCAAGATACTTATCCCACCCCTCCGCCATGATACCGATATAACCGTTGTCTTCGCACCACTTGGCCAAATCATTACGGTATGAAAGCTCAGTATTACGAAAGACTCGTGGGGTCACTCCAAACAATTCTTGAATTCGCTTTTTGTGTTTTAGTACCTGGCGCTCAAATTCTGGTACTGAATAAAAGAAGGCCAATGAGTGGTGGTAGGTATCAGCCAAGACTTCCACTCTGCCACTAGCAATCAGCTTTTGAAATGACTCCAGGACGTCAGGAGCATAGGCTTCGAACTGATCGAGGACCGTACCAGAAAAGGACAAAGCGAATTTAAAGCCTGGGTGATTGTCTAGCAGTTCTTGGAGGATTTTGTTGGTTGGTCGATATGACTTGTTGGCTACCTTCTCAACAATCCGTCGATTATTTAAATCGGTCTCACTACTATCATTAAAATACTCGTTGTCATTACCAATATCAAAAACTCGATACTGCTTAATGCGGTACGGTTGGTGAACATGAAAATAAGGACAGACACTGAGCATACCTATGAAGTTAAATATTGAAGCAGGTTACGATATAGCTTAAACATCTTGGTGGCGGCATCGTGCCAAGACATCTTTTGTAGCTCTCGCTTACCTTCATTAACCATCTGCTGCCGCATCACTGGATACCGCAACGCTGAGAGGATTTTGTTGGCCATCTGATCAATATCCCAAAAATCCACCTTTAGAACATGCGTAAGCACCTCAGCCGCACCGGACTGTCGACTAATCAGTGAGGGTGTGCCGTGCTGCATAGCTTCAAGTGGCACCAAACCAAACGGCTCAGACACCGATGGCATCACCACTAAGTCAGCGGTCTGATACATACGGTCACGTTCTTCTTCCCAAAGTGCGCCAGCAAAAATGACATGCTTAGACAGCCCCATCTCACCCACCTGATTAATTATTTGATTGGTCATATCACCCCAACCGGAAATCACAAACACCACATCAGGATCAACATCAATCACTCGTCTCGCTGCCTTAATAAAATAATCAACGCCTTTTTGAATAGTAATACGTCCGTGATACAAAACTATTTTTTTATTCTGGGATCTGAGTGCACTTAAACTTGGTTCATAACGAACTGGCTCAGTGGTGTCACAGCCATTATGGACCACTTCAACTTTGTCGGCAGGAACACCGTGCTTCTCTACAATAATGTTCTTAGTAAACTGACTAACCGTCACAACTTTGTCGGCCGCCGCAAAGCCTTCACATTCAATTTTAAAAATTCCAGGATCAACGTTTTGACTGGCCGCTTGGTCGTATGAGGTAGCGTGGACATGCAAAATGAGCGGCTTGCCACTCGCTCGCTTGGCTGCAATACCAGCTAGATATGATGTCCAATCGTGGGCATGGATAATATCAAATGTTTCTTCTTGTGCGATAAGTGACGCTTGGTGGGCAAAGCGATGTGCCTCCTCAATAATGGTGCGAGATTTGATAATAGGTCGGCCATCTGCATCAAATGATTCTATGTAGTGCACCTGGCTTTCGGCCTGGTGGTATGGCTGGAGGAATGAACTTACTTCTCGTACGCTGACATTGCGAGCCTGATCCGCAAAAACAAATCGAGCGTTACCGACTACGTCCTGGCGTCTGGGTAGCACAAAAATCACCTCAACTCCATTCTGGGTCAATTCGCGGGTTAGCCCATAACACGCTACGCCCAAACCACCGTTTCTAGACGGTGGGAAGTCCCAGCCAAAAGTGAGTACTTTCATATGTTAGAACTACAAACGTGCACTGTTATTAACATATCGATTGGTTCAACCCATGATACCACACCCCCTCAATTAGCCCTTAACAAAAACCTAGTTTCTGTTGACTATATATCCAGAATCCGTGCCGTGGTCCATAAAATTGACTAAAATCAAGTTTTTTGCTAGAATCGGAGCCACTATGTCACAAGATTTACTCATCAAGCTAGTTTCAGTCGGCGATAAAAACGGCGTTGGAAAAGGCCATACTTACTACACTCGTTTTAATAACAAGGTAAAAAAGGACCCAAGTAAGAAGTACGAGACTAAGAAATTTAACCCAGTTTCAAAGACTCATACTACGTACAAACAAAAGAAGTAACAAAAAGTCCCTCCGATAGGAGGGACTTTTTGTTACTTCTGCGACACTTAAAAAACTTCCTCAAAGGAAGCTTTCTAAGTGTCTATTTTAATATGTTGTCTGCAGCTGCATCATACATCCCCTGGCTAGCTAGGCTATTCATCTTACAAGCATGGAGCAACACCTTCTGCGCTTCCGGAATATTCTCTGGCTTACCTTGCCAGGCGAGCAGTGTTGGTTCTTCAATAGCTCTTGAGTATGAATAAGTAATTGGCCATGGTTGTGGACCCATCTTAGCGATTGCGTTTAGGTTTTCAGTTGAACGCTTTGGTGACTGTCCACCAGACAGGAACACAATTCCACCAACTTCATGTGGCACAGACATATGGAAAGTACGAAGGGTGGCATTTGCCACTTGCTCTGGAGTTGATTGCTCAGGGCACATATCTCCTGCGATTACCATTGATGACTTCAAGATAAGTCCCTCGAGGTCTACTTTATAGGTAATTAGAGTCTGGAACAAAATCTGCAAGACATGTGTAGTTACCAGTTCAGACTTAGCTTGGTTATGATCTCCAGCAAAAATAACTTCTGGTTCTACCATCGGGACAATACCAGCCGCTTGTGCCAGCTGCGCATAACGTGCCAACTGGATACAGTTCATAGTAATAGCGGCATCAGTCGGAAGCTCATCCTCATCGATAGTAATAACAGCGCGCCACTTAGCGAAACGAGCTCCGAGGTCATAGTACTCAGCAAAGCGAGCGGCTAGGTTATCGAGTCCTTGAGTGACTACTTCACCCTTAAAGCCGTGAAGGTCTACTGTGCCAGTATCTACTTTGATACCAGGCAAAATACCTTTGGCAATTAATACATCAGGGAAAGGAACACCATCATCAGTAAAGTTCTTGATTGATGAGTCGTACATGATTACGCCCGACAGAAACTCTTCAATACCTGGAGCGGTAAAAAGGAGTTCACGGAAGTCTTGCCGATTTTCTGGTTCGTTTGGTAGATGAACCATTGCTAACCGCTTACCAGCAGACGCATCACTTTCATCAGCCGCTAGGATACCTTTACCTGGTGCCATCATCGCAGCTACAGTTTCATATAACTTGGTGTTCTTTTTCATACTCACTTAAGTGTACCAAACATACTGGAGAAATAGCACTAGAGGTGTGAGCAACAGCTCGCTACAGCCAAATTTTCCCTTTGGGGTCGAAGTTGATTAGAAGTATTGCTATGTCTTGGTGTTCGAATTCCCTGGCGGAGCACATATATCTGTTTCTCCCTTGGAGGTCGAAACTGATATTGTGCCTGCCTAAGCAAAATATAGTCGAAGCTTTGCTTCTCCTTATTTCTGCTTAAGTCGACGCGATGCGTCTCGTTTGCTTACTTGTGTTTCTACTTTCGCAGGCCACTACAGCTGACCGCTCAGGCCACATACCTTTTCTTCTCCCTTGTGGGTCGAAGCTAAGGTTGTGTCTGTTTAAGTTCACAATAGTCGACACTACGTGTCTCGTTTGTTCACTTGTCCCTGCGGGGTCGCGGCTCAGCTAAGTGTCTGCATAAGTAAAATATAGTCGCGCTACGCACTCGTTACTTCTACTTAACAAAAAAGGCCCTCACTAGGTGAGAGCCTTTTGTCTTGATGGTGAGCACCATCAAACGGAATGTAGTTTTTGACGGGCCCGAGCGCACTGTTCACTGATGAAGTCACGAAACTTCCTCAACAGTGTCTCAAAGGTCACCTTCAGCTCAAAGGTGATGTAGGTCTCCCCAAAAATATCGCGGACGACGGTGAATATCTCCCAAAACTTGTCCGAGGTCGTTACCTGCGAAATCTTCCGTTGGAAGAACTTCCAGATTTCGAGCTCAGCGTTGTAGATGTTGAACCAGCAAACGTGCAGATTGTTGGCGCTGGTGATTTCCTTCACCTGGCGCAAAGCTTCGCTGCGATTCAACCTGAGAGTGAAGAGCACTTGTTGCTCTTCACTAGTGAGAAACGACCTGTTCATGACTAACCCCTTTGAAACTCAATGTTGTACAAAACCCAATCTATATTGTACGATTCGATATATGTTTAGTCAAGAAATGGAGTGGTTGCTTGTGGAAAAATACAAAGGCGAAAAAAGCGAAGCTTTTTTCGCCGACGTCGCCAAATTAGAAGCTGGTGAACCACTCGCCTACTTAATTGGCTCCATCCCCTTTCTCAATACCACCATCTCCTTATCTTCACGTCCTCTCATCCCTAGGCCGGAGACTGAGTTTTGGGTAGAGAAAGCTATTACCGAAATCAAAGAGGCACAAAATGTAACCGAACGCACAATGTATGTACTTGATCTCTGCGCTGGCAGTGGCTGTATTGGTGTTGCCGTTGGACAGGCAGTACCACAAAGCATCATCCACTTTGCTGAGTTAGATGCTGTTCACCTTCCCACTATCACTGAGAACTGCGAAGCAAATGGTTTACCAGAAGCCAGGCGACGAATAGTACAGAGTGATTTATTTACCAATCTCAAGACCGAGCCCCAGCTCCGCTTTGATTTTATTCTTAGTAACCCACCCTACATCGACCCAGTTATTGATAGAGCGGAGGCGTCAGTCAAAACCCACGAGCCAGCCCTGGCTCTCTATGGCGGCTGGGCGGGCATGGAACTCATCGCTCGTATCATTACTGAAGCTCCTAATTTCCTACTCCCCCACGGACAACTCTGGCTAGAGCATGAGCCAGAACAAGTTGAACTAATCACCGAACTAGCTGAACCATTTTTTGCAGTAACCATCCACAAAGACCAGTACGGGGTCAAAAGATTCTCGAAACTGATGCTACAATAGCCATATGGAACAAGACTTTAGCAACGCCTCAGTTGCAATATCAATGAAGACAGCGCTCATGTTTGGCTTTTACATCATGTCTGCGGCCTATATTATTTTTACCATTGTCATGTACTACCACTGGAACGAATACAGTGTTGATGCCCGCGTGACCTCCATCACCCTTATCACCTATGCCGTGACGACCATACCACTAATCGCCACTCTCGGTATTATTGCCCTCTCGTTTTAATAATTTTATATGCTGTTTGAAAAAATAGAATTTGAAGAAGATGAAAATGTCATCCTCACTGTCCGTAAACACTGGTTTGTTATAACTGCTGAATTGATTACGGCGCTCATGTTTGCTTTCCTGCCATTTCTTATACTAATATTTCTAAGTGCACTACCAGAATTTGTACCGCTCAACATTGACTTTGGTACTTACTCTTCATTAATTGTCTATGCTAGCGCCGCTTGGATTCTTCTGACTCTCCTTTCGACTTTTATGATTTGGACCCACTTCTATTTAGACCTGTGGGTGATTACTGACCACCGCATTATTGTGATTGACCAAATTCACTTCTTTAACCGCAAAGTTAGTAGCTTCCGACTAGAACGCCTGCAAGACATCAAAGTCTCCATTAACGGCATTATTCCAACCTTCTTAAATTATGGGACACTGCGTGCCCAAACAGCTAGTGCCGCTGAAAGTAACTTCATGACTGTCGGTCTACCAGACCCTCGCGGCATTCAATCAGTGATTCAAAAAGCTACCGATGAGCGTCTTCGTTCTCTTCAAGGCACTCTACAGACAGAGCCCGATTAGTAGAGGTTATAACTTGCAATACCCTATTCACTCAACTACAATCACGCTATGAACAAAGGTAACCTTTCGACTGAATCATATAAAGGAGTACGGGATTTTTATCCTGAAGACATGGCGGTGCAACGCTATATTTTTGATACCTGGGCCAAGACCGCTGAGTCTTTTGGCTATGAGCGCTACGACGCCTCAATTCTTGAACCATCAGACCTCTACCGCAGCAAGGGTGCTGTTAACGAAGAGATGGTTAATGAACAGACCTACACTTTTACCGACCGTGGCGAGCGAGAAGTAACCCTCCGTCCAGAAATGACTCCAACTGTGGCGCGTATGGTGGCTGGTAAGCGGCGCGAACTTAAGTTCCCCCTCCGTTGGTACTCAATTCCAAATTTATTCCGCTACGAACGACCACAACGCGGACGACTACGAGAACACTGGCAACTCAACTGCGATATGTTTGGAGCAGATGACTTCACCGCTGATGTGGAGTTAATTGCACTGACACACCAACTCTTTCTCGACTTTGGCGCTACGCCAGACATGTTTGAGATTCGTGTAAACGACAGACAAGAAATGTCTGCTTTGTATAATTCCCTTGGCATCAAAGACCAGTCAGTAATTACAGCTATCACGAGATTGAACGACCGTAAAAATAAAATTACGGGAGCTGAGTACGAGACTGCCCTTGAAGAAATTATCGGTGATACAAAACTCACTAAGGCGGTTATTACCATAGTGGAGGACACCACCGGTACGAACCAAGTCATTGATGGTTTGCGCGAGCTTGGTATTTACAATGTCCGACTCGACCGTACTATCGCTCGAGGATTTGATTACTATACCGGAACAGTCTTTGAGGTATTTGATACTAGTCCAGAAAATAACCGCTCCATGTGTGGTGGCGGTCGTTATAACAATCTCACTGCCATGTTTAGTGATGACACTATTTCTGGAATTGGGTTTGGTATGGGCGACGTCATCATGCGTGACTTCCTTGAGACCCACAAACTTCTACCGACTCACATTACCGAAACCGCTCCTTGTGTAGTTATTATTCCGACTGATCAAAAATTAAATCTTGAAGCCCAGAAAGTAGCTCATGCCATTCGGATTCGAGGTATCTCAACCACCACTGATATCGGTACCAAAAAAATTGGCAAGAAAATTGCTGACGCGGTGGACCGCGGCGCCCGATACACAATTGTTGTTGGTAGTGATGAACTACAAAGTGGTGCTTTTACTCTCAAAAACCTGGCCCAAACTACCGAAATCACTGATTCACTAGAAAACCTCTTGACCCATCTCATAACCAATAATTAGCCATGCGGTATATCATCTTCGACTTAGAAACCCAAAACACTTTTCAAGACGTTGGGAGCACAGATTCGACAGCTCTCGATATTTCAGTCGGGACCTTTTATGACAGTGAGACCGATAAATATGTGACCGTTACTATCGATGAACTCCAAAGTGTCTGGCCCCTCCTTGAAAAAGCCGATGCTTTAGTTGGATACAACAGCAACCACTTTGATATTCCACTTCTAAATAAATACTATCCAGGTGACCTGACACAAATTAAAAGCATTGACCTACTCGAAGAGATTCGTAAATCACTGGGGCGACGACTACGTCTAGATAGTGTGGCCGAAGCTACTGTCAATGCCAAAAAATCCGCACATGGTCTCCAAGCCGTACGTTGGTGGCGTGAAGGCAAAATTGAAGAGATAAAAAAATACTGCGAACAAGACGTGCGGGTTACAAAAAAGGTTTTTGACTATGCCCTCAAAAACGGTCACGTTAAATTTAAAGACGGTTCACGCAAACGTGAGATTCCACTTGATACAAGTACTTGGGGCATCAAAGAAGAGGCGGCCATGACCCACTCACTGCTTTTCTAGTACTATACGTAGATAGTGACGTAAGCCACTAGTAGTGCCAATCCGATCTTGTACCAAATAAACGGCCAAAGTGAGTACTTACGAATAAAGTCTAAGAAAAATCGAATCACTACCAAGGCGGTAATAAAACAAATAAAAGCACCAATAGCAATCACTCCCCACGATACTTCTCCAGCAGACAAGATAAGCTCAAGCAACATCTTTAGACCAACCGCCAAAGTAATTGGTATAGCTAATATAAATGAAAAACGGGCAGCTTCAACACGAGTCATACCGAGTAGCATTCCTCCAGCTAATGTAGAACCCGAGCGCGAAAAACCAGGCAGTAAAGCCAAGGCCTGAAAACAACCTACCCAAAAACCTTGTCGTATAGTCAGTGCGCCCTGTGGTGGTTTTATGTAGTAGCGCCATTCTGCAAACATAAAGAAAAACGAGCTCACAAACAGCATGGCCGCAATAATAATTGGTGTATGAAATACAGTAGTTATGATTTCTTCAAACAAAAGTCCAACAACGACCGCTGGTACGGTTCCAACCATGAGGGCAAACAATAAAATCTGATCTTTTTCATTCACTGGCAAACGTCCTAATCTGCGAATAGCCGTCTGAATTAAGGCTAAAACATCAGTCCAGAAAAACATAATAATAGCTGCTGTAGTGGCAAGATGTAGTACAGCATAAAAGGCCAGTGAATTAGCCCCTTCAAGTGACAATAAATCACCGACCAATAATAGGTGTGCACTGGAAGAAATTGGAACAAACTCAGTAATACCCTGTAAAACACCCAAAATCAGCGCCGTTGTTATATCCATATAGTGAATAGTATATCATCCAGTTTCAAAAGGACATGATATAATCACGGTATATTAATCAAATCACATTATGGAACCATCATCTACCAAAAATTCACTAGCAATTCCACTTTCGATTGTTTTTGGCTTCGCTCTCATTGCGGTCGCTATCTACTTCAGTGGTATGAATAAGACTGTTGCCCCAAACACCGCACAAAACAATGGCGATACTCCAGTTACAACTGTCTCAAATATTCCACCAGTTGATGAAACTGACCACATCAAAGGTAATCCCAACGCTCCAATTCTAATCGTTGAGTACTCTGACTATGACTGCCCATTCTGTAAGTCATTCCACGAAACCATGAATCGAATTATTGAGGAGTACGGTGCTACTGGCAAGGTGGCTTGGGTATACAGACAATTCCCTATTCCACAACTACACCCAAATGCTCCACGTATCTCTGAAGCAGCACTTTGTGTTGGTGATATTGCCGGCAATGACGCCTTTTGGACATTTAGTAATCTAGTTTTTGGAGAACGAGACATCAATGAACCAACCAACACCACTCGTCTAGTAGATTATGCCAAGACAGCTGGAGTTGAAAACGCTGACTTCACCTCTTGTCTAGAAAGTGGACGAATGAAGTCAGTAGTTACCGAAGACTTCAACGGTGGTGCAGCGGCTGGTATCCAGGGTACACCACAATCATTTGTGCTCATCGGTAATCAACAAGCTCCTATCGAAGGCGCACAGCCATACGAAGTAGTTAAACAAATTGTCGAGAATCTTCTCGGACAACTAGAAGGAACTGTTACTACAAACTAGTAGTAACTCATAACAAAAGACCCGCAGCCTTCGGCCGCGGGTCTTTTGTTATGTCTCTATCTCAATCGTTCTGCCAAATGACAGAAGTCAGTTACTTCAGGATCGCACGGGACACTTAGACACTCGCCAGTTACTACTGACCTGGTCGCTTCGATGATTTCAGCTTTTAGTTCAGCGATCTCCTCGTGAGTAATAGAAAATGATTCTTCATGGATTACACCCTTTTGGTCTGGTTCAACGAATGACAGCACGGTCGTTGATGTCTTTAATCTCTCGTCACTTTGCAGTGAAAGTAGCAGTGCATAAAACACTAATTGACGCTTATAGTTACCATTACTAGTTTTAGTGGTACCTTCTATCTCACCGCGAGTTTTTGGTTTGCCGGTTTTATAATCTACTACCCTTAGTGCCATCCCATCACTTCCACTATCAATTCGGTCAAAATTTCCAGTCAGTAACACTTCTGGAAAATCAACGATGCCTGTAGATAGAGTAGCTTTTACACCAAATTCAGTCCTGGTCGTCAGGCCGGGCAAAAGCGCCTCTTTCAGTTTTTGTTGATACCCAAACACCGCTTTCATACCACGTTCATGCAGACGAGTGAACTCACTGGTAGATAGTACGTTTTGTCCCAACGCCGTATCAAGCCAATTGATAACTAGTGCATCCTCAGGCATGGCACCTTGGGCTGTTTGGTGACGAACAATCCGCTCAAGCACAGCGTGCACAGCTGTACCAAACTGTAGTTCTGGAGTCTTGATACTAGGAATACGCAACACATTTTTATAAATGAATTCCCACGGACTCTCGTGGTAATTATTAAATGAAGTAGCCGACCAACCTCGCTCAAGAAGTGCTGTCCGCAAAAAAGCCACGTCAATCTTTGCTCGCGGAACCGGAGCGAGTGCAGTGAGTGGGTTAAACCCTTCCATAAACTTAGTCTGATCAACTTCTGTTAGATGTGTCCCAAGGAGATCAGTCAAAAAACGTGACGGCGCAAATTCCCTTCCCTCCATATTCATAACAGAATGTGAACAGACCAATCTACGCTTTGCTCTGGTGAGCGACACATAAAACAATCGCCGCTCATCATCTTCGAGTAGTGCTTTTGCGTCTACCACTTCATGTTTAGTAACTGGTAAATCAAATGTTGAACTACGAGCACGCGACCCTCCCCAGACGTTGTCTGTAAGATGTGGCAGACAGACAACTTCAAACTCCAACCCCTTGGCTTTGTGGGCAGTCATTACCGCTACTGCAGACTGACTAGCTGCTATAGCTGGCGCCGTGAGTGGAAGTCCATAACTTTGCAGTAAGGCAAATTGTTCCAATACTTCCTTAAGTGTTAATCCCCCGGACTGCTGACACATTCCCTCCACCTCATCATAAAGTCGACGCACTACCGTAGCGCCTTGAAGTGGTTCTTCAGCCATCACAAAATCCAAAAAGTCACTAGCCCGAAATACATACTCCACTATCTCAGCCGCACTTTTAGTAACCGATAAATCCTTAGCTGTATTTAATACTGCCAACACCTGGCTAAAGGCGGCTACATCTTTGACTCCAAGCTCTTTGAGTCCGTCTTCATCTTCAATTAAGTTTCGCAATGACCGCGCATAAGTTCTAGCAGAGAGCACTCGTACCAAATCTGAAGTTGATACCTTTAAGTATGGAGCGTGTAGCAACTCCGCTAGCAAGCGTTCATTCTCTGGCTCAACTACGGCTCGCAAAAGAACCAGCGCTTGCTTAGTAATCACATGGTCCAAAATATCAGTATCAGCTGATGGAGCGACCGGCACATTAGCCTTACGAAGTAACTTAGTAAATAACTCCACTTCGCGGTTGGTGCGCACAATAACTGCAATCTCCTCAGGGTGTACGCCAGCCGCAATTTCTGATTCAATTTGCGCCACAATAAATCCTTCCTCAACTGCTGTATGGGCAAATTGCTGTACTGTTAAACTAGCTTTAAAAGACTTAGCGGCAGTTAAAGGCACTCGCAAGGGAGCGAGTGTTGGGTCATCAGTTTTGATACTGGCGTGGGCGGCATCGAGGATGGTCTGGTCTGAGCGATAGTTTTCGGTCAAGGCAATCGTAAGTGCATCTTTGTAGACATCACCAAAGTACAAAAAGTTATCAAGTGACGCTCCTTGGAAACGGTAAATCGCTTGCTTCTCATCCCCTACCACAAACACGTTTGGATGCTCATGATATGAAGCAATTAGTTCAATTAGTCGGTTTTGACTTTGGTTCACATCTTGGTGTTCATCAGCCAATATATATTGATACTGCTCTTGCACATCAAGTAGCATATCCGGACTACTCTCCAGTGCCGCAATGGTATCAAGAATCATATCTTCAAAGTCATAGAGTCGCTCACTCTTTAGCGCGGCCATGTACTCACGGTATATAAGTAGCAACTCTTGGTTCTTTTGTAGACTCTTTTCTGCTTCTACGTATGGTCCACGCAACTTCCCTTTATGAGCACCCTTCTCATGGAATTGTGGGATTTCATCTAAAGCGGCCGCTTGTACATCTATCGCTCTAGCAAAGGCGTCGGCAGACACATACTCTTTTTTGAGAGTCGCAATTGCCTGCAGAATTGGTTTGACATAATACTGTGGATCGCCATGCGGACGTAGTCGCTTATATATTGTCGACTCTAGTACTCGCTCAATGATAGAAATTTTTTCGAGCTCAGAGGCTGGCCGCCCACCGACGATATTTTCATACGCATCTGGGTAACGTTTAATTAAGTCACCAGCAAAACTATGGAAAGTATGAATTGGAACATGATAAGCATCCTGCCCAATAAACCGAGCCAATCGCTCTCGCATAGCGCGCACACCAGAGTCAGTGAACGTGAGGGCTAATACCTGCTCTGGTTTAGTATCAGTTTGGAGCAGTATGTTGGCGATACGAAGTGTCAGAATTTGAGTCTTACCGGTACCAGGGCCAGCAATAACCATAACTGGACCATCTATTACGTCCACGGCTTGTCGCTGGGCAGAATTTAGGGCGGCAAGCGCCTGTTCAAAAACAGTGTTGGTTTTGGCAACTTTCATGGCTCGAGTATACCACTTTATCCCGTTTAGAGCTGCCAAACTAGCCAAAAGGACTGGAAAAATTGGCCTGAACGAAATGGTCCCCATATTTTTCCACCCCTTGGTATAAACACCCTTGCCAGGTACCAAAGCTAAGAGTATAGTGGCAGTTTAATTAACAATATAAAACCACTTTATGCTCACCGCCAATGCTACTCTTGCTATTTTTGCCATGCTAGGCATCTCCAGCCTCGCCATCTTTTGGGCCAAACGCGTACGACTACCGCACACAGTTTTCTTGGTAGTAATTGGTCTATTATTGGGATTAATCGCTCAATTCCCAGCCTTTAGTTTTTTTACTGAATTCAGTCTAACTCCAGAACTTCTCTTTTACCTCCTCTTGCCTACTCTTATTTTTGAATCTGCCTACAACATCAACGTGCGGCGCATGGTTGAGGACACCAAAATCATCCTCATTCTATCAATCATTGGTCTACTAGTTTCAACCGCTGTCATCGGTATTGCCCTCTATTTCATTTTGGCTTTATTGGGACTACAAATACCATTTATCGTAACCCTACTCTTTGGTGCACTTATTTCAGCCACTGACCCAGTAGCAGTTCTAGCCCTATTTAAAGAATATGGTGCCCCACGTCGACTTTCTCTTATTTTTGAAGGAGAAAGTCTTTTTAATGACGCTACAGCGGTAGCGCTCTTTTTGGTTCTCCTCGAAGTCGCTCGCTTTGGCTACCACGGAGCTGACACAGTGATTGAGGGAGTAATTTCTTTCACTTCCATGATGGTCGGTGGTGTACTCTTCGGTATCTTAATTGGTGGAATCTTTACCAAGCTAGTAGGACTCGCTCGTGAAAACGAAATTGCCAGTATTACTCTTACTATCGTACTCGCCCATGTTACCTTTATTTTGGCCGAAATTCTCTCTCATCATCTAGTTATCGGTTCAGTGCACCTTCCATTATCACCGATTATCGCCACTACCGTTTCAGCCCTACTTATGGGTAATTACGGACGAAGCAAGATTCACCCCCGTGCTGAGGAATTCGTTGAAAACCTCTGGGGTCAATTAGCTTTTATGGCCAACTCCCTCATCTTCATCCTGATTGGTGTGTTGTTTGTAAACGTACCAACTCTTGATATCTCAATGATTGCAGTGGTTGTTATCACCATTCTCGTAGTAGCAATCGCCAGAGCCATCTCTATTTATCCAGTAGTGGGAATTTTCAATGCCTTTACCAGTAAAGACATGAAGGTACCAATGGCTTGGCAGCACCTTCTCTCTTGGGGTTCACTCCGTGGCGCTCTGGCCGTTACTATGGTGCTTCTTATTCCAGATGAGCTCACCTTTGCTGGGTGGGGTCTCACAATGTCACCAAAAGACTTTCTACTTTCATTAACCGTTGGTTGTATCTTTGCTACCCTCTTTGTGAAAGCAACTACCATCCAGACCTTCATGCGCAAGCTCAAGCTTGATGCCTTAACTGAAATCGAAGAAGTTGAAGCTGATGAAGCTCGGGCTCTTATTCATCACGAAGTACAAGAACGTATTAATCACTACCGTGAACGTGGATACATTGATGAAAACGTTGCCAACGAATTCTGTTCAAATCACGCGGCTAAATATGAAGCAGCTTGCCAAGGTCTTAAGTCGACTGACACTAATGAACTTTCACTTCGTGTACTCCGCATGTTTGCTATCGGAATTGAGAAGAAACACCTCAAGGAGCTATACCACCATCAAGAAGTAAATGAATCTGTTTACCGACGACTAACCGGCAAACTACAACTCCAACTTGAAGCTATTGAAGTTGGAAATCTAGCTCCAAATATGTCTATTCATACCGACGGTAAAGATGTATTTGAAGTAATGGCCAGTAGTATTAGAAAGTTCCTCAAACCAAAAACTGCCGAGGAAATAACTAGTAATCTATATATGTACTACCGCGCCCAGACTATCATTTCGCGAAAAGTACTAAAGGAACTCACAGCGGTAGATCACAGCAGTGCTGAACACATCTTTAATGCAGAGGCACTGGCCCACGTACTTGAACTCTACGCTAACTTCCGTGCCCAATCTGAAAAGAAGATGAACGAACTAGCCAGTGCAAACCCTGAAATACACAAACACCTATCACGTACTCTAGCCAACCAAACTGTACACAAGATTGAAGAAATAACCTTGCACGAACTCTACGAACGCCAGCTCATTACCCCAAAGCTCTACATTACTCTCAAAGAAGAACTACAAGACGCACAATAAGCACAAACAAAAAAACGAGCACCCTTTGCAGGGTGCTCGTTTTTTTGTGACTAGTAGGATTTTAACCTTCTGGCCTTCTCGTGTTGGCGAATCTTCTCCAGGGCCTTGGCTTCAATCTGGCGAATACGCTCACGTGTTACTCCAAACTCCTTTCCTACTTCCTCAAGCGTGTGATACGTTCCATCTAGTAGTCCGTGTCGCATCTCGAGAATCTTTCGCTCCTTCTCAGAAAGAGTATCTAGGATTTCGGTAATCTGGTCGGTCAAAATACTGTGGGCCACTTCTTGATCTGGTGAGACAATCTTATCGTCTGAGATAAAGTCTGAGAGTCGCGAACGGTCATCATCATCACCAACTGGTAGTTCCAGCGATATAGTGTCCTGACTAATTTTTTCAATCTGGTACACCTTCTCTACTTCAACTCCCATTTCAGTAGCAATTTCCTCTGGCATCGGGTCGCGACCAAGGTCTTGTGACAGTCGGCGTGATACTTGCTTGTACTTAGCCATTGTCTCAACCATGTGCACTGGAATACGAATCGTACGTGACTGGTCTGCTAGCGCTCGGGTGATAGCTTGGCGAATCCACCAAGTAGCGTAAGTAGAAAACTTAAAGCCCTTAGTAAAGTCAAACTTATCTACCGCCTTAAAGAGACCGAGGTTTCCTTCTTGAATCAAGTCGAGCAGTGTGAGGTCGGGTGAACGTCCTACGTACTTCTTGGCAATAGATACCACGAGACGGAGGTTGGCGCGAGCCAACAAGTTACGAGCTTCTTCATCCCCATCCACGATACGCTTGGCGAGGACTCGCTCTTCTTGAGCATTTAGAAGTGGGTACTGTCCAATTTCCCGTAAGTACATCTGAATTGAGTCGTATCCACTATCACTACGCTTAAACGCATTCTTCTGCGCAATGATATCGATACTTGGATCATCTCCGAGCATTCCGCCACTCTGCAGCACATCGATGCCAGCAATTGAAAAACGATCATAAAGCACATCGAGGAACTCGATGTCTTTTTCAATTTCTGGGAATGAACGGAGAAGTTCGTCATAAGTGACATACCCTCGTTCACGACCAAGTTTCATCAGTTCAGCCGCTTTGAGTTCGAGAATTTTCTCACTCTTAGTCAATGCAACTTTCTTAACTGGCTTTGGTGCCGCTACTTTTTTTGGTGCCGCGACCTTCTTGGCTGGTTTACTAGAAACAGCCTTCACCTTCTTAGTGGTGGTAGGCTTGGTAGTTTTTTTGGCAGCAGGTTTAACTGCTTTTTTTACAACCTTCTTTACGACTTTCTTTACTGCTTTTTTTACACTAGCCTTCACCTTTTTGGTGGCTGGCTTAGTTGTTTTTTTAGTAACGGTTTTGGCCGTTTTTTTGACTGCTTTTTTTATGGCCTTCTTGATAGGCATAGTAGAGCAACTATACAGAAAAATCAGAAAATGTCTAGCCTTGGCTTATTATTCAGCCTTAATGGATCCAATTATTCAGCCTTTAGAATGTCATTGGTGTATGGGGCGACTTGAAGGGTTAGTTGGAGCTCCCCAATGGTCTTAAGTAGAGCTAATGCACCAGCCTCGTCGCCAGACTCGTCAAGTCTTCCCTGCTCTTCACGTGCTTGCTTCAAGCGATTCTTAATAACCACCTCACGAAAACGATTTAAGGTATGCACACACTCTTCATCAAACACCCGTCTGGGATTCTTATCAATAAACGACTCAATTCGAAATAACACTTCAGCTTTAGCGGGAGCTGGTACCTGCAGTTCAAGTGCGGCGTAGTCCTCCCCAGTAATTACCGCTAAAGCGGCTTTAATTTTATCTGCCACGGTAGTATCAAATAACGGTAGTATACCAATTAGATAAGTGAGATCAGACTGGTAACGCTGTTTACCATCGGGTGCGGCAACCTTTTCTTTAGTCACAGCCTTAGCTGCTTCTGGTGTCGCCGTTTGTTTACTGTCACGAATTCGCTCCACCTCCATATGTATAGCTTCTTTAGTGGTCTTGAGTGCCTCAGCGACCTTGCCTTCAAAGTGGTCTTGGTCGATATAGTTTGGTAGAAGCACAATGTACGGCAACACTTCCTCGCGCGCCCGAAGCTTCAGCGTGCGTTCGTCTAAGTTTTGATTGAGTAGTACTTGAAGCAAAAATTCAATCACATGGACTGACTTCCCAATCAGGTGTTTAAATTCGCGTGGGTCACGAAGGATGATGTCAGCTGGATCTTTGCCGCCAACAAGCAGCGTAACTTTTACATCAAGTCCACGGCGAAGCATCAAGTCGGCCGCTCGCTTCACAGCAGCAATACCAGCTTTGTCCGCATCAAGCGAAAGCACCACTCGGTTTGAAAAACGCTCAAGTAGGTGCACATGCTCAGCTGTGAGAGCGGTACCAGATACCGCAACCGTATTGTGATACCCCGCCTGATGACTCATTACCACGTCAAACTGCCCTTCCACAATCAGTGAAAAGTCTAGCTGACGAATTCCCTGCTTGGCCTTATCGTAACCATAGAGAAGTTCAGATTTTTTGTACAAATCTGTCTCCGGTGAGTTTACGTACTTCGGGATGTCATCGCCAGCTTCAAGGGTGCGGCCAGAGAAACCAACCACTCGCCCACTCTGATCAAAGAGTGGAAACATGATGCGATTGCGGAAGACATCGTATGAGTCTTTACCCTTATCACTAAGCTTTATAAGACCCGCTTTGAGCATTTCTGCCTCAGTATAACCTTTGGTGAGCAAATGCTCTTTTACGACCGCCCAACCGTCTTGTGGTGGCCCAGACACGAAGCCAATCCGCCACTTAGCGATAGTAGCAGCGGTTAGACCACGCTTCTCTAGGTACTCAGTAGCAGTTTTGGCATTTGGTAGGCAAGACTCATAAAACAAGGTCGCGTCCTCAAGGATAGCGTAGAGGCGGTCACGTTCAGACTTCTTTTGTGGTGATACTGGCGTAAGTTCTACGTTCGCCTTGGCTGCTAGAATCTTTAGTGCTTCTTTAAAGTCCACCCCTTCAATCTCTTGGATGAAGGTAAACATATCTCCTCCTGCTCCACAGCCATAACAGTGGTACATCCCACGCTCGGGCGACACATTAAACGATGGAGTTTTTTCGGTATGGAATGGGCAACAAGCCTTTAGATGCTTACCGGCTTTTTGCAGCGGCACATACGGCGTAATAACATCAATAATATTGAGTCGGTCTTTAATTTGCTGAACAGCGTCATTCATATAGTGCGGTCATTATACTGCATCTATTAACTAAGCGCACAAACTTGACTAAAACCACATTTGTTATACGCTAACCTTCGAATCGTTCATCATACAACCTGGAGATTGCCATGTGCATAAACGCCTATACCTGCATAAGCTGGTGGTGGTTGCCACTCATCCTGCTAGGCATCATTTACCTGCTGTTCGGTTTTTTTATGGGAATCCTTGTCTTAATGCCAAAAGGCAATACCATCAATCACAACGAGGAATCCCGCTGGGAAATGATTTCTGCCCTGGCTCTGATGACGATCACTATACCAGCTGTGGCAATTTACGCTATTTTGCGTGATTTGATAAAAGGCCACAAACCTCAGCCACGAAAGTCGCACCAAACCAAGGAATAAGTCATGAACTTCTTCGAAATTTTCCTCCCTGTCTTGGCTGCACTGTGGCTGATCTGCAGTCTTATTGCCCTTCCGAGCATCATTGCCATATGCAGAGAAGACAAGGTCGTCTCCACCTCCGTAAAAATAACATCCGTTATTTTTGTCGTGTTGTTAGGCCCATATTCAATTGGTCTCATTCTCGACAAAAATAAAGACTGAGGCCTATACCACCTGCCCCGCCCAAGCCTTGCGCTTGCGTGGGGTTTGTTTTTTATTTCAAATACACCCATTTAAATGGTGGCATCTTAAAACCTTTCGGTTAACCGAAAGGTTTTAAAGTATCTATTTATATTGTTTAAATTTTCACTTGGTGCTATAAATCAAGCAGACACGTCGTCATAACCAACCGCTCCCGAGGATATAGATATGGACTTTTGGAATACTTGCACAGGTTGGTGGTGTGTACTGTGGTACGCCATCTCAATCTTCGTCGTCGCCGGTTATTTTCTGGTAGGATTTTTCTTTCAGGCGTTTATCATGCATAAACGACCCCATGGTCCTATTGATCTACCAAAAGAAAGCTCGTCTGATAATTTTTTGTTCAGAGTGCTCCTGTTCATCTTTGGTGGATTAATTCTCTTTGCGGGATGGCTTTTCAGTTTTTTCTACAAAATTGTGAAGGGAATTTGAGACCACCCCAACCCACCCGCGCCTCTACAGAGACGCGGTTTCTTATTATCTCCATGCCCCAATACCCCAATCAATTGGGATATTGAATGTTAAAAAATGCACAACTTTTCCATTTAAATGGAAATGTTCTAAAACCTTTCAGTTAACTGAAAGGTTTTTACTATTCCAATCGATTGGAATAGTAAGTGCTTCGGTATCTATAAGTTAACAGGTGTTGCGCTTCAAGGTTGAATCTAGCCCACCCAAAATTGACACTTACATTAAAATGTGCTATTATAATAATCAGTACACAACCAACCGGAGAACCAAATGGGCATGAGAATCTTTCTTGCTTTCATTGCTGCGTTATTGAGCGTAATCTGCAAGATAAGCGACGGCATGTTCCATCTCGAACTGGCAGGCAGGGAAATTTCCCAAATCGCTACGTTCATGGTGGTCAGTTCCCCAGTTTTACTGGGAACTGCAGTTTTTGCCGCAATTGTGGCAGTGATGCCCTACGACAAGGACTGACCATATCCACCCCCACCAAGCCTTGCGCTTGCGTGGGGTTTGTTTTTTATTTCAAATACCCCCATTTAAATGGTGGCATCTTAAAACCTTTCAGTTAACTGAAAGGTTTTTATTTTAATCTCGTATTTAATTACTTAAATCGATTGGAATAATAGGTACACATAAAAACCCCGCGCTAGATAGCGCGGGGTTTTTATTGGTTAGTATTTAGCAGTTAGACAGCTAAATTTAGCGGTGCTTCTCGATAGTTTCGATCATATCGTACTTCTTACTGCCCTTGAAGCCTGAGCCAGCAGGGATAAGTTTTCCGATGATAACGTTCTCCATGAGACCAGCCAGGTTGTCGTGACTTCCCTTCACAGCAGCGTTGATGAGAACGCGAGTGGTGTTTTGGAATGAAGCAGCCGATAGGAAACTCTTACGTGAGAGTGAAGTTTCAGTGATACCCAAGATGAGCTTATCAGCCTTGGCTACCTCCTTACCTTCTTCCTTAAGCTTGTTGTTAGCTTCTACGAAGATCCATTCTTCTACTACGTCTCCAACTGTAAACGGACTATCTCCTGAGGCAGTGATCTTCACGCGTGACATCATCTGCTTAACGATAAGCTCAATGTGCTTACGAGCAATGGTCACACCTTGAAGTTCGTAAATCTTGTTTACTTCAGAAATGATGTAGTCCTGAGTCACTTCCTGTCCACCAAACTTAAAGAGTTCTGGCAGAAGGGCTGAACCATCAGTGAGTAGTTGTCCTTGCATGACTGTGTCACCCTTTGAGACAGTTACTACACGTCGGTAGTGAACTTCGTACTCAATGTTGTCCTTCTTCTTTGGTGCGCCCTTAGCGTTCATGTCTGGCGCCACCACGATAACCTTTTCACGTCCTTCAGTTCGGATGTCTACCACAATTCCTTCTGCCTTTGAGACTACAGCTGGAATCTTTGGTTGACGCTTTTCAAATACTTCTTCTACACGTGGCAAACCTGAGGTTACGTCTCCACCGACTGACGCAGCTCCTCCGGCGTGCTTAGTGTTCATAGTGAGCTGTGTACCTGGCTCTCCAATCGCTTGAGCCGCTACAGTACCTACTGCTTCTCCGACATCAACCATTTGGTTGGTGGTGAGGTCAATACCATAACAGTGCTGACAAACACCACGTAGAGTCTTACAGGTCATTGGTGAACGAACTACTACTGATTCAGTAGTAGATTCTTCAACTGTAAGTGCATCAAGACGAGTGAGCAAGTGACCCTTAGGGAAGATAACTCGACCCTTTGAATCAACTGCGTCCTCAGAGAGGATACGTCCCTTGATAGCCTTTGAGAAAGCAATCTCAATACCTGAAGCAGACACACGTCCGATGCGCACACCGGCCTTGGTCTTACAATCAGACTCAGTCACGATAGCGTCTTGCGCTACCACGAAGAGACGGCGAGTAAGGTATCCAGCCTTCGCAGTTTGAAGCGCCGTGTCGGCGAGTCCCTTACGAGAACCGTGAGTAGTAGTAAAGTATTCAATCGGTGACATACCCTCCTTCATTGAAGAAAGAATTGGGAATTCCACTGTTTCACCTCGAGTGTTTACAATAAGACCCTTCATACCAGCCATCTGGGCAATCTGTCCGAGAGAACCTCGAGCACCAGACTTCCACATTTCGTAAGCTGAACCATTTTCATCTAGTGTCTCTGGAAGTACGCGTTCGATTTCAGTCTTGGCACGGTGCCATACTTCTACAATCATACGACGACGTTCATCGCGTGAGATGAGACCTTCTTCGAAAGCAGCAAGGATACCTCGTTCTTCACCGCGAGCCTTTTCGATAATCGCTGGCTTTTCCTTTGGTACCTGTACTTCGTCAATTCCCCAAGTTGTACCTGAGAGTGTCGCGTACTTGAGTCCAAGCTTCTTGAGTTTGTCTACAATTGGCGGCACCGCTTCTGGACCACGAGCATCGATGATGTCGATAATTACCGCGAAGAGTGTTCGCTGCACAATGATGTCATTGATGAAGTCATGATCAGATGGCAACACACTGTTGAAGATAAGTCGTCCAACGGTTGTTTCAAAAATCTTACCTTCGTATTGTGCGTACTTCTCAGTTTCAGTAGCGAGTACGTGCACCTTGGCTCGGAAGTCGATTACTCCGTAGTCATACGCGTTGATAGCGTCGTTTGGTGAAGAGAAATACTTTCCTTCTCCAAGTGCTCCTGGGATAACCTTTGTCATCCAGTAGGCTCCGAGCGCCATATCAAGTAGCTTTTCAGATACCACCGGTTCAGCCGATCCTGGCTTTAGAATGTTCTTGTTAGCTGAGATGATTTCTCGGGCCTCCATTTGGGCCTCCTCTGAAAGTGGAACGTGAACGGCCATCTGGTCACCGTCGAAGTCAGCGTTAAACGCGCGACAAACGAGTGGGTGGACTTGGATAGCGTTACCTTCAATCAGTACTGGGCGGAAAGCCTGGATACCCTGACGGTGAAGGGTTGGAGCACGGTTTAGAAGTACATGCTTATGCTTAATCACGTTTTCCAAAATTGCCCATACTTCTGGCACTCCGTCTTCAATGAGACGTCCTGCTCCACGGATGTTGTACGCTAGTTCCTGCTTGAGGAGTTGAGCGATAACAAACGGACGGAAGAGTTCAAGAGCCATGTGCTTAGGCAGACCACACTGGTCTAGAGCCAGCTCCGGACCAATAACAATCACGGAACGTCCAGAGTAGTCTACACGCTTACCGAGTAGGTTCTGACGGAAGTAACCCTGCTTACTCTTGAGGTAGTCTGAAAGAGACTTGAGTGGACGGCGCTGGGCTTGACTCATTGCTGAGTATGCACCACCACCATGACGAATTGAGTTGTCGATAAGGGCGTCTACCGCTTCTTGAAGAATACGCTTTTCGTTACGAAGAATCACGTCTGGAGCCATGATGTCGATGAGCTTCTTCAGACGATTATTTCGGTTAATCACACGACGATAAAGGTCGTTTAGATCAGAAGACGCATGACGTCCGCCTTCAAGAGCCACCATTGGACGAATCGCTGGTGGAATAACTGGGATACGAGTAAGGAACATCCATTCTGGACGTACACCAGCGTTTACCATTCCACGCACGAGTGAGAGACGCTTGTCGAGCTTGGCTCGTTCCATTGCGCCAGCTGTCTCACGCTCCTTCTCAAGTCGCTTGAGGAGGTCTTGGAGATTTACTTGCTTGAAGAGTTCAAAGATAGCTTCAGCACCGATACGCGCCTCAAAGAGCGTACTGTACTTGATAGAAAATCGGTGGAAACTAGCTTCATCTAGAACTACTCCAGGATTGATGCCTTCAATCTCCTTCTTCATGTCGTCAGCGCGAGTCTTTAGAGCCTCACGAGCATCTTCGTTTTGAAGAGCCTTGTACTTAGTTTTGAATTCAGTGTCGAGTTCCTTTAGGAGTCGTCCGCGATCGTCTTCACTTACTTTAGTAACAATGTACCCAGCAAAGTAAATTACCTTCTCAACTGATGAGGCAGTAATACCGAGAATCATCGCAATGCGACTTGGTACACCACGAAGGAACCAAATGTGTGAAACTGGAATACAGAGGTCGATGTGACCCATGCGTTCACGTCGTACAATGGCGCGAGTAACTTCTACTCCACACTTCTCACAAACGATACCCTTGTAACGAATGCCACGGTACTTCTTACAAGAACATTCGTAGTCTTCTACTGGTCCAAAGATTCTTTCGTCGAAAAGACCGTGCTTTTCTGGACGTTGTGTTCGGTAGTTAATTGTTTCTGGCTTAGTCACTTCTCCGTGTGACCATTCAAGAATCGTTTCTGGTGAAGCGAGCTTGAGACTGATCTCTGTGAAGTTTGGCGTAGCTGGAGTGTGCTTAGCAAATGGTTGTTGTGTTGACATAGATACTTATTTAGGCAGACTCATAATCACGCTTTGGCTTCTCAGCTCGGTCGAGCTTCACATCAAGTGAAAGACCTCGGAGCTGATTAACAAGCACATTGAACGCCGCTGGTGTGTGCGGATGACTAATTTGTTCGCCACGAACGATGGCATCAAAGGCGGCACTACGTCCGACGATGTCGTCAGACTTGATAGTAAGCATTTCACGAAGGGTGTAGGCGGCACCATAACCGAGGAGTGCCCACACTTCCATTTCTCCGAAACGCTGTCCTCCGACCTGCGCCTTACCTCCGAGAGGCTGTTGAGTAATAAGTGAGTACGGCCCAATCGAACGCATGTGAATCTTGTCCTCCACCATGTGGTGAAGCTTCAAGATATACATGTATCCAACGGCAGTCTTCTGAGCAAATTTGTCGCCAGTAAGACCATCACGAAGTTGAATCTTTCCGTCTTCTGGAAGACCAGCCGCCTTGAGTTCAGCCTTTACGTGACCTTCGTTGGCACCAGCAAATGGTGGCACGATAGCCTGATAGCCGAGAGTGTTTGCAGCCATACCAAGGTGAAGCTCGAGAATCTGTCCAAGGTTCATACGAGACGGCACACCAAGTGGTGTAAGGAGTACGTCAATTGGACGCCCGTCTTCGGTGTATGGCATATCTTCTTCTGGAAGAATACGAGAGATAACACCCTTGTTTCCGTGACGACCAGCTAGCTTGTCACCAACTGATACGTTACGTACTTGAGCCACAGTGATGTGGATTCGCTTGATAACACCACTTTCGAGTTGGTCACCGTTTTCACGTGAGAAGATTTTTACTCCAATCACACGTCCACGCTTTCCAGCTTCGAGTCGTAGTGAAGTATCTTTTACATCCTTAGCCTTTTCTCCGAAGATTGAGCGAAGGAGACGTTCTTCTGGTGTAAGTTGTGTTTCTCCCTTTGGAGTTACCTTACCTACCAAGATGTCTCCTGGGCGTACTTCAGCACCGATACGGATGATTCCGTTTTCGTCGAGGTTACGGAGCTTAAGTTCAGATACGTTTGGAATGTCTGAAGAAGTTACTTCGGGTCCAAGCTTTGTGTCTCGTACCGATACTTCGAGTTCATCGAGGTGAACAGTTGAGAACTTACTTTGCTTTACCATTCGCTCAGAAATAACAATCGCGTCTTCGTAGTTCGCACCGTTCCATGACATAAAAGCCACCAGAGCGTTTTGTCCTACCGCAATCTGACCATTGTCAGTTGATGAAGTATCAGCTAGCAAATCGCCACGCTTTACCTTGTCGCCAACAGTTACTGCTGGACGGTGATAGAACGCTGAGAAGTCATTAGTTCGTTGGTAAGTAGTGAGTACATATTCCTTCTTCTTGCCTTCCTTATTCTTAACAACAATCTTTCGAGCATCACACTCAACTACTTCTCCAGCATCATCAGAATAGATTACTCGCTTTGTATCACGAGCCACCATTCCTTCTACACCAGTAGCTACTAACGGCGCTTCCTGTACGAGACAAGGAGTCGCCTGCTTCTGCATGTTTGATCCCATGAGGGTACGGTTGGCGTCGTCGTGGTTCAAAAATGGAATCATTGAAGTCGCCACTGAGAATGGTTGGTTGGTAGCAATATCGATGTAATCAACATCTTTCTTGGCAGCCAATAGTGGGTCGCCATTCTTGCGAGCCTCCACGAAGTCTGACTTAATCTTGCCACTAGCATCTAACTCAATAGCAGCGTGAGCAATAACATACTTCTCTTCTTCATGAGCGTTCATGTACACAACATCATTGGTAACAACACCCTTTACCACCTTTGCGTATGGAGTCTCGATAATACCAAAACGGTTTACACGAGAGTACATTGAAAGACGCAAGATGAGTCCGATGTTTGGACCTTCTGGTGTGTGGATAGGACAGAGACGACCGTAGTGAGATGGGTGAATGTCACGCACTTCAAAAGAGGCACGTTCACGTGTCAGTCCGCCCGGACCGAGCGCTGAGAGCGTACGAAGGTGTTCAATTTCAGCGAGAATGTTTTGTTGCTGTGAGAATTGTGAAAGCTGGTTGGTACTAAAGAATTCTTTAATAGCAGCTTGTAGTGGACGTGGATTGATGATCTGCATCGGGAGAGATGTCTCTGCCTCAATAGTAGACATACGGTCCTGGATATTTCGCTTCATGCGAGTCATACCAACACGAACACGCTGTTGGAGCATTTCACCGAAGTAACGCACGCGACGGAAGCCGAGGTGGTCGATGTCGTCAGCGAGTGCACCTGGTTCGTGGTTCTTAGTAATGATATGAGTCATGATGAGACGCACATCTTCAATTGAAACTGTTCGTTCGTCAGTTGCCTTCTTATCAATTGGGCGACCGAAACGTTCGTTAAAGTGGTGACGTCCGATTTCTGAAAGGTCGTATCGTTCTGGAGCAAAAATAGATTGTACGAATTCGCGAGCGTTGTCGACAGTAGCAAGGTCGCCGTCTCGCAGACGCTTGTAGATTTCAATATATGATTCTTCGACAGTCTTCGCTGGGTCCTTGGCAATAGTTGCCTTCATGTACTCTTCACCGCGGGGTACGGCTTTAACGAGTTCAATCATGTCCTTCTCCTTGGTCAAACCAAGTACACGGAGTAGTGAAGAAATTGGAAACTTCTTCTTTCGGTCAATCTTTACATAGATAACTCCGTCAGCTTCTGATTCGATTTCTACCCAAGCGCCTCGAGCTGGAATAATCTTGGCGCCAAATAGTGTCTTGCCTTTTGATTCAGCTTGCGTAAAGAAGATACCGTATGAACGAGCTAGCTGAGGCACGATAACACGCTCCACACCATTGATGATGAAGGTGCCTTGCTCAGTCATTACTGGCAGGTCGGTCATGAAGATTTCCTGATCCTTCTCACTTTCGAAGGTCTTGTTCTTCAAGATTACGTGCGCGCGAAGTGGCGCTTCGTAGGTAAGCTTGTTTTCTTTTGCAAACTCTGGAGTTGTCTTTGGTGACCCAAGTTCGTACTTCTTGAACTTAAGTTCAAACTTCTTCTCAGAATAGTCACTGATTGGTGAAAATTCAGTGAAAATTTCTTTGAGAGCAGTTTCAATAAACCAACGATATGACTCGTGTTGTGGTTCAATGAGATCTGGTAATGGGATGCGAGGTTGAGGACTGAGCTCAAATCGCTTCTGTGGTAATTTACCAACAGAGATTGTTCGATCTTTTTGTGTTGCTTCCATAAAACACTAAATGATTATTACCCCTAAAAACTAACAGCACAAAATGCGCTTGCGCGCTTTACGTTCTGCTTAGTTTTATTTTATTAATATCGACATCAATTGCTTGCTGCGCGACACGAAATCATCTCCCAACCATAACTCACCCGAGACCTCTTACGTATGTGCCGGGGATTATACCAAAACTGTGGAAAACTGCAATAGACAGACGGGATTTTCTAGTCTGGCGAAAGTCAGGCTCCAGTCTAAATTCTCCTTATTTGTCAGTTTTGCCACGATAGGCGTCAATTTCCTTATGATTCCCCTCTACCAGGACCTTTGGGACCACGTATTTCTTCTTCTTATATTCATAGACCTCGGGGCGTGTATACACTTCCCCTTTAGTTGGGCGTTCTTCCTCTAGAGACTCAAACGTACCCAGTACGCCGCGGATTTGGCGGGCGGTGGCATCTACGATAGTTAGAGCCGGTAGTTCACCGCCAGTAAGGATATAGTCACCGACTGACACCTCCTCCGCATTGAGGATTTGGCGCACCCGATCATCAATCCCCTCATACCGTCCAGAGATAAGCACCAAATGCTCGTACTTGGCCGCATACTCCTTGGCCAAAGCCTGAGTAAAGACCGTCCCGCGTGGAGACATAATAAGTGTCTTTACCTTCCCGGCTTTTATCGCTGCAGTCTTTCGTCCGACCGCCTTCTCCCATGCTCGAATGATAGGCTCCGCCATCATAACCATTCCTGGTCCGCCGCCATATGGTCGTTCGTCTACCTTGCGGTGTTTATCGGTCGTGTATGCACGAGGATTGTAGTACGCAACTTCCATCTTCTTGCCACGCACCTTGGCCCCCTTCCCCTTGTCGGTCTTTTGGGCACGACCAAGCACCCCCGCCTCTAAATAGGCTTGGCAAACTTCTGGAAACAAAGAGATAATATGAAACTGCATGTTTATAATTTATTTTTGTAGCTTTCTAAGAATAGGTCAAACTGAGAATGGCGTGGCGTAGGGATTTCTTCTATAGTACACCATCGTATCTCAGCACACTTATCTGGTTCCATAATTTTTACCTCGTCTGGATTAACTTCGGCACGGTAGTCAAAAGCTATCCAGTGAGTCTTCTTACCATCATGTTCTCGAATTGGCTCACGCATTCCTAGATACTCAAGATTAAAAGGTTCGGACCCTGTTTCTTCTTTCACCTCACGTTTGATGGCGTCTTCGATTTTTTCACCGAACTTCACACCTCCTCCGCCGAGCGGCTCCCAAGTAAAATGCTCATCCCGACATTTATCAGTCCGCAAGCCAACTAGGTATTTTCCCTTACCATCGTGCAGAAACGGAATCGCCGCGATGCCAATAAAGTCATATCCTTTAATCATTCAAAAATCCTAGCATACAAAACCCCCGGCGCGTAGCGCCGGGGGTTTTGTGACTGTTCTCAATTTAATCCCCTATTTGACCTCAAACACTGTGAAGTTATCCGCATCTCGTTCAGAATAACGCCCAGTAGCTCCAACCTCACAAAGCTCTTTATTAACTTCATAAAAGCCTCCTCCAAACCGCTCCGTGCCGGCAACATAACAATCGCCAAAGGCTTCTGGTGAAATTAGTTCGCTCACAAAGACATACTGATTGTTTCGTCCTATTTCAACTCCAGGTAAGCATGGGCTTTCTATATCATCACACTGATCTTTTACATACGTAGCGACTGGGTAAATTCCAATACTACTTACCATAAAATTATCTTTAGTGTTTGCTAGTAGAAAATAGTTAAATGTAGTCTGACCCTTTGCTCCGACCCCTTTCCATGTGACAAATCCAATATCATTCCAAACTTTTGGTACAGCCAAAGCAAAGCCGTATTCAGAATTTTTGTATTCTGTGTTACTTGACGAAGTCGGTACAGAATCCACAGGACGAGAATCCTCCCTGGAAACACTTAACGCTCGCACAGAATCGTAAGTAGATTGGCTATTTGTTTCTATAAGCTTAGCTAAACTACCAAAATAGCTAGAGCTGAAAAATAGCCCAGTGAATTGGAGTAAAATAATTACCAGCAAAAGAATTTTTAAAAGATATTTATTTGAGCACTTACAAGGTTGTGAGTCCATACTATTATTTAAATTATTATCAAATAATTATACCAGTGTCTCAAACTGATAGAGCTTGTATCCTGTGTAGTAGATTTGCCTAGGGGTACCCTTTGCAGAAATACAGCGATAGTGCAGTACCGCCTGGTCGTGAACATCTGCAGGCGGCAAGCCAGTCAAAGTAAAAGCCAGACAGGTGTCTGGCTTTTACTTTGTTGCCGCCGAAGCCGTAGGAAAAATCTGCTGAGATTTTTACGGTCACGACTAGGTGGTACAAACGACTAGATTTTCAAATCCTCAATCGCTTGATCTAACGATTTTGGTTCAGCGGCTGAAGGATTATCTTCCCGCATCGCCTCACTCATCTCACTACTCATGCCTCGACCTCCTTCTGGTTCGTTGATTTTGAGGTTTACTCGGGCGTCGTGCTTCATTCCGACAACACGAAGGAGGGTGCGGATAGCCTTGGCAGTATTGCCAGAGCGTCCAATAATCTTACCCATATCTTCTGCATGCACATCAAGGGTAAGGAGTACTCCCATCTCATCGACTGTTCGGTTGATTCTTACACTTTCAGGATGGTCAACAAGCGCTTTTACAAGCGTCTCTAGAAACTGCTTATCTTCATGCGAATCCATACATTCAATATTCTTAGCTATTCTGGTAAGCATGCGCCACAAGCGTGACGTTGCTACCTTAATGATACGAGAGCTATCCCCACCCGTCAACACAAAACCGTGTGTAAAGAACACACGGTTTGTTTGAAAATATGTAGTTAAGCAGCAACTTCTTCGGTCTTAGCCTCTTCTGCTGCTACTTCAGGCTCTGCCTCGGCTGCGGCTTTCGCTGCTTCTTCGGCTTCCTTTGCTGCCTTGGCATCGGCTTCGGCCTTGGCCTTAGCTTCTGCTTCAGCCTTAAGCTTAGCTTCGTCGATGATTGGAGACTTCTTTGGAAGTACGTTCTTCTTGCGTCCTTCGATAACTCCTTGCGCTACGAGCATGTTGTATACAGTGTCTGAAGGTTGAACTCCTTTACTGATCCAATGCTTAGCTTTTTCTTTATCAATGATGATAGTTCCGAGCTTTGGTTCGTATGAACCGAGTAGGTCTACACTGCGTCCTCGTGAGGCCGCGTTTCGTGAATCAGTAACAATCAACCGGTATGACGGGTTGTTCTTGCGGCCAATTCGTTGCAATCGCATCTTTAACATAGTGGCGCTAGAGTATCAGATACTGGTTATTTGGTCAAGGACTGACATCTTAATCTGGTTGTGATACCCTACGCAAAGACCAGAACCTTCAAAGGAACACCTATGAACAGAGCTGACTCCATCCACGAAAGTGGTGAGCTCAGCCTAGAGTTCACCAAAATCCTTACCCAGGCTGGAATTACCAAGTTTAAAGCCTTAGCAAAATACACCCGTTTCGGTCTCCGAACCAAGATACCAAAGCTGAAAGTGCGCCACCTAGCCAATCTAGAATGGTCACTTAAAATACGAGGTCTGGATTTTGTGCCAGACTTCAGTATTCGACTCGATGATTTCATCAACCAAAGGAAACTGTTTAATCTCTGGAAACAAGGTGTCTACACCTATCAGGAGCTTGATCGACTACCATTTGAGAAATTTGTCGAGGCCATGGGCGGACCCCAATCACGCTTCTTCAGAAACAAGTCTGCGGCGAAACAGTGGGTGGAAAAGAATAAACTTTCTAACAAAAAGCGACTTGGACTCCCCCACCTCACCCAAACTACTGCTGAGCTACTATATAAAGGTGGCATCGGGAGCCTAAATCAGCTTGCCAAGAAACCGGACCTTGAGCTCGCGAAAATACTGCAACCAGGTTTTGGGACCACAAAGACCGCACTCAAACTACTCACAAGAGCCCGGCTGGTCGAAATCAAATACGCACTTTATAAAGACGGAATCGACCGTCCTTGTATGCCGCTCTAATTTTTTAGGGCGGTTTTTTTATTATGAAAATTTATATAAAGAAAATGCTTCGTGTCGCAAAAGCGAGCACGAAGCATGAAATTGGTCGACCGGGTAGAACCTAGCAGTATGAACCACATGAACTAATTGATTGCAGGCAATTGGGGTAAACCTGGAGAAACTGCAGCCAATCTAGATCGATGCAAAAAGACAACCCGCGGGAAAAGTCTCATGCATTGCATTTGACTTAGCTGGTCATGCCGCAGACTGCTGGCAACTACTCAATGAACTACCTGGCCGACCAATACCTTAGTATCAAAATAATTATATGTCAACCAAAGAAAAAGCCCCGTGCCGCAAGATGCAGACACGGGGCTATGAAGTTGGACCGGATGAACGTCGAGTAGTTATCCAAAGAGACACAGAACGCACATCGATAGCAGTAGGCAGCCGCCGTCAATATGTCTAACACAATGGTCATCCGTAAACCGTTAAGAGCTGTGGTGCAGGCTGTCAGCGGTCAGGCTAAGTACTCATGTTGACGCCATCCGATCCGCGTCTAAAGTAAATCAAAATCACGAAGTTGTCAAGGCGAAAGAAGAATCCCGAAGCGCAAGCGCTTCGGGACATGTAGGGGGAACAAAAGCAATATACACCCAACATTCATGCATAAGTAACAGGAGGCCCCTGCTCAGTAGTTACGCGCCTAATTTTGGCCGAAGCCAAAACTGACCTTAAACAGACTGAGCGCCCCAAGCACACGCGGCCACCTAGGTGTCCGCCAGCCCAAACGAGCAACCAAGCTTACATACGGTGTATTTCAACCGCTGCAGAAACTTGGTTTTGCATAAATTCTGACCAAGCTGATCCAGAAGGATGATACGTACGTCGGTACAACCTGCACCCTATTTACGATACTGCTTTTTATTCCAGGTATTAAAGTACAGCCACGACAATATGATGTCAATAAAATAAAAGCCCCAAGATACGCGTACGCACTTGGAGCTATAATTGGGGAGAGACGATTACTTTCAGTCTAACCGAAGTCAGAATGACATAGGTGATGGACTTTGCAACTGCTTTCACAATTGGTCAGATACATCGGTCAGGAACCGCCTCTGTGTGTATTAATCTACACCCTATAGCCTAGCTGTCAAGCCTGTGCTACTCTAAGCGGCACATGTCAAATACTACGAATTTTGAAGGGCCAATTATGGTCCGTGGTAAAGGAACTGGTTTTGTAAACCATCCAGACCACGCTGAAGATATTATTATTGAACGAGAAAACCTCGGCTTTGCGCTTGATGGCGACATTGTAATGGTTGAACTCAAAAAGAAAGTTCCGGGCAAGCGTCAGGAAGGTAAAGTTGTCGAAGTTACCAAAGCTGCCTACCGAGAACTCATCGGTACTATTAAAGAGCGAAAAATTGACGGTAAGACCGTCCCCTACCTCCAGCCAGACAACGGGCGCATTCACATCCGACCAATCGTTCCTGATGCCACACCTAGTGACATCAGCATGAAGGTAGTAGTTGAGATTACTAAGTGGACTGAACCTCTCCTCGACCCAGTAGCAAAAATAACCGAAACCCTCGGACACGCTGGCGATCATGAGACTGAGATGCAAGCCATCATTCGCTCAGGTGGATTCTCAAAAGAATTCCCAGAGTCAGTCCAGAAGGCTGCTCAAGAACTCTTTGCTACCAAAGAGCAGATTTTTGCTGAAGCTATTGCCGACCCTAAACGTCGTGACATCCGTGGTATCACCACCATGACCATCGACCCAGTTGATGCCAAGGACTTTGACGATGCCCTTTCCTGCCAGACACTTCCAAACGGTAACTATGAAATTGGTATTCATATCGCTGACGTGTCCCACTACGTACGAGACAATGATGGTATTGATGAGGAAGCTAAAGAACGTGCTACTTCTGTCTACCTCGTAGACCGAGTGATTCCGATGTTGCCAGAAATTCTCAGTAACGACCTCTGTTCATTGCGACCAAACGAGGACCGACTTTCCTTCTCAGCTATTTTTGAACTTACTCCAGATGCACATATTGTGAACGCCTGGTACGGACAGACCATCATGCACTCAGACAAGCGCTTTAGTTACGAAGAAGCACAAGAAGTGCTCGACAAACAAGACGGGCCATACCTAGCTGAACTCAATATCATGATGACACTCGGACGCAAGCTCCGCCAAAAGCGTTATGCGCAAGGTGCTATTGCTTTTGAGTCTGCTGAAGTTAAGTTTGAACTTGATGAACGTGGTGCTCCAATCCGAGCGTATAAGAAAGAACGCGTGGAAACCATGCTTATGATTGAGGACTTCATGCTTCTCGCCAACCGCGAAGTAGCTACCCACATCTACAATCTATCAAAAGACAAAGGCAAAGAACTCGCCTTTATTTACCGTATTCACGACACCCCAGACCCAGACAAAGTTGAAGAGCTTGGTATGTTCCTCCGCGCTATTGGTTATGAATTTGAAACTCATAAAGGAATTGTTAAGGCTACTACTATCAATAAACTTCTTAAAGAAGTGGCTGGTAAGCCAGAAGAAAACCTCATCAAGACGGCCAGTATTCGCACCATGGCCAAAGCCGTGTATTCAACGAAGAACATTGGACACTTTGGTCTAGCGTTTAAGTTCTACACTCACTTCACCTCACCAATTCGTCGCTACCCCGACCTCATGGCTCACCGTATGCTTCGTAAGCACCTTGATGGTTCAGTCATTGGACCAAAGGAACTAGCTACCTACGAGCGTATGTCTATCAAGTCTTCACAGCGTGAAATGGAAGCAGTGTCAGCTGAACGTGACTCAATTAAGTTTAAGCAAGTAGAATACTTGATGAACAAAATCGGCGAGACCTTCGCTGGTGTTATCACTGGTGTGACTGACTGGGGTATCTATGTCCAAGAAGAGTCTTGTCTAGCTGATGGTATGGTGCGTCTTGCTTCAATCAAGAGTGACTACTTCGAACACGAAGCTAGTCAGTACCGCATTAAAGGCCAAAAGACCGGCAAAGTCTACCGCCTCGGAGATAAGGTAACTGTTAAGCTCATCGCCGCCGATAAAGAGGCTCGCCAACTTGATTTTGAACTAGTAGCTTAAGGAGAAATAAAGATGGCCACGCACCAAAGATGCGTGGCCATTTTTAGAACATCTTCGACCCAAACTTGATATTGAATTAATTGGTTGTATAGTAATTAGGGAGTTCGCTCCTTTCATTGCAATGATTCCACTCTCCACCTAACGTCTCCCCGCGCCATTAGAGTACACGATAATGTTTGAATGAGGTCGCTACTCAATCAGGTTTTATCAGACGGGTCGGTTCGAGGTCTTGAACAAGGTGATCTGATGAGTCCTACTATGCAGCCGTGGACTGCGAACTATGGCTAAGACACCTGCCTATCCCACCACAGCATGAGACTAACCCTCTCATGCTGTTTTTATATTAAAACAAAACCCACCAAGTGGTGGGTTTTTTAATCTTGAAGGAGGTTCGACCTCCTTCAAGATTGGTGGGTTGTTGTCCAGCAGACTGGATTTAAGACGCGGTTATGGCCGCGTTGAGCTCAGCCAGAGACAGGCCGACCTCTTTCAGGAGGTCGTCGACCACCTTCTTGTGCAGAGTGAGACATTCAGTCTCGCTGAGGATCGCTCCCAAGAGGAGCATTTTTGCCGACAACATGTCATTGCGGGCAACCAAAACCTGAAAGGCTTCCTGGCCTGGGAGGCTCAGGTGTTGCTCAGACAGACGATACAGTTCCTCAAGATTTTTAGCCATAAGGCCTCCGTAATATAAAAAACAAAGAAAGGGCGTGAATTAACCAACCAGAACTATACCATAAATCTTAATAAATACTAGATATTAAAATTTTCCATAAGAAAAGGTGGCGCACTTTGAAGCTGAATCTGCTCCGACAGTTTTTGACATTTAATTAAAAGTGTGCTACTATTGTAACAGTCTCGATCCTCTCATCATCACCCACTTCTGGAGAACACATGTCCACTTCCATCGAAAACAAAGCCCTCTTTGCCATTGTCGGTCTGCTCACACTGCATGCCGCCGTCAAATTCTTTGGCTTTGGTATGGACCTTTACACGCTCACGCAAATGGTCAAGGCTGTTCCGGCCATACTGCTTCTAGGAGCAGGCTACGGTCTGGTTTTGTACTTTGCAGGTGTCGTGATTTACGGCACAAGCACAGTCAAGCGTCGCGTGCGTAGCTTGGCGGTAGCCCTGGTCCGAGGAGCCTCCCTCACAGCACTTTTCTACATCCTTATGTGGACGGCACATCAAATTTTGCACATGTTTGTGTAAAACTGTACATCGATCCGCTTCAACAAGGCCCCGAACGCATTCGCGATTGGGGTCTTTCTTATTTTGATTTAGACAAAAGAAAAGGCGCCGAAGTTTCCTTAAGCGCCCGCGGGACCTTGGAATTGAAACAATTCACTATATCCCTGACTCATTATCGCCTACGACATTGGACGGACGTTGGCACCCGACTTGTCTTACTGCAAACGCAGGGCTATTGGAAATATATCACGGCTTTAAGTTATTTGGCAGCTCGCTACAGTTGAATTCTCCCTTGTGGGTCGAATTCAACTAAGCGCCTGCATAAGTAAAATATGGTCGCACTACGTGCTCCCTATTTCTACTTAGCAACTGCTACTGCTTCGTCCAATTTCACAGACAAAAGTTTTGAGATTCCATCCCCTCCCATCGTCACTCCATACAAGATACCAGCGCGACTCATCGTCTCGCGGTTGTGCGTGATAAGAATCAGTTGAGACTTCTTGGCCAGCTCTTCAATCATGTCACCATAGCGACGACTGTTAGCTTCGTCCAAAGCCGCATCAGTCTCATCGAGGATAATGAACGGTGGTGGATTAACCTGACTCATCGCAAAGATAAGGGCGATGGAAGTGAGTGCTCGCTCACCACCAGACAGCATCTCCAAACCCTTCACGCGCTTGTTTGGCAGCTTAGCGATGAGTTCTATACCGTCTTCTTTTTTCTCCTCTACCTCTTCCCCTTCTTCAAAGAGTTCTTCATCAGCACCACGGGTTTTGGTGACCACAGTCACCAGTTCAGCTTCACCACCACCAAACATTAGTGTAAAGAAACGATTAAACTCTGCTGAGATTTTTTTGATACCAACTACAAATTGTTCCTCCAGCTTGCTGTCTAGCTCAGCAATTAGTTCGCGGAGTTTTATAATTGAAGCCTCTAGGTCGGCAATTTCGTGCGCCAAGAATGCATCACGTTCTTTGGCGTCGTTGTATTCTTTAATGATTTCATCAGTAGCGCCAATACCAAGTTCCTCCAGACGAATCTTTAGCTTCTCCAGTTCATGACGACGAGTACGTTGGGCATCACGATCTTCAGCTGCTAACACTTCTATTGATACTTCCTTGCCTTCCTCATCAAGAATTTTAAAATCATAATACGCTGCGGCTGCCCGCCCCAAAAGAGCAACTGCTTCTTGCAGTTCACGCTTAAATTCATTACGGTCACGCTCAAGAATAGCCAGCTCTCTATCAATACGCTCAAGCTTAGTCTCAAGCTCACGCTGCTCACCCACCAAGCGGAACACTGCTCGCTCCGCTTCGCGACCATCGGTTGCTGCCGCTACGCGTGCTTGCTCGATACCTTCATAGGTAGCGCGAGCCTTGGCTTCGTCACGAATAGAATCTGCCACCCGCTTAGTTAAAGCAGACATTTCATCTTTAAGTCTACCGAGTTCTTTTTTATCAAATTCAGAGGTGGTGTCTTTGGCCTCGGAGGAGCGTTCAATAAACAACTTCAGTCGGTGCACAATATCAGAAAGCGCCCGCTGCAAAATTGTCACTTCATTTTTTTGCAGGGCCTTACCAACCTGCTGCTCAATATCAGTAATCAAAGCTGAGATATCTTTGTACGCCACTGCCTTGCCTTCGGTACTGGTAGCCCGACGTTCCTGCTCAGCCAGGCGGCGCTCCAAGAGTGCAATCTGCCCTTCGTACTTACTCACCTCCCTCTCTGCCTGCTGGCGTTCCATTACAGCCTTCTGTACCGCCTCCTGCGCTGCAATGAGTGGTTCTGAGTCACTCTTGGATTCAGTGGCCTGGAGAGTCTTTTTAGCATCAGCCAAATCAGCGGCAGCCTTCTTAAGCAAGGCTTCTGGTTCACGACGTTCGGCCAATAACCGATCATGATGAAACGCAATGTACACGTCTTCACGGCGTAAGTATTCACCATACACACTCTTAAGTTGTTCTTGGAGTTGGAGTGATTTTTCAATCTTCTGAACTTGCTTCTCCAGGTATTTCAAATGCGGCGCCGCTTCTCGCCTGAGAGACTCTACCTGAGCTACGTTCTCTACTGTCTTATTAAGTTTACGCTCTGCCTCTTGGCGTTTGTATTGATAAATCTTTAGACCGAGCGCGTCTTCAATCATCTCACGACGTTCTTTTGGATTGGCAGTCAAAATTCTATCAGCTTCACCTTGAGAAATTATATGGTGACCAGTTGAGCCAATATTGGCAGACGCCAACAACTCCTGTATGTCTTTAAGGCGGACCGCAGAGCCGTTTAAGATATATTCATTTTGTCCATCGCGATGCACTACGCGCTCGATACGGATTTCTTCGAAGTCTAATGGGAATACCTTCTTGGTGTTATCAAGTACGATAGTAACCCCAGCTCGGTTGCCGCGCGCGACCGATGATGACCCGCCCCAAATCAAATCTTCACCGCGCTTGCCGCGCATAGACTTAACAGACTGCTCACCGAGTACAAACCGAAAAGACTCCGCTACGTTACTTTTGCCAGAACCATTTGGTCCAACAATCGCCGTGATGGGCGCAGAAAATTCCAATTCGCCTTTTTTGGCAAACGACTTAAATCCAGCAATAGTGAGCTCCTTGAGGTACATAACAACTTCTCTAATTACCAGTCCTCAGCGCCAACACTATAGACGGCGTAGGTGTTCGCTGGCACGGTAGTACCACAAGCACCACCAGCAGACGGACAGCGAGAAAGTTCTTCACCATAAGCGGCGATTGTCTCAAGTTCAACCGAGTCAAACACCATCAGCTTATAACTGGAACCAGTGGCGTCAGTCCGATAATAAAAACCACGATTGGCCTCGTCTTCAAACATAGTGTCAGTTGGAAGTTCTGAGGTAAAGTCTGGAACAAAAGTAACTCCAGCGGTGTGTCCGGTTATGTAATTAGTACATGACGTGAAGTTACCAGAAGTAGCTGGACCAGGACCGGCGAAGTTGGCGGCCGCAGTTGAACACCCAGCAGCTGGGTAGCGACCGTATTGTGCTTTGTATAACTCAAGAGAAAGCTGTAGCTCCTTGAGTTCAGTCATGCGGGCTTTATCTCGTGATGACTTACGAGCATCACCGAAGTTTGCAAACAACACCGCTGAGAGGAGAGCAATGATGGTGACTACCACCATCAGCTCAACCAATGTAAATCCCTTTTTAAAAATTGCTTTTTCCATAATAAATTTACTTACAAATAACAACGGCAGTATTTCGCACTTCAGCCGCACGGTTAACTCCACCAGCTAGTGGCTCAAATCCGCCCCACACTCCAAACGATCGTTCAAAGCGTCCGTTACCACCATCTAGATTTGTACCCGTACTCATACGACAATTTGGAATTGATCCATAAGAAGTAGCTGATCCTGGTGGTTCATTGGCAGCCAATGTGGCGGTGGTGCACCAACCTGAAGTATCTACACCGTTTACACCAAGGTTCTGCAAACGTCCAAGTGAGTCTGGTCTAATATCACAACTTCGCAGCGGATTAGTGTAGTCAACCAACTCAGCTTCTACGGTATTCATGGCCATAATTTTATAGACAGTGCCATTAGCGTTAGTTCTATATACGTATCCAGAATCAAGACCGTTTAGTTTCTCCTCAAAGGGCAAGACAGAAATAAACTCTGGTGCCAAACC
This sequence comes from Candidatus Kaiserbacteria bacterium RIFCSPLOWO2_01_FULL_45_25, assembly GCA_001781415.1. Taxonomy (GTDB): domain Bacteria; phylum Patescibacteriota; class Minisyncoccia; order Phycocordibacterales; family UBA918; genus OLB19. Next base: position 49,933 of record MFLT01000008.1, read on the forward strand.
AATAATGTACTGAGAACTGCCGGCCGCACAGGCGTAACTGGTGCCTGGCTGTCCAGACCAAGTATTAGCTCCCCGACAACCTTCTGGGTAGCGACCGTTATTGTTCTTATATAACTCCACGGCGCTTTGCAGTGAGCGTATGTCAGCTTGGCGTTTGGCATCACGACTTAGTTGTCCAGACTGCAGAGCATTAACTGCAATCACAGCCGTTAAGAGGGCTACAATCGAAATCACTACCAAAAGCTCTAGGAGGGTAAATCCTGAGGAACGTTTCTGTAGCGCGCTCTTATTCATAGCAAAAGTATACCATGCAGCCATAACCAGGCTTTGATTAAGCTGTTAGTTGATACAAAAAAGCTCCGGTGGAGGCGGAGCTTTTTTGTATCAAGGTAAGAACCATATTATTCGTCCCAACCCTTGGCTTTGATTGCAGCCTGTGCCGCTTGTTGTTCGGCTTCTTGTTTAGAGCGGCCTTTGCCTTCCCCTACTTTTTCGTGACGTAAGAAGACTCCGACGGTAAAGATACGGTCGTGGTCTGGTCCGTCTTGTGAAAGCGTATCGTAGGTTGGTGTAATTGAGGCGTGTTCTTGGGAAAGTTCCTGGAAGCGACTCTTGGCATCTTGCCACAAACGCTGTTTAACAATGTCTTCAGTATTTCCAAATAATCTATCAGCGATAAACTTCTTCGCACTATCATAACCTTGGTCGAGATACATCGCACCAATACAAGATTCAAAAACGTTCGCCAAGATGTACTGCCGCGCTCGTCCTTCATCCTTTGATTCACCCTTAGACATCAGTAGGTATTTGTTTACACCTAGAATCTCTGAAGCGGCTGCGAGTGAATTAGTGTTAACCAAAGCCGCTCGGATAGCAGTGAGCTCTCCTTCTGGTTTCTCAGGATACTTTGAAAATAGGTAGTCAGTCACTACAAGCTCAAGCACAGCATCACCCAAAAACTCTAGTCGCTCGTTATGCTCCCAGGTTGCTTCGCGATGTTCATTTAAATACGAACGGTGTGTCACTGCAGACAAAAGAATGGTAGGGTCAGCAAAGGTAACACCCAGTATTTCCTGGAGCATTTGTAGGTCGGATTCAATATTTCGTTCAGACATAGGTGTATTTCCAGTTATTGTTTTTGAGAGTATCACTATTTACTGCGTCTGCCAACCAACATGGTAATGGCCTTGGTTACAATCGGCAAAATGTCTTCGTAGAAGTTAAGGGCCAAGATATCAGCCACTCGGAACCATCTAGCATCATCAAGTCCTCCCTTCTTAGCCAGAACCAGTTCTTGGTATGGAGCTTTGGCGAGGAAGTAGTGTACTTGCTTACGAACCTTTCCTTTTTCAGGTTGTGTAGCAATGTATTCGTTGTTACCAAGCTCTGCTTCAATCTCTACCGGAAGACCAATCTCTTCGAGAAGAGCTCGCATCGCTCCCTGCTCTACCGTCTCAGCGTCCGCCACCTTACTCTTAGATAGAGTCCAGTGTCCAAAGATATCGTGCACCAGAGCAAAGTACATCTCGCCATTTTCCTCAGCATAAACCACCGCTCCGGAGAGACGCTCAATTGGCATCTGGTCAAATGGTACTTCCTTCTTGCGGCGCTTACTTTGCTCTTCTTTTCCTGGTTCGCCAATTTCTTTGTAGACAGCACCAAGTACTCCGTTTACAAAACGACTACTGTTATCGCCACCAAATTGTTTAGCTAGTTCAATGGCTTCGTTAATAGCTACCTTAGCTGGGACCTCTGAACGTTCCGAAAACAACAACTCAAAAAGCCCAAGACGAAGGATGTTTCTGTCTACGGGTGAAATTCTATCAATTGGCCACTCCGGAGCGGCTTTAGAAATGACTAGGTCCAGTTCGGTCTGCTTACTCAAAATACCAGTAAGCAACTTCTCCATAAAAGGTCGGTCGGTCTTATTTTGTGCAAATTCTTCAATGTTGCGATCTAGAATATCTATAACGTCCTTTTTATCGACTGCATTTAAATCCCACTCGAAGAGGGCTTGAAGAACGATACTACGTGAAAGGTGCCTATTTGCCATAAAAAAATGTACTAAAATTCTACTGAGATTACTATACCATGTTAAATAACATGAAGGTGGACCAAATCCACACTACTCCGACCATAAATTAAAAACCAAACCCCTTGCGGGGTTTGGTTTTTAATTTATTTTGCTTCTTCAGTCGCTACTGGAGTCTCTGCCACTTCTCCACTTCGAGCCTCTTTCTTGGCTAGGATACGGGCCTCTCGGTCCTTCTTCTTAGCTGCCAAATCAATAACTACACGTCCCTTATAGAAACCACACGCTAGACACATGTGATGTGGGCGGTGATGTGCTCCACAGTTCTTACACACAGCCATTTCTGGTGCAGTAAGCGCATGATGAGAGCGTCGGTTGGCGGTGTGTGACCGCGTATGTCGCATTCGAATTACCATAGTGGCGAAACTATAGCAAATCCTTGTAAAAAAGCAACTGTTTTAAGGGCAAATGGGCGGTTTTGGCTATTTCCTAGCCTTTTCTGCCATTTCTAGGGCTATATTGCGACAAAAACTGACCCGGTGCTCCGGCGAGAGTCCGTGCTCCGTTACCGCCGTTCGATGCCTTTTTGTACCATATCCTTTATGAGTCGCAAAGTCGTACGGCACATACTTAGCTTTTTTGGCCAGCTTAGTCATATAAGCATCACGCGTCACTTTGGCAAAAATCGACGCCAGCCCAATCACTGGCTCTTTAGCATCACCTTTAATAATTGTCTCTTGGTGGACAAACTCTACTGGGGCTTTGAGTCCACCATCTAGCAGGACGAGGCAATCAGCTGGCTTGGCTCCCGCACGGGCCACAACCTCAGCCAAGCCTTCCACTAGCGCTTCACGAATCACAACTGCAACCCCCCGCTTATCAATCTCCTTGGCGGTTTTAAATACGACTACCGGAATAATCCCGGCGGCCGAAGCTAGC